>JAWXCN010000184.1:0-12165 GCA_034408725.1 Candidatus Hydrogenedentota bacterium
AATGAGGACCGGCCAAGCCGTTGATCGGGCCTTCGATAACCTGCACATACGCCAACTTTTCTTCGAGCTTGGCGACCGTCTTCTCCAACTTTCTGATGCGCGATCGAAGGTCCTTGTTATCGTCCCCCGCCCGGATGGGGAGGGTGGTTATACCTATTGCAACGATTACACCGACTGTAACCAGCAATGCGGACCGCAGAAACGAGTACATGGACGCTCTCCTTCGTCTCGAGCTTTGGGTCTTGGACAGGGATTACCCAGGAGACAGGTCTGCGTAATCATCATCAATAGCCCGACGCAACGGTACGCCTAAATCATAAATATGGCAATACGTGGTGAAGGAGGCGGAACCGCAAGCGCGCGATCTTGGCGCGTCCGCGGGTTCATGCCCCAGCCCAGTTCGGCGAGAACATCGTAGAGGTCGTAGTCTTCACGCTGCATGTGCCGAGACGTATCGTTTCCGGCCTAGCATTCACATTGATTACCCGCCTGCGCCCTAATCCAGTCCGGCATTGATGAAGGTGGCCGCATACCAGACCCGAGGCTTGCAACCGTTCGCCGCGGGACTGTGAACAAGTACGACGCACTGCGCGCAAATCATCACCACGCGTTTTGCCAGGGGGCGAACCATCGAACTGATCACGAGTTTAGAAAAAATCAAAGATGAAGAATAAAGCTTCGAAGAATTCACCTACACTCAGATCGAATATGGCGGTAACAAGCCCGAGTATGACGAGTAAAATTTCCATGGCGGGGCTCCTGTTTCGACAGTCCAGCGTTGCATGGGCAGTGTAACGATGGCGCACGGGGTGTTCAAACCAAAGATGTTCACTGTCGCCAACTACACACGCGGACCCCAGTTGGTATTCGCGCAAAAGTATCACCGTTAGGGAGAAAAAACGGATGGAGCCCGCTCGGGGGAAACGGGCCCCATCGCTGGGAACGGAAGTGGAGGATTACTTCCTAAAGCGCCGGCGAACTGCGAGAGCAGCCAGGCCCATTCCCATGACGGCCATGCTGGCAGGTTCCGGCACAACGTTGGTTTCGTTGTCGTGCCAGTCATGCCAATCGTTCCAGTTCCAATCGCCCCAATCCCAACCGTGCCAGTTGTGCCAGCCGTGCTTGTTTCCATTTGCAAAGGCGGCAAGCGACTTTGCCGTGGAGGCTTCGCCATCGGTATATATTTTCGCAACGGGCTCCGTTGAACCGGCCGGGCCATCAAATACCGCTTCGAGCGAAGCGGGTGACGTGAAATTTTCTTGGAACAGATTGAATTCGCTTTGCACGTTTCCGTTTGAGTCCGCCGTGATGGTGGCGAATACGGGGCTGCTGATTGCCGCCCCCACAGGAAATGTGAAACTCAGGCAGAAGCGTGTCTGCATGTCTTAACCCCTTTTAACAGCTTCTCTATTCGTCAGCGTCAAGAGTTAAGGCAAGATGCTTGCCAATGAGAGTTTTGAGCCTGCAACCTATGTTGCTTAAACGGATTAGGTATCGCTCTTGGGAAGTTGCGCATCGAAGGTGTATGGTCACGCCGGGCACACAAGCGTTCGGAATTGACGATGTCTTATGCAAAGCTGAGCAAAGAATGGGTCAAAAATAAAGAACGCTGCGCCGGGTCCGGAGCAGCGTTTTCAACAAAAGTGATGAATATCACTATACGGTAAAATTCTTGCCCTCGCGTGCCATTCGTTCCAGTAGCGGAGCGACTTCCCAAAGTTTGCCTTGCGTGGTAAAGAACTTGCGCACGTCGCCGCATACGCTGTCAACGCCAGTGCTGTCCGCATAGAACATCGGACCGCCGCGAAATACGGGAAAGCCGTAGCCATAGATATAAATCACGTCGATGTCGCTGGCGCGAAGCGCGATGCCCTCTTCAAGGATGCGCGCTCCTTCGTTGATCAGCGGATAAATGCAGCGCTTGAGAATTTCCTCATCGGAAATGTCGCGGCGCGTGATGCCCTGCGCTTTCGATTCCGCGACAATGAGCGATTCGACTTCCGGGTCAGAAATGGGGGAGCGGTTGCCCGGTTCGTATTTGTAAAAGCCCGCGCCGGTTTTTTGTCCGTAGCGGCCCTGCTCGCATAGCTTATCGCCGATGGCCGAGTAGCGTTCATCTTTGGGTCGGGTCGCGGCCTGTCGTTTTCGGATGCGCCAGCCCACGTCGAGTCCGGCGAGATCGCTCATTTGTAGCGGACCCATGGGAAATCCGAAGTCATACAGGACTTTGTCGACCTGCTGCGGGAGCGCGCCTTCTTCGAGGAGGAACATGGCTTCGCGCACGTAGCCGTGGATCATACGGTTGCCCACAAAGCCGTCGCACACGCCGACGACCACGCCGACCTTTTTGATCGTCTTGGCGAGCGCCAGCGCGGTGGCGAGCGTTTCCTTCGAGGTTTTTTCCGCGCGCACAATTTCCAGGAGCTTCATCACGTTGGCGGGACTGAAGAAGTGGAGGCCGATGACTTTGTCGGGCCGCGAGGTGGCAGCGGCGATTTCATTCACGTCGAGTGTCGAAGTATTGGTCGCGAGGATCGCTTCCGGTTTGCACACGGCATCGAGTTTTTTGAACACCTCTTTCTTGATGTCCATTTCCTCGAACACGGCTTCCACGACAATATCGACGTTCTTGATCGCGTCGTAACTGGTGGCGGGCGTGATGAGTCCCATGCGCTGGTCCATTTTTTCCTGCGTCAGTTTTCCTTTCGAGACCGTATTCGCATAGTTCTTTTTGATTACGCCGAGACCTTTGTCGATGAATTCCTGTGAGCTGTCGATGAGCACGACAGGGATGCCGGCGTTCACGAAGTTCATGGCAATGCCGCCGCCCATCGTTCCCGCGCCGATGACCGCCGCGGACCGTATGGGGAGCGTGGATTGATCCTTCGGTATGTCCGGAATTTTGGAGACTTGGCGTTCGGCGAAGAAAATGTGGCGTTGCGCAAATGATTGTGGAGAAAACAGGCACTCGCCGAAAATTTCGCGTTCGCGTTCGAGTCCCTTGTCGAACGGTAGAGTTACGGCGGCTTCGACCGCATCCACGCCACGCTGTGGCGCTTCAAACCCCCGCTTGGTTTGTGCGAGCACTTTACGAAATTCATCAAATATCCCGGGAGACTGTTTCCCCTCAGCCAGTTTTTCGTGCAGGTCGCGAATGCGGCGGAGCGGGCGTTTTTCCGCGACGACTTTTTCCGCAAATGCCGCGGCGCCTTCCAATTTCTCGTCAATGATCTCATCTACGATTCCCAGCGCATGCGCTTTGGCGGCGGGAATCGGGTCGCCCCCGGTTATCATCTCCAATGCCGCTTTCACGCCGGCGATACGCGGGAGCCGTTGGGTGCCGCCCGCGCCCGGAACGATTCCGAGTTTCACTTCCGGCAAACCGACTTGCGCGGAAGGCGCCGCGCACCGGTAATGACATCCGAGCGCTGTTTCGAGACCGCCTCCGAGCGCTGTGCCATGAATCGCCGCGATGACGGGTTTTGGCGAGTTCTCGAGCGCTGCGATGACGGCGTTGAGGTCCGGTTCCTCGAGTGGCCGGCCAAACTCAGTGATGTCGGCCCCCGCGATAAACGTCCGGCCCGCGCAGATGAGCACGAGCGCCTTCGCATCTGCGTCGTCCGCGCCTTGTTTCAAACAATCCACTATGCCACGGCGCACTCCTACGCTGAGCGCGTTTACCGGCGGATTGTCCACAGTGATGAACCCAATCGCGCCCTTTCGGCTGTACGTTACCAGTTGACTCATGGCTTGGCCCTTCTCCTTCCCCTCGTGGTTGCAGCAAACGGCGGTATCGTAGCGCGAATCATGGGGGCAATAAAATGCGGAGCACCATCAGCAAGGCGCTGCCCCGCGTATGCATCAACGAGTGGCGTCGCGTTTCTTGATGAAGTAAACCATCACAATTCCCGCGAAGACTCCGTTGGTGACACCCATTAACCCGCCTACAAGAAGTGATCGTTGAATCATCGTCACCGCCCAGTCGTGATTGGTCGAACTGAGCAGAAGCACGAGCGGACAAACGCCCGCCGTTATCGCGCCTACGGGTCCGCCAAGTAAAGCGCCACCGAGCGCGCCCCGCGGATAGGTGGGTTTACCTGCAATGCGTAGGCCCAGATTTGCGGCCGCGGCCGCCAGGAACGCCCCGGCTGTCAGACCAAGCACATTGCCGATGACCAGTCGTAGAAAGTACACGGCACGGAATGATTGTTCGTCCGCGGGTTCCAACGGGGGCATTCCCCATGTTGCAACGACGACAATGGTTAAAACGTATGGAGGCATGAGGCCGAAGAAGAGTCCGGCAATCGCCGCCCACATGATGATGTTCTCGTGCAAGCCTTCTGGTGCAATGGATTTTTTCACGGACCCTCGATTCGCGCATCGCTTGGCGCCAACCAGCGGCGCAACGCATGTTCGATTATAAAGAAGAATCCACCGGCTAGGAACATAATAATGGCGAGAAAGGTTGCGTGGGAATGAAAAAAGCTTTCACAGCCGCGCTGAACAGCAAACGCAACATTTACGTTTGCCGACGCCGGCGTCAGGAGCCGGCTCAGACCGATCAGAACGGCAAGGGTAATCAATGCCTTCCACCAAACGCCGCGAGGCACGCCCAGGCGCGTGGCGCCGTAGAGACCGATAACCAGCCCGCCAACATGCGTCAGGCAGGAGGTGGGGAAGAATTCCGCGCCGGCAGCCAAATCCAGAAGCCATAGCGGCGTGCCCATCGCGAGAAATAGAGTGCCGATTCCAGACGTTGTTGGGGAGGAAATGAGAAACCCCACTCCCACGATTGCCGCCCCAAGATGGCAGGCCCAGAGCGAGTTTTCGGGTTTGCCGTGAAAGACGTGGTAGCTGGCATGGATTGCATAAAAACTAAGCGCGATTGCCCCTAACAGGGCCATTCGCTTCTCCACTATACGCGCGCGGGCGGTTATGCGCGTCCTTTTCCCTTGGCGAGGGCTTTGGCGAACGCAAAGGTTCCCGCGACGGTGAACGCTGCTACGGCGACGCCGGTGGCCGCGGTAATGGCGCGGTTAACCTGTCGGCTGCGCTTCGTACCCGTTGTACACCAATGGGCGAAATGTTCGCAGTTGTTAAAGATGGCGCTGTAACGCATCTCTTCGAGTCGGCTTTCCGCGCGCGCGATAATCCCCTCCGAGTCGTATGCCGAGTCGGATTTAACGCGGCGAACGACCCCGCCTTTTGCAAAGGCTTCGCGGGAGGTGCGGCGGACCGCCGCGCCCGCTGAGTTAAACAACTCGCCGGTGTAGTGAATGACGGTATCGTCGCCACAGTCGATGCCGTGGTGCCAATAGCCATTGCGCCAAACCCTGAGATGATCGCCTCGTGCCATAACGTTAAAACTCCATGATAATACTATTCCAGCCTTATTGTCCCCGGAATTCATCCGGCTGTCAACTGATGGCTGTAGTGGATACCCGCGTGTAAAGAGCAGCAACCGCCATACCATCTCGTCAATTTCAGTTGGTGGAGACAGGCGGCTCCTCGACATCCAGGAAAGGTTGCTTGTTCCACTCGTCGTATTTGGTTGCTGCCGCCAACTCCGGCGACGTTATGACGAGATAACCGGGACCATAGGTGTAAGTCAGGTCCATGGGAATTAGAAGCGCTTTTAAAATTTCACTTAAGGGAACCATGTCCATTTTTATGTGCGGGAAAAATCCAGTCGATTTGCGAATGCCCTTATCAATTACAAAATAAGCAGGTTGAGAATTGGGTGGACGCTTGGCGAGTTCGGGGACAGCACGCGCATCGAACCGGATATCGAACTTCAAGTATCGCTCGACAAAAAGAAGTGAGCGCACAACGTGCTGGTCTGAAAACTCCATCGCCATTGGCAACTTTAATTTTTCAATTAAAACGACTTCGCCTGAAGGCGCGACCGGATCAGCCCAGTTATTTTTACCCATATTGTCCGGAGACGTAACCCAGATGAAGTCGGGATGAAGTTCGTATGCGAGGCCCAGTTCACCAAGTAGCGCGTCCAACGCATCGCCCAACGGGACGTCTCCCATATTGGTGTACTCGATAATTCCATCTGTAACATACAGCGCTTCTACCGCGGGATCAGATGGCGCAGGATTCAGCGTGGGTGGCAATGGTGGGACTACCAAGCGTAATAGCCGCTGCGCGAAGCACCCACGACCTCGCACAGCTCACGAACGCAATATGTCGTCGCCAAACCGCCAATCACGGCATACTTTCCGGCGACTGTTCGGAAAGTATGCCCAAGGCTTTTTTTAAGATATCCCGCTGGCGCTTGAGCGTTTCGATTTCCCGGCGCAACCGCCGAAGTTCCTCGGCCGAGTCTGCGGACACCGGCCCCCTCGGGGGCCCCTGGGGGTCTCGCTCTCGTAGATACCGGTCTCGCCAATCCCGCAATGTGCCAGGACAAACACCCAAATCCTGGGCAAGCGGCTTCAGTTCCTTGCCGCCGCCGAGTAACAACTCTACTGCGTCGCGCTTGAATTCACCATCATATTTGCGTCGTGACACGTCGGGTCTCCTTGAACCATTCTACCCCTACGTGTCCGTCAAAACAGGGCAACCCCACTGGTGGTGCTGCAAACAAGAATGAAAATCAGGCGGCTCTGGTGCGGGCAGTGCGAGGCTTGCGTTTCTGGAGTGGGGGAACGGCGAGTTGTGTTGCGATGATGCGGTAGACCTCGGGATTCCATGCGAGACCGCAGTGGGTGCCGGAAACCTCGAAGTTGGTTTTGGGGTCGCGGTTGACACAGACCTTCCAATCGACGATGCCGTCGGTTTTAGTGAAGATGGCGGTTTCGCGGACGGTGTCCGGGAAACTTTCGCGCCAGGTGCATGAGAATCCGCAGGCGCATTTGGATGTATAGCACCCGGGTTCGTGCGGCGTTTGCGCTGGAAAGAGGTGGCGGCGATTGTGGATGCGTTTCCGGACGCGCTCGGCGCTGCCGAGCACCCAGGGATGAACGCGCACACCTCGAACGGGTGAACCGAGCGTAATCACGCCCGCGACGACATCGGGGTGTTGCATTGCCGCGCCGCGCGCGATTACACCGCCGAGGCTGTGGCCGATCAGTTGTACTCGCTTGCCCGTTTCGCGGCGCGCGCGCAATATGGTTTTCGACAGATGATCGACAAGTAAGTTGGGGCATTCGGCGTTTTGGCCGATGCGAGACATGTACGGTTGATACCCGATTCGCCACAACCAGCCATAAAGTTCCACGAGGTAGAGATCGATTCCAAGGAACCCTGGGACGAGCACGACGGGTGAACCGTCACCTTTGGGAATGCCCCGGCCATAATAGATGCGCGACGCTTTAAGCCGAATGTAATCTACGCCAAGTAGCGCCTCCCGCCAAATGGGTAGGTCGATTGGCACGTGATCTGTCACTAATAACTGGTTCTTTGGCATTGTTTTTGGCATTGGCTCGACCGGGAAATCTGCACTCGAACTTACAACAAAAGTATACCATCGATTCAATTGGCTTGTGCGCCCGATTCACGGGAAGTATCGTGGGGCACGAATTTGTTCCGTATTCAGTCCACTGCGCAGATATTCCGCGGAAGGAGGCTGTATTGTCCGTCGAGCACCACGTCGTGATTGTTGGCGGGGGTTTTGGGGGGTTAAACGCCGCGATTGCATTGCGTCGCGCGCCCATGCGGGTGACATTGGTGGACAAACGAAACTTTCACCTTTTTCAGCCCTTGTTGTACCAGGTGGCGACGGGCGCGTTGTCCCCTGCGAATATTGCCTCGCCGTTGCGCGGGGTTTTGAAGCGTCAACGCAACACGACCGTTATTCTCGAAGAAGTCATTGCATTCGACCCGGCGAACCGGCTGCTGCATTTCAAGGATGGGACCCGTATTTCGTATGACACGCTCATCGTTGCCGCCGGCGTGGGGCACTCGTATTTTGGAAACGAGGCGTGGGAGGAGCTTGCGCCCGGACTTAAATCGATTGAAGAAGCGACTGAAATTCGGCGCCGGTTTCTTTTGGCGTTCGAGGAAGCGGAGCGCGAAACCGATCCGGAGCGCGTTAAATCGCTTTTGACCTTTGTCATTGTTGGCGCGGGGCCGACGGGCGTTGAGCTGGCCGGCGCGATCAAAGAGGTAGCGGTACATACACTCTTTGATAACTTCCGGACAATTAAGCCCAGTGATGCGCGGGTCATTCTGGTGGAGCATAACGAGCGCGTCCTACCGCCGTTTCCTCACGATTTATCCCAAAAAGCACTGGAATCTCTGGAGCGTCTGGGCGTGCAGGTAAAACTAGGGACGCTCGTGGTTGGAATCCGTCCGGGTGAAGTCGAACTTCGTTGTGGGGAAGAAAGCGAAACCATTAAGGCGCAGACCGTGCTGTGGGCGGCAGGGGTCGGCGCGACACAGGTCGCGCGCGAATTGGCGCAGGCAACTGGGGCGAAAACAGACCGTGGCGGGCGAATCACGGTCGAGCGCGATCTTTCCGTAAACGGGCATCCGGAAATTTTTGTCATTGGCGACATGGCCGCGTGCGCCGATGAAGACGGCAACCCGTTGCCGGGAGTTGCCCAGGTAGCAATTCAGCAGGGGAAGTACGTCGCGAAACTTGTCGCCGGGAAACTATCAGGCGGAACGCTGCCGCCATTTCGTTATCGGGATCGCGGGAGCATGGCGACCATCGGGCGGGCGCGTGCCGTGGCGCAGATTTCGCGGCTCCACGTTTCCGGGTTCATTGCGTGGATCATGTGGCTATTCATTCATCTGATGTATCTGGTGCAGTTTCAAAACCGGGTGCTCGTGTTAATGCAATGGTCGTGGAGCTACTTATCCTGGAACCGGTCTGCGCGATTGATCACGGGGCGTCAGGATTTAAAATAGTTGAACTTCGCACATCGAATGCTGACTGCTAGTGTCCCGAGTTTGAGATTCGTTCGATATGAAGTTTGGACCTTACATCCCCCTAAATCCCTCTTCAAAGGGGGACTTTGAAGATCGGATTATGCGCGTGACTTTTGCCAAGGATTTGGGATTCATGACACTAGTAGCACGCCCCGCCCAGGCATTTCATCGCGATATGACCGACGATGAGATGCACGTCTTCCGCCCATTGCATGTCGCGGATGTTGGCATGCACAACGTGCTTTACCACTGATTCCAGTTTGCCGCCGGGATACCCGCAGAATCCGACGGTTTCCGCGCCATGTTCGTTTGCGAATTTCATGGCGCGAAGGATATTTTCAGAATTGCCGCTGCCGGAAATGCCGATGACAACGTCGCCGGGATTGAAGAAGTTTTTGAGTTGCTCGACGAATACGTCGTCGTAGCCGACGTCATTGGCATACGCAAGCACGGCGGCGTCGTTATCGTTCAGGCACATCATTCTGAACCGTTTGTCGCGTTTGTAGCTCGCGCCCTTTACGAGGTCGCCGGTGATGTGGGAAGCATTCGCGCCGGAACCGCCATTACCGAAAATGAATATCTGGCGGCTTTCGTCTCGCGCGCTGTCAAGCAATGCGCAGAAATTGCTGATTTGGTCCCGATCCAGGTTTTCGAGCACGCGGACGAGTCCCGCGAGATAGTCATTGACGGGCTGAACATACGACATTGCGCGCAATTCCTTTTGAGTTCGACAGGCGCTGGAAGGGGTAGTTTATCGCATCGGGCGAGACGAATCACGCCGTGGTTCCGATTACGAGGACGATTACGATTACGGGAGGTGGCGGGTTGTCCACTTATTGGGAAGGTAGGGGAGACAGGGGAGAGAGGCGCACGGTCAAATCTACGAGATCGATCTGCTGCCGCACGGCGTGCCATTCCTCGCAGCGCGCGCGGCCGACGGCCTCTTCAATGGCGTCCGCGCGTTTGCCCATCCAACCATAAATCAGGGTAAGCCGGTCTTCCAACACAAAATCGTGCGCATCAACGTAGACGGAAAAGTCTATCCGCGATCGCAGTCCTGGCGGACAGGCATACAACCCTTCAATGATATTGATTTCGGCAGTGTCGTCCAGCGGGCGGTTGTCTACGGTGATGCAGTGCGGTTCGCCCAGTGCGAAGGAATCGACCATTTGATCATACGTTTCCGGTCCACCAATCAGCGCGCCTTCACCGCCGTGAAAGCGGCGCCAGTCGTCGCAACAGAGATGATTTACGGAAAGGCCGACACGGCGAAGACGGCGGGCGACGTCGTGTGCGAGCATTGTTTTCCCGCTTGCCTGGGGGCCGCACACGGTTAGCGTGAACGGTTTGTCTTCGTTTCCGCTTCGTTTCGCCTTGATATCCTGAATGACATAGACGGCTTCGGGTACACCGTAGATGGCGTAGTGCGCCGCTTCGCAAACGTCATTGAACATCAACAGTGGCTCGACACCTCCGATGCAATCGCGGCAGGCGCGGCCAGTGCGCACGCCGTATGCAAAGGCGCCGGCACGTTGCGCGGCAACGACGTCGCGTTGGGTGTCTCCGATAAAGCACGAATCGGCAAGCGTGATGGGAAGTTCCTGTGCCGCGCGGAGTAGCATGCCAGGTTTTGGTTTGCGGCATTCGCATGCGATCTTCAGTTCCGGCACTTCACCGGGAAATCCTTCTTCGGGATGGTGCGGGCAATGATAAATGCGGTCCAGTTTTGCGCCGTGCTCGCCCAACTCCGTTTCCAGCTTTGCGAAAATGCGTTCAAGATACTTGGGCGTCATGAAGCCCTTGGCAACGGCGGACTGGTTTGTCACGACGATTGCTAGTTGTCCGGCGTCATTCACAATTTTTACCGCGTCCGCCGCACGCGGTAGTAATTCGAGTTCGTCGATATGCGTGACACCGCGCCCGCCGCGTTCAACATTGAGTACGCCGTCGCGGTCGAAAAAAACCGCGGGGCGCGGATTCGACCAATGCAGCGTTTCCAAAAGCCCGGCAATAATATCCGCTTCTACGCGCGCAAGGCGTTCCGCTGTACCCACGTCTCTTAAGTATTCCGGCGTGTTGTATGCGCGGAGGCGTTCGCCAACGGATATCATGTGCGGGAAAATATCGTTGTTCAGGTCCTGTTTTTTGTCTGGCTCGATGAAATTCACAACGCGCGGTGAAAGACAATATACCGAGCCAAACACGAGGTTACGGTAGTACCCCGGTGGACGATTGCCGCGCGGCATGATCGCGGTCACGCACTCATTTTCGTCCACCGCGACGAGGTCCGAATCGTAAGGGTGATCGTTGGGGTGCACGACAATAGTTGCCGCCGCGAGCGAGCCGATGTGGACGGCCGACAAGCGTTCCAGGTCCATGTCCACGGCGATATCGCCGCAGAGGAATAAATAGTGATCGTTGCCAAGGAGTTCGCGCGCCGCGGGAAGTCCGCCTGCCGTGCCGAGGGGTTTATCCTCGATTAGAAAATGTGTCTGCATGCCGAGGCTCGAGGCCATTGGGGCGATGGCTTCGCGCAATTGTCCGGATAGGTGGCCCGCAAGCAGGATTACTTCATTGACGTCATACCGGTGCAACAGTCTGAGTTGCCGGAACACAATCGGCTCACCGCCTACCGGAACCAGCGCCTTTGGCAACTGGTCTCCCGTGACGGACCGGATGCGTGTCCCCAACCCACCTGCCGCAATTACTGCCTTGGTTATCATGCTTCCGCCTTCTATCGCCCTGCCAAATCCGCTAAAGCTCGAATGCGCCCCAAGCCTACTGTAGGCACTGGAGTCCGTGCAAGGCACGTTGCTTAAATGTGAAAGATAAATTAGACTCGTGCCTTCCAATAGTGTTGCTTGTTGATGGAGAAGTTATATGCCGGTCAAAGTTGTCACGACCGAAATTCCCGATGTGTTGCTGATTGAGTCGCCGGTCTATCGCGACAATCGCGGCTATTTTACGGAGGTATTCGCCTCCCAAAATTGGAATGATGCGGGTCTCCCCACGGAATTTGTGCAGGACAACCTGAGCCAGTCCGGGCGCGGCACCCTCCGGGGACTGCACTACCAAATCGAGCCGCACGGTCAGGGGAAGCTCGTGCATGCGTTCGCGGGGGCGGTATACGACGTTGCGGTAGATTTGCGGAACGGTTCGCCAACGTATGGGAAGTGGGTGGGCAGGGAGCTTCGCGGCGGGTCCGGCCTTGCCATGTGGATTCCGGCGGGCTTTGCCCACGGCTTTATCGCGCTCGAGGATGACTCACTGCTCTTTTACAAG
>JAWXCN010000185.1:0-5682 GCA_034408725.1 Candidatus Hydrogenedentota bacterium
TCGCAGAAGTGCTCTAATTCGACCCCGATGACCCGCTCGCCACGTTCGGTACCGGCATGGCCTATATCCACCTCAACGAATACGAAAACGCGCTCCCCCACCTCCACCGCGCCACTGAGGTTCAAAAGGACTATTCCGTCGCATACCTCAACCTCGGAAAATGCTACGAATTTCTCCACCGCATCGAAGAAGCCCGTGCGGCCTACAAAACCGGCATCGAATCCGCCTCCCGCAAAGGCGATCTCATGCCCCTCCGCGAAATGGAACGACGGTTGAAAGGATTGCATTGAACCTGCCAAACGTGTTCAATCACTCTGAAGCTCCGCTAATGTAGCGCTGAATTCCGATTCGGCGCGTGCATGATCGACGATTACCCGAATGCAAGCGCGTCGCACATCGGAGGCGTCGGCAGCGACGGAACCCGCAGCTTAAACGATGACAAATTGGCGAGATGCAAAGCGAAGCTTTTTTCACTCGTTCCCAAATTTCCATTTGGGAATGCACTCCCGAAAAGCTTCTGCTTTGGCACATTGTGGAATCAGGATGCAAGACGCAAATCGGAGCTTTTCAAGATCGGGTTCCCAAATGGAAATTTGGGAACCAGCTAAGAACGGAAATTTGGAAACCAGTCAATGTCGCATATCGGTGTTCATCGTCACCCATCTGTGGTTCGAATCTTCCCTCTGCGAAATTCTGCGTAATGGCCAATCGCTTTTACGCTCACCTGCTTTGCAATACTACGTCGTACTCCAAAACAGCGTTCTCTGGTATGTATATCGAAATCTCGTTGTGATCGAATTGCACACCTTCCCAACTCTCCGGGAAACGAATCACGGCGTCGCCGGAGGGTAGGCGGTCTATTCGATAGGTTCCATCCGGTTTGATGTCCACATCCCGGCTGCCGGCGATATTCAATGCCGGATAATCGATGCGAACGTTGGATACGGCGGAGATCGGTTGTCCGTTTAGCGTAACGACGCCCGTTAGCGTGGATGTGGCCTCCGGGAAATCCACATCGAGTTCTATTGGTTCCCCAGTGGGGATGTGGCTGTCCACGATTTTCTGCCAGCTTGCGTAGTTGCCGTTCGACGCTATAGTAACGGTGAAAGTTACCGAGTATTCTCCCTGCGACAGCCCTGCTACACTGTAGTTGCCCGCCTCATCACCCAGGAAATTTCCCCTGACCCCGAGCGCGGGATCGTTAAATTCTAACCCGCAGCGAACGCCTGGCGTCTCGCCAATGGTGATCACGCCGCGCAATCCCCCCGTGGGCGGGAATTCAAACACGACGTTGTCCTTTTCCAAGGAAGGCGTGACGGTTTGCGAAACGATCCCGTGTTCTGGGTGTACAGCGGACCATAGCAGCACATCACGTCCAAAATTGTCTATGCGAAACGTCCCGTCTCTGCCAGACACGGCGAGCACGTTGGCCCGATTGGGTTCCAAGGTTCCAATGAGGTGGAAAGATTCGAGAGCTCCGCGGATGATGATCGCATCTGCGACGGGTTGTCCTGACGCGTCGAGCACGAGGCCTTCTACGCGTGCACCTAGTTCCAACGCAATGACAACGCCGCTGCTGCCTGCCTCGACCACGCCGGTGTATGGGGCGTATCCCGAGGCCATGACCAACAACGAGTGGGGACCAGAAGCATAGGTGGAGAAACTGAACGCGCCATCCTTGTCAGTCACTTGATGCGCCAGCGGCACGCTGAGATCCCAAAAGCCGGTTCGATTGACCGCAGCAGGATCAAGCTCCACGTAGATACCTTCGCGGAGATCATAGCCGAACGATTTGACTGGCTCCCCGGTTTGCGCGTCAACCACGCGTCCTACTATCGGCCCGCCCGGCTTCGGCGCCGACTCCAGATTCAGGCGGATTTCGACATCCTGCGTGCCGGCAGGGACGCGTTCGCCTTCATAGTACGTGCGACCGCCATAGTCGAAATATGCGATTTGATAGATATGGTCCTGCAGACCGTTGATGAAGAACGCTCCATTTTTGTCCGTGGTAGCGCGCGTTTGATGTTGCTCGCTCATCACGGCGAACGATACTCCTTCCAAGGCGTTGCCTTCGGAGTCGAATATGTGGCCAGCGATACTCAAACCTGCTTCCGGGTCGTAGATGTAGCGCAGGCCGGTGCGCTTTTCGCCGGGCCGCAACGTGATAGTTTCCAACTCGTGCGGCGGTGATGCTGCGTAGCCCCCTTGCGCGGGAATTTCCATCGATAGCGTATATGTGCCAGGGTATATTGGAGGGCTTGTGAATGCGCCATTGGCGTCCGTCTTCCCTGCATTCTTGATGACCGCCCCTGCGACGCCTGTTCCATTCGACGTTACGACGTGCCCAGATATGACCGCCCCGAGCACTGGCCTGATCACAACATCCATCATGTCCTCTACGCCCGATTGAAAATTTTTATCATCGGGGAGTGTCATGCCTTGCTCGCGTGACGGAGAATCAAGGTCATACCAAACCCCCCAGCGTTTCGGTATGTTCGGCAGCTCAAACCGGCCGTCTTCATCACTGGTAACGTTCAATTGCAACGACATATTGATCAGTCCATACCTCAGCGTGAAGTCCGGCACGGGTTGATCGTTTTCGTCCAGAACACTTCCAAAGATCGTGATCCCCTCGCTCAACGGAAAATCTATGCCGCCAATCGAATCGCCCGATTCAACCTGGATGCGTTTGTCTTCCCCCTCGATCATGTGCGCGTATTGACCGATTGCGCCACGGTAAATTCGGTGTTTCCCGGAGCGCAGACTGGATAACGTATAGGAGCCATCGTCTCCCGATGTCGTTTCAAGTTCACTGTCGGTATACACGCGCACGCCAGCTACCCCCATCCCGGTTTCTTTATCCAATACACGGCCGGAAATGGCGGCCATTTGCTCAAGTTCAACATCGAGCGTTTGGCTAGACGATGATTCAACCTCCATTTGCTTACTAAAGCTAAACGTGTTTGGCGCCTCCACGCGAAGGGTGTAGCTACCTGCGGGAAGTCTGTCGAATTGAAAGAGTCCGGAATCGGTTGTGCGTGCGGTGCGCCCGGGTTTGGTGTTCTCCCGGTATCTTTGGAAACCCCCTGTATCGAGCACCACCGTCGCACCGGAAACGAATTCCTTCGTCTTTTCCAGCCGGACACTCCCAGCGATGGCGCCATCGCCAGTTTCGGGGATCGCCGCAATTGACACGGTGGGTTCTGTTGAAGTCACATCTATCGCATCGGTCGTCTGCGTATCGCCACGATCTTGATTTCCTGCGGTCTTTGATCCGTTCCACTCGTCGCACCCGCCCACGGCAAACGGAATCGTTCCAAGCGCCAGAGCGACTGTCGCGATAGCGCCGATAATCTTTGCCACCGCACCCACACCAACTGCCGCCGCGGCGCCCGTCGAAGCCAGCGCGGTCCAGGGTGTCGCCCCCAGCGGAATAGCCGCAATAATCGCGCGCGCCTGTTTGTCGCGCCGATTCAGTTCGTCCGTTCGAGGTTCGATGTCCCGCAGCAGTTCACGGCCCAGCGCTTCGCGCGCGCGTTGTAGCCGTTTCTTCACCGCATCACGGGTAATCTGCAGCAAATCTGCGATGTCGCGGGTGCTGTTGCCCGCGAAATAATGAAGCAACAGAATTTCGCGATCACTTTCTTCCAATTGATCCAGGCGCGTGCGAACGAGTCTCCGCGTTTCATTTCGTTCAATCTGCGCGGGAAGCGTCTCCCGTCCGGCGACCGAATCGCTGATTGGCTCCGTTACCTCACTGTTTTTGCGGCCGACACTGTTGCATGTATTGCGCACGATGACGGCAAGCCACGCACCGAACTGGTTCTGTTCACGGAGCGTGTTTAGCCCACGGTATGCTTTGAGAAAAGATTCCTGAACGGCATCCTCCGCATCCTGGGGGTTGCGCAGACGGGACATCGCGATGGCCTGCGCCATCGGCATATGCCGTCGCACCAGCTCCTCGAACTGATCCTGGCGTCCCGACAACACCCGCCGAACAACTTCCCGGTCAGCGCTTTTTCCCAAACGAAACATGGCAAAAGTTCTCCTTTGCCAGTATAGACACCAATTTCGGGAATTGGTGACTAACAGCGCCTAACATAAGCCAGACACTTCATCCCGAATGGGAATTTGGCGTGCAGCTCGCAGTTGCGACGCGCGGCACTACCTTGGGGTACGTCGTCAACCCACTGAGTTTCAACCCGAGTGGGGTTGCGAGGCTTTAAGTTGAGACCCAAAAACTTCAGCGGAAGCAATTCATTCCAATGAAATGGTGCCGACACGGAAATCGATTTGAAGACACATGTTGCGCATAAAGTCGAGGCCAAGAAGGCCATCAACCGTCGCGCTGGTTGGTAATGTATGGCAGAGGATTCCGATTGTTTCTTGAACCTTGCCGAGTGCCGTCAGACGCTCCACATAGACGCGCGGCACAAATTCCACCCCGCTTCCAGTCGTAACTTGAACGCGGTCTGGCACCAATGCAGGATCATAACCTAGCGCAACCAATAATGCAGCGTTCAGCATGCTTCCGGTAGCACCAGTATCCAACGCCATCGAAACCACCGCACTACCATAGGGCCAAACGACCTCCGCCGAAACAACTACCAGCCCGCGCCGAGGATCGAACGGTGTGCTCATAATACGATCGCGGTATCCAGCGGCATCTCTCCAGTAAATACGATGGCGAACCTCTCGGGCCGCAACTCTATCGCTTTGCGATATACCTCGTCGCGGTCGCTGCTATGCCAGAGCACTGTCCCCGATTCCACCCCTAGATCAGGGTTCGTAATAGGGTTCCCTAGTAGAACCCATTCCGAATCACGCGGATTCAAAGTTTAAATGCACCGGCAGCGGAAGGCCGGGGGAAATGTAGAACGGGCACCGAAAGGCGCTTCGGGTAGGATGGAGTTCTTGATGCTTCATTCAACCGAGGAGACCTTACGGTGCCACACGAACATCTTACGCCATCGGACCGGGTAACAATCGAATCTCTTCTCGTCAACCATTTCGGTGTTGAACATATAGCGAATCAGTTGAAGCGGCCCGTGTGTACGGTCCGGCGGGAAATAGCGCGCAACGCCGGGCCTTCCGGGCGCTATACTGCCGTCAATGCGCAACGCAAACACCTCGGTCGTCGAGAAGCCTGCAGGCCAAACCGCAAGCTGTCGAATGCCGTTCTTGAGGAGCATGTCAAGGACAGATTGGCCGATGAGTGGTCTCCCGAACAGATTGCCGGGCGTTTGCCCATCGATTTCTCCGAAGATGCCAGCATGAGGGTCTCGCACGAAACCATCTACGCTTACGTTTACGCCGAAAAGCGCGCCGGGGGTATTCTTTATCAAAAGTTGCGCCAGTCCCACAGAAAACGCCAAAAACGCGCCAATTCCAAGAGCAATCGGGGCATCATCAAAGACCGGGTACTCATTCATGAGCGCCCCGCCGCTGTCGAAAAACAATCCCGCTTCGGAGACTGGGAAGGCGATTCGGTCATTGGCAAAAACCACCGGGGGGCAATTGCAACCTTCGTCGAACGCAAGAGTCTTTACACCATTGCGGCCCTCATGCGGGACAAATGCGCCGCGTCCATGTGCAAGGCCGCCAGGAACGCATTCGGCCGGATTTCCAAGCGTCTGCGCCGCACCCTGACGGTCGACAACGGCAAAGAATTCACCGGCTTCA
>JAWXCN010000186.1:0-10106 GCA_034408725.1 Candidatus Hydrogenedentota bacterium
CCATGGGATCGGCGTCGCCATGATAGATCATGTACGGCGGCAGCGCCCCGGCCGTCACGCGGTAGCGCGGCGAAAGTTCGCGGGCCTTTGCATCAATTTCTTCCTGACTGCGATCACCCACACCGCCCGTAAACAACAGGTTCCCAATCGTCCTGGAATAGTCGGGCTTCTTTCCGCCCCAATCCACAAAATCCGTTGGTGGGAAAAATACGGACACAGCTTTCACGCGCGTATCGACGCGATCCACGTCTTCTTTTGCGTCCGGCTTCGCTTCCTCCGGCGTCACGCTGGCCAGCAAGGCGAGGTGTCCGCCCGCGGATGCGCCCATCATTCCAATGCGATTGGGATCGACGCCGTACTCGGCCGCATGCGCCTTTACCCACCGAATCGAGGATCGCACGTGCTCGGCCAACTCGTGGCCGGAATATTTCGTGACCGATCCCGGGCGCATCCCGAAAACTACGTACCCGCGCCGCGTGAAAATGTTGAACACCTGGCCGGCCTCGTGGTCTCGCAACTTGCCGCGATCCGAGTGCCATGCGCCGCAGACCACGTCAATGATGCCAAGTCCGTTGGGCGTGCCGGTAGGCCTGAAAATATCCGCGACGAGACCGGTCCCGTGGACCTCGTCGTACACGACGTTGATCTCGCGAGTATAGGGCAAATCAGTTTGTTGCGCGAACGCCGGGCTCGCAACGGCGAGCCCCAGGAAAAATGCAGGCAGAAAAACTTTCACGGCTAAAGTTCCTTTCATGGAGCAGTCTCCAGTGTATCGACCTAAAACCCACTTAGCGGTTATTCAACTCACATTATTCCAGTGAAGCGCCTTGATCAATCCAACCAGCAATTATTGCGACATCCGCGGCGGAAAGCATCTCGCCCTTCGGCGGCATTCTTTTTACCCCGTCCGCACCCTGAACGCGTTGGATGAGATTGCTGGACGCGCTGCTTCCCGCGACTATGCGCGCCCCTTTTGCGCCCGCTTCGATAGCGCTCACGTGGCTGTCGAGACTGTAACCACCTTTTTTCTTGCCGCTGAGGTGGCAGTCACTGCAATGCACATCGAGAATTGGTTTAACGTCTTTTTGGAACGAAACCATATGCGCGGCGCCTCCGGCCGGTGTTGACGCGGCGATTGCGGCCGGGCCCGCGCCTTGAGGATTGCATCCCGCGAACCCGCAAACAGCCACGCAGCCCAACACATAATGATGCCAATTCATCGATTCCCTCCCTCTGGGGTTTTGGTTTCTTCCAGGAGCGTTGGTCCGGGCTGGAACATGCCGGCATACCGCATTGCCGATCCGTCCGCCCAGGGTTTATACGTGTTGCAGAAATCTACTCGTTCGCCCAGCGGCGGATGCGACGCGCGAAGAATTTTGATGATCGGGTGCGGGTTGGGATATCCGAGGTTGTCTTTATACATCTTCGCAAACGCCGACGCGGCGGCATGGTTGTCCTGCGTTAGTTCGAGACCAAACCGGTCCGCCTCATGTTCCTGGTGGCGATTGTACGCAAGTGCGAAAGGTTGCAGCACCAGTAAGGCAATGCTGATGAGAAGAATCATAAGCGGATACGAAGCGATATCGGAGAGCTCATTGAACCCAATGCGGTTTCCATACCGCCGCAGTATCCATCCCGACGACAAGTGAACAAAATAAAACGCGATCAGATATAACGTCCCGAACACCGCAATGCCAGAATACGTGTGCCCGAGGACAAAGTGCCCTATCTCGTGCGCCATCACGTACAAGACTTGTGGTTCGCTCAGCCCCTTGATCGTCGTGTCCCACAGCACGATACGCTTGCTGTTGAACATTCCCGTCACGTAGGCGTTGTATGCTTTTGTATCAATGCTCTTGTCAACCTCGAAGACGCGACTCCCTTCAATGCCAGCGCGATCGGCAACGGCAAGAATTTTCGCCTCGAGTGCCTTGTCCTTCATCGGACCAAAGGTATTGAAAAGCGGATCGATCCAAAGCGGGCTGACCAGCAGTTGAAACGCAAAGAACGGATACATCAGCAGTCCCGTGTAAAGCCACCAGCGTTTCGGCGATTTCCGCAGCAGCAAATAGGGTACCCACAGAAACATTGCCGCGGTGAACGCCACTACGCCCAGTTGCATTATCGAATCGTATACCCATTTACCAAAGGTCTGATTCGACAGTCCGAAATCGTGCATCCGCACATAGTCGCTGTAAAAGCTCAACGGCAAATCAATAAGGAAAGTCAGCAGGGTGAACAGGACAACGTATGCCGCAATCACAAAAAACCATTGTTTGCCGATACGTTGCGCCACGGTCCGCATACGGGCAGACAGACCGGTAAACACGATAACCGCGGGCACGAGCAGTCCCCACAAAGTGCGAAATCCCCACAATGCATTGCCAGTCCGATAGAAACGCACCGCTTCATCCGAGGGGGGAGGAAGCATGACGGGCTCAGCTTGCGCGGTCGAGACGTCCCCGGTAGACGTGGCTGCCGGCGCGGTGTCTTCCGCGAATACCGGAATAAACAACATAGCGAAAGCGACGATGACCCACCATTTCATCAGTGTGTACCCCTGGATTCCGCAACCCAGCACTACGCTAACGAAATCTCGTGGAAAGGTAAAGGTGGGCGACACCGGGACGCAAGCGCGCGAGGACGCGCGCCCTCCCTGAAATGACAAAATGGGTCCTGGCGTGAGCTCTTGTAAATCAAATAGTGGCCAGTTGTCTCGTTTATTTTGTGCTGGCACAAGCGTCTGTGCGAAACTATCGGGTTTGTATCCAACCCAAAATCACAAGGAGATTCCCGTGAAGACACAAGCAGGCCTTAGTGCCTTGTTTGCGGCTGTCATTGTTTCGTGCTCACCGCTGTTCGCGGCACTGGCACAGGACGACGTGAAAAAAGAGGCAACGAAAACTGATGCCCCTGCCGCCGCGGCAAAGCCGGCCGCGGGCGAACCAGCGGAAAAGAGTGATGATGTGGCCCCGATAGTATTGGAATCCGATGAAGACAAATTTTCGTACATGATCGGCGCGGATGTCGGCACCAATATCAAGGGCAATGGCATCCCGCTGGTAAAGGAACGCTTCCTGATGGGCTTCGGGGATATATCAGGAGGCAAGGAACCGGCTATGACCGATGAAGAAATGATGAAGGTCATCCAGGAATACCAAAAACAGATGGGCGCCGCCCAAGAAGCAAACCCCACTGAAGGCGCGCCAAAACTCGTCACTGGCGACGAAAAATTCCTGGGCCAGCTTTCCTATATCGTCGGCGCGGATGTGGCCACAAAATTGGGTCAAAACCAGTTGACGGTTAATCCGGAAACGTTCTACCGCGCCATCGACGATGTCGCGAATGGACGCAAACCCGCTATGTCGGAAGACGAAATGAAAACGGTCTTCGAGGCCCATCAAGCCGCGCAGATGGAAAAGCGGAAAGCAGCAATGGCGAAGAACATCGAGGAAGGCAAATCGTTTCTCGCGGACAACGCGAAGAAGCCCGGCGTAAAGACGACCGAAAGCGGCCTGCAATACATTGTCGTCACCGAAGGCGATGGCGCAACACCGAAAGCAACCGACCAGGTGAAAACGCACTACCGCGGCACGCTGCTAGATGGAACCGAATTCGACAGCTCGTATGCGCGCGAGGAGCCCGCGGTTTTCCCCGTCAATGGCGTAATCAAGGGCTGGACCGAAGCCCTCCAACTCATGAAAGTCGGCGACAAGTGGAAGCTGTTCATCCCCTCGGAACTCGCGTACGGTGAGCGCGGCGCGGGCGGCGATATCGGCCCCAACTCCACCCTCATTTTCGACATCGAACTTCTCGAAGTGGTCGCCCCCGAAGGCGGCGAAGACGGCACGATAAAACTCGATCCAAAATAGTGTGCACGCTATTAGACTTGTGGCACTGCGAGTGATCGCAGTGCCCTTTTTTTTCTTTCCCAATACGGCTAAAGATTTTGATCAATGCACGATGCGTTCAAGGCCAGATCACCCCGCCTTCTGCTATGATGCGCATTGAAGCAAGGGGATTACCGATGACGCCATTTCGACTATTGGTGTGTATTGTGCTTAGCGGTCGCATATGCGCCGTGTCAGCCGCCGTTCCCGATGAAGTGTATTTGCAGGAAGTGAGCACGAAAGTTTCCACGACCGAACCGGTCACCGCGATCGCGGTCGCCGGCGGCACGGCCTACGCAGCGACCCCGTCGGGATTCTTCACTATTTCCGATGGCGCGCTCACGTCAGTGGCCGGACCATCGGGAAAAATTTCACGCCTGAAAACACTGAACGGCGCGCTTTACGTCATCACCGATTCGGGGCTCTACCGGCTCGACGCCGGTACATGGAAGCTCCTTGCTGACGGCGCATACGTGGACCTTTGCATGCACCTCGGCGCTGTCTGCGTCGCCTCCACGAACGAGTTGTTTCGCATCGACGGCGATGCGCTCGCGCCCATCGAATTCAGCAAGGCGAACCAGCCCATTCTCTCGCTCGGTTCTTACAGCGGCACGCTCTACGTCCTTCACCCTGGCTCCGTCGCCGTGCTCGATCCAATCGTCGCGAAAGGCTACGACCGCGAAAACGTCGCGGATTGGGGCAGGGCAATCTCCCGCGACACGCGCGACCTCATCGTGCAAGGCAGCCGTCTGTACGTTGCCACGGACCGCGGGCTGGCACAATTGCGCGGCATGGCATGGACCACGATTCGCGGCGAAGACGGATTACCCTACGAAGACGTGCGCTGTCTGCGCGAAGGGTTCGGCGGCGATCTGTGGATCGGCACTTCGCGCGGCGCGATCCGGCGCACGGGCGGCGCATACCATTATTTCAACGCGGACCGTTGGCTGCCGCACACAAAAGTAAACGACATCGCTGTCAGCGACGACACGGCCTACATCGCGACCGATGGCGGCGTCGGCATCATCCGGTACGAGCCATACACCCTCGCGAAGAAATCGGCCTACATCGAGCGGTTTCTTGAAGAATGGGGACAGAAGCGGCTCGGCTTCACCCACAAACTTGAATGGAACTCGGCCGAAAACGCATTTGTGCGCGAAGTTAGCGACAACGACGTCGGCTGGAGCACACACTATCTCACCGCAATGTGCTTCAAATACGCCGTCACCAAAGACCCGGACGCGCGCAAGGAAGCGCTCGACTTTTTCAAGACTTTACTATGGTCGGAAGAAATCACGGGGTTACCCGGTTATCCCGCACGATCCGTGTGGGCAGTCGGCGAGCGGGGACATCAGGCGCAACACGGTTCCGGCGGTTTACCCGCGGAATGGCACCCGACCGATGACGGCAAATGGCAGTGGAAAGGCGACACATCAAGCGACGAAACCGACGCTCACTTCTACGCCGCGCCGATCTTCATCGAACTCGTCGCCAACGACAAGGAACGCGCGCGCGGCATCGAACATCTCCGCCGCATCGCCGCCCACATCGTCGATCACGGCTGGACCCTGCACGACGTCGATGGCGAGCCCACGCGATGGGCGCGCTGGGACCCCGAATATCTCCACGGCATGCGAGGTTTTTACGCGCAGGGACTGAACGGCCTGGAAGTCCTGACCTACATGCAAACCACCCTCGCGTTGACTGGCGATGCAAAATTCAGTGATGCGAAAAAACAGTTGATGGATTTGGGCTATCACCGGCGCGTGTTGCGGCAAAAACTTACGTTTTCGCCGGGCTTCATTTTCCATTCTGATGATCGGCTCGCGTTCTATACCTACTACTCACTGTTAAAGTACGAAACCGATCCCGCGCTCCGCTCCATCTACCTGCGCAGTCTCGAACGAAGCTGGGAAGTCGAACGCATCGAGCACAACCCGTGGTTTAACTTCATCTACGGCGCGCTCACCGGCAACGATTGCGAAGCGGAAGAAGCAACGGCGCATTTGCGTGAATGGCCATTGGACATGATCGACTATTCATACACCAATTCGCACCGGACTGATCTCCAAACGCCCGAGGGATATGTCGCATATTCCGGCGGCATCAAGGCGATTTCGCCGCGCGAACGCGGACCCCAGCGCTGGTCCGACGACACGCTGAATCTCGATGGCGGCAGCGGTGGCGCAAATGTAGTCGATCCCGCGGGCTGGCTCGACGCGTACTGGATGGGCCGCTACTACGGATACATTGAAGCGCCAACCACAAAAGAATCGTCACTACTAACTGTGCAAAAGCGAAACGAGCTACACGGCGCCGCACCCTACGACGGACCCGAACGCCCACCCCTGAAAGATGATATTTAAGGGGACTGTCACCGGCAGCGCGTTTTTGGCTGCCGGTGGCTGTCCCCGAAACTTACGCATACTTCGTGCGTAGCGGCAGCGTAACGCTGAAACCTTTTTCGGGATAATACAATAGCGTGCCGCCGTGATCTTCGACGGTCGCGCGCGCGACTGTTAGTCCGAGTCCAAGATGATCGCCGGTCTTTGTCGTGTAAAACGCATCAAACATTCGCGCTTGATCGGCGACGGTGATGGGCGGCGCGGAATCCTTCAACGAAACGAGCAGGTTCTCGCCATCGCGGCGCGCGGACACAGCCAGTTTTTTTTGCTCGAGCCCATCCAGCGCCTCGATAGCATTCGACACCAGATACATCAGCGCAAGCTGCATTCGCGGAAGGTTGATCGACAGCGTCGGCAATCCGGCTTCGTAATTTGTTTCCAACGCGACGTTGTTGACGCGCAGATCGTATCGCCGCACATCCAGCACACGCTCGATCAAATGCGCCGGCTCCATCAGCCGGACGTCCGGCTTCTCCTTGCGCGCGACGTCGGTTAGGCTGCCGACCAGCGTGCTCGCCTTGCGCACCGCGTTGTTCACTTCGCCCAGCATCCGCGCGGAATCGGGACTGATGCCCGCGTCCATCGCGGCGAGCTCTGCGTACGCCATGATCGCGCCGAGGTAGTTGTTAAGGTCGTGGGTCACGCTGCTGACGCTGCGGCCCACTTGTGCGTGGCGAAACACGCGGAGCAACCGCTCACGCGCGTCATCCGAATTCAGATCAATCGGACTCCCCATCGCACCTCCGCATTTTTTACGCGCCCAGGTTTTCGATCAAGGCCTGCCCAAACTCGCTGCACTTCAATTCCGTCGCGCCCGTCATTAACCGCGCGAAATCATACGTCACCTTCTTCTGACCGATCGTCTTCACCATCGCATTCGTGATCGCGGCGGACACTTCCGTCCAACCCATGTGTTCGAACATCATCACACCGGAGAGGATAACGCTGCTCGGATTTACCTTGTCGAGGTTCGCATATTTCGGCGCGGTGCCGTGCGTCGCTTCAAAAATCGCCACGCCGGTTTCGTAATTGATGTTCGCGCCGGGCGCAATGCCGATTCCGCCAACCTGTGCGGCCAACGCGTCGCTCATGTAATCGCCGTTGAGGTTCATCGTCGCGACCACGTCGAACTCCGTTGGCCGCGTCAGCACCTGTTGAAGGAAGATGTCGGCTATCGCGTCTTTCACGAGTATCTTGTCGCCCGGTTTGCCGCCGCAATCGTCCCAGCCCACGGCGACATCAGCGAATTCATCGCGCACGAGCTCATAGCCCCACTTGCGGAACGCGCCTTCGGTGTACTTCATAATATTGCCCTTGTGGACGAGCGTCACGCTTTTCCGCTTGTTCTCTACGGCAAAGTTCAGCGCCGCGCGCACAAGCCGCTTCGAGCCGATTTCGCTCGCGGGTTTCACGCCCAGACCAGAATTCGGGCGAATGTCCCAATCAAATTCTTTTTTCAAAAACGCGATCAGCTTGTTCGCTTTTTCGCTGCCCGCTTCGAGTTCGAACCCCGCATATACGTCTTCCGTGTTCTCGCGAAAGATGTCCATGTGAACGTGCTGCGGTTGCTTCACCGGACTCGGAACGCCATCGAAATAGCGAATCGGCCGGACGCACGCGAACAGGTCCAGCTTCTGCCGCAGCGTTACGTTCAGGCTGCGAAAACCGCCGCCGACGGGCGTGGTGAGCGGGCCTTTGATGGCAACGTTGTAGTGCTCGATTGCCTCCAGTGTTTCATCCGGCAAATAGGAGCTGCAGACCTTCTGCGCTTTTTCCCCCGCGTAAATTTCCATCCACGCTATCTCGCGCTTCCCGCCATAGCAAAACTTCACCGCCGCGTCAAACACCGCCTTGGACGCCCGCCAAATGTCCGGCCCGGTGCCATCGCCTTCGATAAACGCTACAATCGGCTTGTCCGGCGTTTCGAGTTTGCCATTCGCGCCAACCTCGATCCGTTCACCGTTCGGGACCTGAATAAACTTAAACTGCTGTGACATCATGTACCTCAATGCGGCCCACCGCCGCGAAATCCACGTTATGCGGGTTGCCTATACTTCCACGAGCCGCGCTTCGACAACATGCGGCGTTTGCTGTAACTTCGCGATCACCGACCGGTCAATCGTCCCATCCACGTTAATCACCGTCATTGCGTGTTTGCCCGCGGCCTTGCGACCAAGCGACAGGTTCGCGATGTTCACGCCGGCCTCGCCAATAGTCAACGCGATCCGTCCCAAAGCGCCCGGCTTGTCTTCGTTGATGCACACGATCATGCCAGACACCAGTTCGACATCCAGCCTGGTGCCGTCGATCCCGCAAATGCGCGGTTCCTGATTGTTGAACAACGTCCCCGCGACTTCGTGCGTTTCCTGGTCCGTCACGGCTTTCACGCGCACCTGAAACGCATAGTTCGGGTGCGCCGCGCTCCGCGTCTCACTGAATTCGATGCCGTACTCGCGCAACAAATGCGGCGCGCTCACCGCGTTTACCGTCTCCACCAGCGGCGCGAGAAACCCCGTCAGTATCGCCGCGGTAATCGGATACGTATCCGTCACCATCAGTTCGCCATCGTACGTGATCTGTAGCGACGTTGGCCGCCCTTCCATATACTGCGAAATAAACTTGCCCAACCGTTCGCCCAATACCAGCATCGGCTTCAACTGCTTCGCGGTTTCCGCGTCCATGCTCGGCACGTTCACGGCATTCACAATCGCGCCCGTCGTCAGGTAATCGGCGATCTGGTGAGCAATGTCTACGGACACCGTGAGCTGGGCTTCATCCGTCGAGGCGGCGAGGTGCGGCGTGGTCACGATATTGTCGAGCCCAAGGAAAGGATTGTTCTCGATAGGCTCCGAGGTGTACACATCCAGCGCCGCGCCCGCGATTGTCTTCGCGCGCAACGCATCCGCCAGGTCCTGTTCGTTCACGATACCGCCGCGCGCGCAATTGACAATCCGGCAGTTCGGCTTCATTCGCGCAAGCTGCTCCGCGCGGATCAGGTTGTCCGTCTTTTCCGATTTCGGCGCGTGGATAGTAATAAAGTCAGATCGTTCAATCAGCTCATCGAGCGTTACCAGCTCGACCCCAAGCGCTTCCGCTTTCAGCTTCGTCAGGATCGGGTCAAACACGAGCACCTTCATCTCAAACGATTGCGCCCGCTTCGCGACCGCCCCGCCAATCCGGCCCGCGCCGAGAATGCCAATGGTCTTCCCGAAAAGCTCCGTGCCGCTGAACTTCTTCCGGTCCCACCGCCCCTCCATCATCGACTGATGCGCCGCGGGCACGTTCCGGCACAGTGCAAAAAGGAGCGCGAACGTATGCTCGCATGTCGAGATCGTGTTTCCCCCCGGCACGTTCATCACGACAATCCCGCGCTTGGTCGCCGCGTCCTTGTCTACGTTGTCCGTGCCCGCCCCCGCGCGTCCGATGACTTTCAGCTTCGTGGCCTTATCGATGGCCTCCGCGGTCACCTTCGTTCCGCTGCGCACGATAAGCCCGTCGTAATCGCCAATAATCGCGGCAAGTTCCGCGGGCTTCTGCGCGGGCTTCACATCGACGTCAAACCCCGCGCCGCGAAGAATCGTAATTCCTTCGTCGCTCACCCCGTCCAGCGCGAGAATGCGTGGCATGTGCGTAATCCCCTCCCAGGGTCAAAAAAGTTGGAACCGCGCGCGCGGCCAGGTGGGCTTTCAAACTCGCCAAAAAAACAGAAAACCGCGCCATGCGGGAGCGCAGTCGTCCTCGACCGCTGCCCGTTCCAGTGTTACCAAATGAAAGGAGAAGGCTAGCAAATTTGGGCTGGAAACTTCAAATA
>JAWXCN010000187.1:0-6345 GCA_034408725.1 Candidatus Hydrogenedentota bacterium
CTCCCAACCGGGGCCCGGTTTCACCATTCTCGCGAGATTACGATGATCTTCGGCGATCAAATGAATGGTGCGGCCTTCGCCGGCAAATGCGTTGCGAACGGCTTGCGTCAGGAAAGCGAGAAAATGCACGGGGCTCTCATCCACGATGGCGTGCGTGGCATCCAGACGCAGACCGTCCAGACGATATTCATGAAGCCACCGGACCGCGTTTTCGGCGAAAAACTCGCGGACTGGACCGCTCAGCGGCCCGTCGAAATTGAGCCCGTCTCCCCACGGGCTTCGATGCGCTTTTGAGTAGTAGTGCTGGCTAAAGATCCCGTGATAGGCGCCATCGGGTCCAAAGTGGTTGTAGACGACGTCGAGAAAAACAGCGAGCTTCAACTGATGCGCCCGATTCACGAAATCGCGCATTTGATCGGGAGTGCCGTAGCATCGTGCGGGCGAAAACAAACAGACGCCGTCGTAACCCCAATTGCGATTGCCCGGAAAATCGGCCACCGGCATCAGTTCCACGGCGGTAATGCCCAGCTCGGCCAGTTGGGACAACTTCGCCGCGGCGGCTGCAAAGGTCCCCTCCGGCGTGAACGTACCTATGTGCAGTTCGTAGATCACCGTTTCGTCCAGGGCTATGCCGGTCCATTCGCCTTCGGTCCAGATATAGGCATCCGGATCGATCACCGCCGAGGGCCCGTGAACGCCTTGAGGTTGAAAGCGCGATGCGGGATCTGGGAAAGGTCCGCGAGCATCCACGTGGTAAGAGTACAAGGTGCCGGGCGAGACCGCACGCACATCGGCTTGCCAAAAGCCATCGCAATCCACGTCCATCCTTATTTCCCGTCCGTCGTCGATCGTGACGTTTACCGTTTGCGCGGCCGGCGACCACACACGAAAGCGCGTGAAGTCACCCAAATAGGTAGCGCCGAGCTTTGTGGGTTCTTGTCTCACGATAAGCCTTCCTCACTGGCCTTGCGGAACACCGTCACGCCGAGAGGCGGCAAGGTTAAAACAAGGGACTGCGGCCGGCCATGCATCGCCAGGGGGGCCGACTCGACGCGTCCGTGGTTGCCTTGTCCGCTCCCGCCGTACAAACGTGCGTCGCTATTCAATTCCTCTTTCCATATGCCGGCCTCGGGGATGCCGATCCGGTAATTGTGCCGTGGAACCGGTGTGAAATTGCAGACGAATATCGTGGCGGAGCCATTTCGAGAGCGCCGCAGAAAGCTCACGACACTGTTGGCATGGTCGTCACAATCGATCCACTCAAAGCCAGCGGCCTCAAAGTCTACTTCGTAAAGAGAGGGGTCGGAACGGTAATAGGTGTTCAGATCGCGCACCCAGCGCTGCATGCCTCGATGTAGCGGACGTTGAAGGAGATGCCAATCGAGGCTGTTGTCATGATTCCATTCGCGCCACTGTCCAAACTCGCACCCCATAAACAACAACTTTTTGCCGGGGTGCCCGAACATGAACCCGTATAGAAGCCGCAGGTTTGCGAACTTCTGCCATTCATCACCCGGCATTTTGTTAAGCATTGACCCTTTGCCATGCACCACTTCGTCGTGCGAGAACGGCAGAACGAAGTTCTCGCTAGAAGCGAACGTTATGCTAAACGTGATCAGGTTTTGGTTGTGGCTGCGATAGAGCGGATCCTCGCTCATGTACAGCAATATGTCGTGCATCCAGCCCATGTTCCACTTGAAGCCAAAGCCGAGTCCGCCCAGGCATGCCGGCCGGGATACCGCCGGCCAAGCTGTCGATTCTTCCGCTATGACCGCAACGCCAGGATATTCGGCCTGCACAGCGTCGTTGATATGACGGAGGAAGGCAACAGCCTCCAGATTTTCCCGGCCGCCGTGTTCATTTGGAATCCAGTCGCCGGCATTGCGTCCGTAATCCAAATACAAGATCGAAGCCACCGCATCCACACGTAAAGCGTCAATGTGATATTTGTCCAGCCAGAAAATGGCATTGCTGAGCAGAAAATTGCGCACTTCCGCGCGGCCATAGTTAAAGATCAGCGTGCCCCAATCAGGATGCGATCCTTGCCGAGGATCGGCATGTTCGTACAGATGCGTGCCGTCGAAATAACCCAGTCCATGCTCATCTTTGGGGAAGTGCGCCGGCACCCAGTCGAGGATCACGCCGATTCCATGCTGATGCAGCGTGTCGACGAAATACATAAAGTCGTCCGGTGTGCCGTGCCGGCTGGTCGGAGCAAAATAGCTGACCGTCTGATACCCCCACGACCCGTCGAAGGGATGTTCGGAAACCGGCATAATTTCAACGTGCGTAAAGCCCATTTTGTTGACGTACGTGGCTAACTTTTGCGCTAGTTCCCGGTAGGTGAGCCAGCGGTTATTCTCCTCGGGAACTCGCATCCACGATCCGAGATGGACTTCATAAATCGACATGGCAGAACTGTTTATCGAGCGTTTCCCGCGCGCCTTTATCCAGTTTTGGTCGTTCCAGCGATAGCCATCGAGGTCCCAGATCTTCGACGCCGTCCGCGGGCGAATTTCGGCGGCGAAACCATAGGGATCGGCTTTGTCGACGAAATAGCAGTTCAATTGCGAACGCACGTGATACTTGTAGAGAGCGCCAACCGGCAGGTTCGGAATAAAGCATTCCCAGATGCCCGAATCACCGTGCGTACGCATCGGATTTGCCCGCGGATCCCACGCGTTAAAATCGCCTGTTACCGATACCGATTCCGCGTTCGGGGCCCAAACGCAAAACTCCGCGCCGGCCGTGCCATCTAAGGCTTTCAGATGGGCGCCCATTTTTTCATAGCTCCGGTAGTGTGAGCCTTCCGACATCAGATGAATATCGAATTCCGTCAAAATGCGGGTTTCCATCGGTAGCCTCCTTTTTGCACCTTGGTCTCCTCCTCCCTGACCCGAAATACGGCGACCGATCGGCCCTGCATGCGGTAGCTGTGGTCCCGCAGACGGTGAGGCTGATTCCAGATTTTGAGAGATGTATCGAGCAGACGTTCCCAGCGTTGCCCCTCCCGGTGCGGCGGAAGGATAAAGCGTGTCCGTTCATGGTGCGCATTGAAGATCAGAAAGAGCGTGTCGCCGGTAATCGGTTCTCCCATATCGTCCACGTCGTGAATTTCCGTTCCCACCAAACGGACGCCAAAGCAGCGGACGAAATGCGAATTCCAGGCCGCGTCGTCCATTTCCTCACCGTTGGCCATGATCCAGGCGATATCCGTCACACCCTGCCCTCGAATGGCGCGGCCTTCAAAGAACCGGCGTCGCGTCAGCACGGGTTGCGTACCCAGCAGGTGGATCACGTAGCTCACGAATTCGCAAAAGTCTTCCTGGTCCGGGTTTAGGTTCCAGTTGTACCAGCTGATCTCGTTGTCCTGGCAGTAAGCATTATTGTTGCCGCGCTGCGTTCGGCCAAGCTCGTCGCCCCCAAGGATCATGGGCACACCCTGAGACAGCAGCAGCGTCGCCATCAGATTCCGCTTCTGGCGCTCTCTTAACTTGCGGATCTCCGCATCGTTGGTAGGCCCTTCGGCTCCGCAGTTCCAGCTGTTGTTGTGGTTCTCGCCATCGCCATTGTTCTCGCCATTGGCCCCGTTGTGCTTAGCGTTGAAACTCACCAGGTCCTGCAGCGTGAAGCCATCGTGAGCCGTTACGAAATTAATGCTGGCGTACGGACGGCGTCCGCTGCGGCCATAGAGATCACTGCTGCCAGCCAGCCGAGTTGCCATCTCCGACACCAGGCCGTCGTCGCCTTTCCAGAATCGCCGCACAGCGTCGCGGTATTTGCCGTTCCATTCGGTCCAGCCCACTGGGAAATTGCCCACCTGATAACCGCCCTCACCCAGATCCCAGGGTTCGGCGATAAGTTTTACTTGTGAGATCACGGGATCCTGGTGTACCAGATCGAAAAAGGCGCTCAACCGGTCCACCTCGTGTAGTTCGCGGGCCAGCGCGCTGGCCAAATCAAATCGGAAACCGTCAACGCGCATCTCCAGCACCCAATAACGCAGGCTGTCCATAATCAGCTGCAGCACACGCGGATGCCGCATGTTCAGGGTGTTTCCACATCCTGTGTAGTCCATGTAGAAGCGCGGCCGCCCCGGCGCGGGACGATAATATGCCGCGTTGTCGATGCCACGAAACGACAAGGTGGGACCCAACTGATTGCCTTCGGCGGTGTGATTGTAGACCACGTCCAGAATCACTTCTATTCCGGCCGAGTGCAGATTTCGCACCATGGTCTTAAATTCGCGTACCGATGCGTTCGGCGTGGGTGCCGCAGCATACCGGCTATCGGGGGCAAAGAACGCGCTTGTATTGTAGCCCCAATAGTTCTTTAGTCCGCGTTCCACCAGATGGCGGTCGTAGGCATGGTGATGTACCGGCATCAATTCGACCGCCGTGATGCCTAATCTCTGCAAGTGCCGCACGAAGGGCTCTGAGCCCAGGCCGGCGTATGTCCCTCGCAGTCTTTCCGGCACCTCAGGATGCAGAATGGTCGCGCCGCGTACGTGCGCTTCGTAGATCACCGTTTTGTGCCAGGGAGTGCGCGGCGCAGTGTCGTTTCCCCACGTAAATGCTCCATCCACCACCGTGCCAAGCATGCAACAATCGGCGTTGTCGCGAACATCGAAGGAGAGATCCGCTGCCGGATCCCCAATCCGGTACCCATACATCGTGTCGCTCCAGCGCACGGTGCGCCCTACCGCCTTCGTGTATGGCTCGATCACCACTTTGTTTGGATTGAATCGATGCCCGCGTTCCGGATCATACGGACCGTAAACGCGAAATCCGAAGAGCTGTCCCGGCAGAATTCCAGGGAGGTAGCCATGCCAGATTTGATCGGTCCGTTCGGGCAACGCGATTCGGACCGACTCCTGGGTGGACTCGGGTGAGTCGAACAGGCATAGATGGACCCCGGTGGCGTGTTCGGAGAACACTGCGAAGTTGACTCCCGCACCGTTCCAAGTAGCGCCTAACGGATACGGATTTCCGGGCCGGATCTTCATAGTCCCGCTGTTGTGCATTTGCCGATCAGAGGTAATAGTCAAAATCGCGCTCCGTCCGGGATTTCCTGCGTAACTGGAGAACATGCAAGGGTTGCAGTACGCTCAGCTCGACGTAATTCCGCGGACCGTTCCATAGATAGCGGCCCCCACCCAGCAAATCGTGCGCTTGATATGGAACGCCGCTTTCAATGCGTAGCGACGGCAAGTCCAGGTTGGTCCAACCCGCCTGCCCGTGGCCAGAATCAAGATTGACGACGACCACGATGACGTTGGCGCCGTCCGCTGTCACCTTGCTGTAGCAAATCATCAGCGGATTATCGATCTCATGGAACTGAAGGTTCCAGCTCTCCTGCAGTGCGAGGTTTTCCTTACGAATCGCGTTTATCCGGGCGATGTAGTCGCGCAGACTCCACGCGGAACCTAAGTCTGGTGACTGAATTTCGTACTTTTCGGAATTGAGATATTCCTCGCTGCCGGATGTGCGCGGTTCGCTGTGGCAAAGCTCGAATGCAGGCCCGTAAATGCCATAGCTGGCACCTAAAGTAGCCGCCAGTCCAATGCGAATCATGAAGCCTGCGCGACCGCCCAGTTGCAGGTACTCCGGCAATATATCGGGCGTATTGGGCCAAAGATTGGGCCGGAAATATTCCCTGCTGGGGGAAGCCGTAAGTTCGGTAAGGTATTGCGTTAGTTCCTCCTTCGTATTGCGCCAGGTGAAGTATGTATAGGACTGAGCGAATCCCAACTTCGCCAGCCGTCCCATCACCTTTGGGCGGGTAAAAGCTTCCGCCAGAAAGATAGCGTCCGGAAATTGCTGCCGGACGCTGTCAATCATCCATTCCCAGAAGGGGAAGGCCTTTGTGTGCGGATTATCCACGCGAAAAATGCGAATATCCTGTCCGGCCCAGAACAGCACTACATCCAGGAGCGCCTGCCACAGCGATCGCCACGATTCGGTTTCAAAATCGATCGGATAGATGTCCTGATACTTCTTCGGAGGATTCTCAGCGTATTGAATCGTCCCGTCGGGGCGCTGGCGAAACCATTCCGGATGCTCGCTTACCCAGGGATGATCCGGTGAACACTGGAAGGCCAGGTCAATCGCAATCTCCAAACCAAGCTCCGTTGCCGAAACCACCAGCTTCCGGAAGTCGTCAAAAGTGCCGAGTGCGGGTTCGATCGCCGTATGCCCACCATGGTAGCTTCCGATTGCCCATGGGCTACCGACGTCGCCAGGCTGGGCGGTCTCCGCGTTGTTCTTTCCCTTGCGTTTGGTCGTGCCGATGGGGTGGATGGGCGGAAGATACAAAACATCGAAGCCCATCTTCGATATGTACGGC
>JAWXCN010000188.1:0-14155 GCA_034408725.1 Candidatus Hydrogenedentota bacterium
CCCAAGGGGTGGCGGGTGCTCCAGGACCAGGGTATGGCCGCGGCGGAAGTGGCTGTGTTGACGATGATGCGCGAAGGTGAGCACGAGGCCACGCCAGAGTGGGACCAGCTTGCCGAGGCGATGAAGAAAGCCGGAATGGCCCTTTCGGATGCGGCGGCAAAGAAGGATTTTCCGGCAGTGCAGGCGCAGGTGACGGCGATCATCCAGTCGTGCAATACCTGCCACCAGAAGTTCGAACCCGAAACCGCGCCGGAAATTTTACCCTAACGGAGCGGCAGGCGCGCTGTTGCGTGCAGTTTGGGCGTTTCTTCGAACTCAGCAATCCAACAGAGTGGGCTTCGACCGGCGTCGCACCGGCGCTTGGCGAAGCCCGTATTTTTTGACGCTCGCGCGAGAACCAGCGCGAGCGCCAATTCCAAACATTGACCGTTTTTTCCCCGCTTGCTAAGATCGTGATTGGCGCTACTTTAATTTTGATCGGAGGTAACTCGCAATGCGTGTATCCATCGCAGCGCGGCATCTGGACATGACGGATGCCATGCGAACTCATGTAGAATCCCAACTCGACAAAGTGCGGCACCATTTTGATCGGGTGATCGACGTCGATGTCGTGCTCAGTGTCGAGAAACACCGGCACACGGCCGACATCACACTTCATGCCAACGGCGTGCGCATCCACGGCAAAGACACTTCGAGCGACATGTACGTATCGGTAGACACCGTCGTCGACAAAATTGACCGTCAGATACTGCGGTTCAAAGGCCGGAACCACCGCTACCAACCGCGCAAAGGGAAGTTGGGGGAGGTTTCTGAACTCGAGCAGGCCGACGTCGCCGCCGCGGACGTTGCTGAACCGGCTGCGCGCAGGATCGTTCGCGAACCGATTTCGGTCAAACCGATGAGCGTGGACGAAGCGGCCATGCAGCTTGAGTTGCGCAACGACGCGTTCCTGGTATTCCGCAACGCGGACACGCAGGAAGTGAACGTGATCTACGGTAAACACGACGGAACGGTCGCGCTGGTGGAACCCGAGAAATAGCATCAACGTGTCACGCGCACAATGCGGCCTGTGGTTTATCAGCGCCGCCGCGGGGTAACAGATGGACACACAAAGCCTTCCGGTAAACCGGAAGAGCAGCATCGCCATTGCGCGCCTGCTGGATGAAATGGCGGACGACCTCGAACTCGAAGTCGTCGCCGGTTTCCAGGGCATTGGCCGGCCCGTCTATGTCCAGGACATCAACCGCCCTGGCCTCGCCATCGGCGGCTACCTCGACTATTTTGCGAGCGATCGTGTGCAGATTCTGGGCAACACCGAAATCCATTATATGGAACAGCTCTCGCCATCGGCGTTGCAGCACCGTTTCGAGAGCATGTTTTCGTTTGAGATTCCGGCGTTTGTGTTGTCGCGCAATTTGATGCCGAGCAACATCGTGCTCGATCTCTGCAACCGCAGGGGCATTCCCGTGCTGCGCAGCCGCCGCTCGACGGATGAAGTCATCAGTCGCATTATTCTATTTCTGGCCGAAGAGTTTTCGCCGGAAACGATTGTCCACGGCACCGTGGTTGATTGTTATGGCGTGGGGTGTTTGATTGTGGGCGCGCCCGGCGTGGGTAAAAGTGAAACTGCGCTGGAACTTGTTGAGCGCGGGCATCGTCTGGTTGCCGATGACGTGGTTGCGTTAAAGCGCCGGCGTGAAGATTCGTTGTACGCCGAATCCTCGCCGGTGATCGAACATCACATGGAAATTCGCGGAATCGGGATTATTGATATCAAGAGCGTCTACGGCGTCGGGCGCGTGCGCAATTCCAAGCGTATCGGAATGCTGATCGAGCTCGAAGAGTGGAGCAAGGAATCCCAGTACGACCGTACCGGCCTTTCCGACGAATATATGACAATCCTCGGCGTGCGAATTCCGTACCTGTTGATTCCGGTGCGGCCTGGTCGAAACATTGCGATTATTCTCGAAGTTGCCGCGCTCAACCATCGTTTGAAAGAATTGGGAATCCACCCTGCGCAGGAGTTGAATCAACGTCTTCTGACGCTCATGACGGATACGGACGGCTGACGCCGCTCGCGCCTCCGTTGTCATTGTAAACCAGCCTGAAATAAGCACTTATATGCTCAGTTCCGGCCAGCGGCCTTTTGCATCCCAGTGCCGCTATGCAGTACGATACACAGCTTGCCAACCGGGCATGGCGATTGACCACGAGGCTTGCGAACCGCCGCGTTTTTTGAGTCAACGGCAGTTTCGCTTTTCCAGACGTTAGATTGGGAGCGATGGAACACACGGAAGAAATGCAAATCATCAACGCGCTCGGCCTGCACGCCCGACCCGCGGCGTCACTGGTGCAGACGGTGTTGAAATTCAAATGCGACGTTTATATTTCGTTGAATAGTCATCGTGTGAATGCGAAGAGCATCATGGGACTGCTGACACTCGCGGCGGCGCACGGCAGCACCATGATCGTGACATGCACCGGATCAGACGCCGAGGAGGCCCTGTGCGCTGTCCGTGACCTTGTCCAGTCCGGATTTGGTGAAATGTAGTGGAGATCGTCTTGCATGGAGAGGGCGTATCGCCCGGGATTGCAATCGGTCCAGCGTTGTCCTTTGGGGTAAAGACTTTCGATGTCTCGCGCTACGCAGTGACCGATGCAGAGGCCGAACTGCGGCGGTTCGAGAAAGCCGTTACCGCGGTGCGCGGCGAATTGCAAAAACTCCATGCAAGGACAGCGGAAGCCATTGGCGAATACCATGCGGACATATTCAAGGCGCATTTGCTGTTGCTGGATGACGTGGCATTGCGCGAAGAAGTCGAGCGCCGGGTCTGTACCGAGCGGGTTAACCCGGAATATGTGGTGCATGACGTGATAGTGCGTTACAGGGCGATCATAGAAACGGTGGACGATCCGGTGTTCCGCGAGCGGTCGCAGGATTTTGTAGACGTTGGCAATCGTGTATTGGGGCGTTTACTGAACGCCGATCTCGATACGCTCGAAGACCTGGACAATCCTTGCATCGTCGTGACCCACGAATTGTCTCCGTCGGACGCCGCGAAGCTTGACCGTGAAAACGTATTGGGTATTGCGACAGACGTCGGCGGTCCCACGTCTCACACCGCGATACTTGCCCGCGCATTCGAGATACCCGCGGTCGTGGGGCTTCGCTTCGTTGCGTCCTATGCATTGCCGAACGATGTCATTGTGTTGGATGGCACCAACGGCGACGTTATCATCAGGCCGACGCCAGAAACGCTTGCGCAATACGAAGCGAGAAGAGAGCGCGAAACGCGCGGGCGAGCGGCGCTGTTGGCCGCGGAGTGGCGTCCGAGCGTGACAGTAGACGGTCACGAAGTGCCGACCATGGCCAACATTGAACTGCGCGAAGAACTGTCGGTCAGCCTGCGCATGAAGGCCCAGGGCATTGGCTTGTATCGTACCGAGTACCTTTTTTTGAATCGCAATGGCATGCCTTCCGAGGAAGAGCAATACGAGGCCTATTCCGAAGCAGCCCAGGCCATGAACCCGGCATCGGTGACCTTGCGCACGCTGGACATCGGCGGCGACAAATTGATGCCGTCATTGCAGTCCACTCCGGAAGCGAACCCGCAGTTGGGTTGGCGGTCCGTCCGGGTTTGCCTGGAGCGGCCCGACATTTTCTCCGCTCAACTGCGCGCAATGATCCGGGCGAGCGTGCACGGCAACGTACAGATCATGTTTCCCCTGATTAGCGGCATGGAAGAATTGAGGCGGGTGAAACAGACGGTGCGCGAAGTATACGCGGATTTGGAAAGCCGTGGCGTGCCGTTCAAGAAGGACATTCCTATCGGCACCATGATTGAAGTGCCGAGCGCGGTTGAACTGGCGGACCTGCTCGCGAAAGAGTGCGACTTCTTTAGCATCGGCACAAACGACCTGATTCAATATTCCCTTGCGGTTGACCGCGGCAACGAGCGCATCGCGCACATGTACGAGCCGTGCCATCCCGCCGTGCTGCGCATGATCTGGCGCACGGCGCGCGCGGCGAAAGCGGCCAAGATTCCCGTCAGCGTGTGCGGCGAGATGGCGGGCGATCCGTTGTTCAGCGAAGTCCTGATTGGGCTGGGCATAACTTCTTTGAGCATGTCGGCGGTTTCGATTCCGCAGGTCCGGGCAGAGGTATCGTACGTCCGGTATTCGCTGGCGCGGAAGTTTGCCGTGCGGATGTTGCGCACGCCAACATGCATCGATATTCGCGACCACATGCAGCGCCGTACCAAACAACGCAAAGCACTGGGCGCATACCTGGAAGTCTTCTCGGACGACGAACCCGTCAAGGCGCGACGATGACCATGCGGCGGCAGGTGACGATACTCGGCTCGACTGGTTCAATTGGCAAGAGCGCGTTGGATGTCGTGCGCCATTATCCAGATAGGTTTGACGTCGTCGGGCTCGCGGCGCACTCGAACGTGGAACTCCTGGCCAAGCAGGTGCGTGAGTTCAAACCGGAACACGTCGCGGTGGCCGACGCGGAGGCGGGGCTGCGCCTCGCATCGCTGTTGCCCGGCACGCACGTTGCCGCTGGCGCAGGAGCGCTCGAATCGATTGCCGCGGCCCCGGCGGATATTGTCTTGTGCGGCATGGTTGGCGCGTGCGGTTTGCGCCCCGTGTTGAGCGCCATAGATGCGGGAAACGCAATCGCGTTGGCAAACAAGGAACCGCTGGTCATGGCGGGCGCGCTGATTATGGAGCGCGCAAAGGCAAACGGTGTGCGCGTGATTCCTGTTGATAGCGAGCACAACGCGATCTTTCAATGTCTGCACGGCCACCGCATCGAGGACGTGCGCTGCATTCATCTCACTGCGTCCGGCGGACCGTTTTACGGACGTCCCCGGGAATCGCTCGCCGGTGTGACACCCGGCCAGGCGACACGCCATCCCACGTGGGACATGGGCGCGAAGATCAGCGTTGATTCCGCGACGTTGATGAACAAAGGCCTCGAGGTCGTCGAAGCCATGTGGTTGTTCGGATTGCCACTCGAGAAAATCGAAGTGGTCATCCACCCGCAGAGTATTGTGCATAGTCTGGTCGAATTTACCGATGGCAGCATCCTCGCGCATCTCGGCCCAACGAACATGAAATTTCCGATTCAGTACGCGTTGACCTGGCCGGACCGCGTGCCGGAGCCGATGGGCCGGCTCGACTTGACGGCAATGCGGGAGCTAACATTCGCGAAACCCGATTTTAGCGAGTTCCCCTGTCTTGCGTATGCACTTGAAGCGGCACGGACCGGAGGTACTGCGCCAGCGATTCTTAACGCCGCGAACGAATGCGCCGTGGAAGCGTTTTGTAACGGAAGTATTGATTTCCTGCGCATCAGCGATGTGGTGCGTGAGGTATTGGACGATTGCGAGGCGTCGCCCGATGTGACGCTGGAAACTGTGTTGGACGCCGACCGGGCCGCGCGCGCGCGGGCCGGTCACGTCATGGCAGGTCTTGGAGTATAAGCTGTGAGCTATTTATTTGATATCGCCATTTTCATTTTGGTGCTCGGCGAACTCGTATTTTTTCACGAGCTCGGACACTTTCTTGCGGCTAAAGCCTGCGGGATTTATTGCGAACGGTTCAGCCTCGGCATGCCGCCGCGCTTGTTCGGATTCAAATTCGGAGAAACCGACTACTGCGTTGGAATGCTTCCGATCGGAGGATACGTGAAAATGGCGGGACAGGAAGACGTCCCGTTGAGCGACGACGAGCGGAAGGACCAGTACGGTAGCATTCCTCCCGAGCGCTGGTTCATGAACAAGCCCGTTTGGCAACGCGTGATCGTGATCGCCGCGGGCCCGTTTATGAACATTGTGCTCGCGATCATGATCTACGCGACGCTTGTGGGCTTTGGCGCCGAATTCCCGGAGCAGAAACACGATAACCGGATTGGCTACGTGGAGGAAAAATCACCCGCGGCCACCGCGCCCCTGTTTGTGCAATCAGCACCCGGCGCCGCGATCAATTTCACTGCCACGCCCGACGAGACGGGATGGAAACCAGGTGATCGTATTCTCGCAATTGATGAGAACCCGGTCTCCAATATCATGGAAGTTGCGATAGAAGGCGTGCTCAGCGGTGGTGCTCTTGTTGTGGCGTCCATTGAGCGCACGAATCAGGATGGAACAACGCCCCGGTACCTTTCGCCGATTCAACCCCGCATGCTGGAGGACAGCGAGCACGTGCGGTTGGGTATCGAAGCGTTCAGTACCGCTCTCGTGAAAAACGTGCTTGAAGATATGCCCGCCAAGAGCGCGGGCATCCGGGAAGGCGATATTATTGAGCGCGTAAATGGCCAGGTGGTTGACAGCAGCACCTTTCGCGAGTTGGTTTCGAGCGCGGCCCCGGGTGAACAGGTACAGACGGAAATTTTGAGGGATGGTTCGCGCATCACCGTGGCGCTAACGCCCCGTACGGTCGGCGGCTTTGATGAAATTATTGTTCTCCCGCGGCCGGATTGGGACGATTACATCGATTACACACAACCGGTAACTGTTCAGGAAGAGGATACCTCGAAACTTACCGGGACAGGTTTCCAGACTGGCGACATCGTAGTTTCTGTCAATGGGGAAAAACCGGGGGCGGCTGTCATTAAGAACCTGATGTCCCAGCCCGATACCGCAAAGTTACAGGTCGTGATCGAACGCCGGGGCTTATGGGGTTACGGCGCGGCTATCCAGCTAACGCTGCCTGACGTGGAAACAAAACAGTTTCTGCAAGCAATTACTGCGTTCGACATTGACATGCCACCCACGGTTGCGAGCATCTCATCAGAGCAAAGCAAGGCGACGGGGCTGGAGACGAAAGACATTATCGAAGAAGTCGATGGAAAACCCGCAACTCTTGCATTGCTTCGGGAAACGTTGAACACCCGCATCGGACAAACAGTTTCGGTCAAGGTACGCAAGCCCGCGATCGGATACGGCGTAATGCGAAGCGAATCCGCCAAGGACGCAACGCTCGCGATCACGAGTTCGGGCATGGTCGGTATTCAGTGGGACCAGCAGAAAGCTTTTTATCGCGCGCCAGTCGGACAAATCTTTCCGCAAGCCATGCGCGAGACGTGGAAAATGATGAAGCTGACGGTGCGTACTTTGCAAACCTTGATCAGCGGGCGGATAAGCGCAAAAGAGTTGGGCGGCCCGATCATGATCTACCAGGCGACAACGAATGCCGCAAAGTTCAGCGGGTACGTAGGTCTGATGGAGACGACGGCGTTTATCAGCGTGAACCTCGCGATTTTTAACCTGCTTCCGTTGCCCGTGCTGGATGGCGGCCACCTGCTGTTTCTCACGATAGAAAGTATCCGGCGGAAACCAGTCAGCGCGAAGGTGATGGAATGGGTGCAACAAGCCGGGCTTGTTTTTATCATCGGCCTAATGCTGTTTGTAACTTACAATGATATCCGGCGCTGGTTCGAGAGCTTGATTCCGTAGCGGCGAGGGTGCGAGAGCGGGAACTGGGCGCGGCTGCGCCTTTGGTAGGAGAGCGGAAGAGGCATGGGCGCCATTACGTGCAAGTTTGGGGGGACCTCGCTCGCGGATGCGAAATGTTTCCGCGACGTGGTCAATATCATTCAATCGAATCCCGATCGCCGCTACATCGTTCCGTCTGCGCCGGGAAAGCGCAAACCCGATGACAAAAAAATTACGGATTTGTTATATGCCTGGCACAGTCTGTTGAGCCAGGACCTCGATCCCGCGCAACCTCGCGGCATTATCGCGGACCGGTTCGGGGAACTGGCCGCGGTATTGAATGTTGATTTCCCGATTCAGGAACATCTTGATCGAATTGCGGCCGACGCAATGCAGCATGACGAACCCGATTTTCTGGCATCCCGTGGCGAGTACCTGAGCGGGCACTTGCTCTCGCGCATGTTGGGCGCGACCTTCGTCGATCCCGCGGAATGCATTTTGTTTGACGACGACGGTGATCTCGATCCCAGGACTTACGAGATACTGGGCAATCGGTTGAAAGGCGAGGGTTTGTTTGTCGTGCCGGGTTTTTACGGCGCGCAGGCGGACGGATGTATCAAGACCTTTTCACGCGGTGGCAGCGACGTAACGGGCTCGATCGTTGCGCGCGCGTCGAAGTCGCGGTTGTATGAGAACTGGACGGACGTCTCCGGGTTCCTGGTGGCCGACCCGCGCATTGTCCCGGATTCGCGTGGAATTGCCGAGGTGACTTACAAAGAACTCCGCGAACTTTCGTACATGGGCGCGAGCGTGCTGCATGACGAAGCCATCTTTCCGGTGCGCGAGCCGGGCATTCCAATCAACATTCGCAATACAAAAAAACCGGACCATCCCGGCACCATGATCCTCGCCGAACGCGCCGCGAAAGAGCCTATTGTGGGAATTGCCGGACGCACGGGCTTCACCATGATCAATATTGAAAAAGCCCTCATGAATAAGGAACGCGGGTTTGGCCGGCGGATGTTGACCGTTCTCGAGGAGCATGGCGTGAGCTGGGAGCTTATGCCGTCGGGGATTGATAATCTATCCGTCATCATCGAAGACGAAGAATTGCTGCACAAGACAAACACGATCCTCAAGGCGATCGAGCGGACGTGCCAGCCCGACCGTCTTTCGGTTACAGAAGGCCTGGCGCTGATCGCGACCGTGGGCCAGGGTATGGCGGGGACGGTCGGAATCGCGGCGCGGCTGACCACGGCGCTCGCCGATGCGAAGGTGAACATACGCGTGATCGATCAGGGCTCGTCGGAAAACAACATCATCGTCGGCGTCGATGACGATGATCTCGAGAAGGCGGTGCGCGCCATTTACGGCGCGTTCAGCGAATGAGGAGCATGGATGCGCCGCACGAAGATCATCTGCACGCTTGGACCCAGTTCAAATAGCCGTGAAACGGTAGACGCGCTTGTCGGGGCGGGCATGGACGTTGCCCGGCTGAATTTTTCCCACGGCACGCACGACATTCATCGGACGACCTACGAAACCGTGCGAGCGTCCGCCGCTGCGCACAACCGCAGCGTGGCCATTCTTATGGACTTGCAGGGGCCCAAAATCCGCACCGGAAAACTGCAAGATGGACAGCCTGTCGAGCTTGTCCAGGGTGCGGACATCATCATTACTACGGAACAGATCCTGGGTTCCGTGAGCCGCGTATCGACGACCTACGAATCGCTTGCCGGCGAAATCAAACCGGATGACCGCATTCTGATAGCCGATGGGACGATGGAATTGCGCGTCAATCGCGTCGAGCCGCCGGACGTGTATTGCACCGTGGTGCGCGGCGGGATGCTGGGCGAGAACAAGGGCATCAATTTGCCCGGCGTGGCGATCACCGCGCCCAGCCTGACGGAAAAGGACATCGTGGATCTCGCGTTCGGCCTCGAACTCGGCGTGGACTATGTCGCGCTTTCATTTGTGCGCACACCTGGCGACGTGGTGGATTTGAAGTGCCGGATCGCGGCGCTCGGAAAAAATACTCCGGTCATTGCAAAAATAGAGCGTCCCGAGGCCCTTTCCCGTTTTCACGAAATCGTGGAATCCGCGGACGCTATCATGGTGGCGCGCGGCGATCTTGGCGTGGAAGTGGAACTGCACCGCGTGCCGCAAATTCAGAAGACGCTGATACGCATGTGCAACGATCTCGGCGTCCCCGTTATTACGGCGACCCAGATGCTCGAATCGATGATGACGAATTCCCGGCCTACGCGCGCCGAGGCGGCGGACGTCGCGAACGCAATCTACGACGGCACAGACGCGGTGATGTTGTCCGGCGAAACGGCCAATGGATTGTTTCCCATTCAGGCGCTCACGACGATGGCAGAAATAGCGGCGAGCGCGGACGAAGCAATCGGCGCGACTCCGCATCACGAGGTGCAAGGGCGGTTGCGCGATCACGCCATGCGCGCCGCCGGCTTCAAGGAAGCCATCGGACAGGCGGTTGTTCGAGTGACTCAGGTCATTGATGTGAAGCGGATTGTCGTGCTCACCAAATCGGGGTTCAGCGCGATGGCCATCTCCCGGTTTCGCCCGCGGACGCCTATCACGGCGATTTCATTAAAGGAAGAGACGCAGCGCCGTTGCGCATTGTTCTGGGGCGTGGAAGCGGTCGCGTGCGTGCAGGTCGACAGTTTTTCGCAACTGGTCGTCGCGATTGACGACATCATGATCGACCGGGAACTCGCGGACGATGGCGACGCGCTGCTGATCGTCGCAGGCATTCCGCTGGGTTCGGGCGGGCGCACCAACCTGATGCATCTGCATCACGTCGGCGAGCCCAGCACGGAGTAGGAATGGTAGACCAACCCACCCACCGCGCGCGGATTGAACCCGATTGGTACGAAGCCGCATTCGGCGATCTCTATAACGTCATCTACGCGCATCGGACGGTCGAAGCCGCCGCGCCGGAAGCGGCATTTGCCGCGCATGCGCTCGAAATGCGCGCGGACGATTGCCTTTTGGATTTGTGTTGCGGTTGCGGCCGGCACTTGTTTCATTTGATCAAAACGGCGCCGCGCGCGGTTGGCCTCGACTTTTCGCGAGAACTGTTAACACAGGGGCGCGCACTGTTGGGTGACGCAGCGCTGCTCGTGCGCGGAGACATGCGCGCGCTGCCGTTCCGTGCGAGGTTTGATTGCCTCACCAACTTTTTCACCAGTTTTGGATATTTTCATGCCGGCGAGGAAAACGCGGCCGTCGCGCGAGGCATGCGCGAGGCGCTTAAGCCAGGCGGACGATTCCTCGTCGACCACGCCAATGCGGCGGATGTCCGAACGGCCTTGATACCGCAATCGACAAGACGGCAGGGTGAATATGAAATTGTCGAGGAACGGTGGGTTGATGAAGCTGCGCAGCGCGTGAATAAGGTGATGCGTATCGCGCGTGAAGGCCGCGCCGTGCGCGAAATCCACGAATCGGTGCGTCTGTATGGACCGGACGAATTGCGAATGCTGCTCATGGATGCAGGGTTGGCGGTAACGGACTTTTATGGCGATTGGTCCGGTGCGTCCTTTACAAAATCATCACCGCGCATGATCGTGCGAGGTGTCGTAGCGTGAAATCGATTCAAGCCGATTACATTCGGGGCGCGCCGGAACTGGCGGAATTCTATGCGGGAAGTCCGCGCGAACTGTTCGATAAAAAGCCAACCGCCGGGCCATTATACCCGGGACTATGCGAGGCGCTCCGTGCGTACGGCGCGTCGATAGGCACGACCGCGCTCCCTCCCGACGGCGACGTTTCGGCGATTGTGACCGGCCAGCAACCTGTGTTGTTCACCGGCCCTCTGTACACGGTCTATAAAGCGGCTACGGCGATTCGCATTGCGGAGCGGCTCGAACAGCAGCGCGGCGCGCCCTGTGTGCCGGTGTTCTGGCTGGCGAGCGATGACCACGATTTCGCGGAAGCCCGAACCACGCACATGTTGACGAAACAGCACGAGCCGCTTGCCCTGACGTATGTGCTGAAAACGAATGCCGACGGATTCCCGATGCATCGCGTGCCGCTCGAACCTTCGTTGCACACGCTCATCGACACGATGGCCGACGCCGCTACCGGCTCGGAATATCGCGACGAAGTGCGTGCGTTTCTTCACGCGTCGCTCGACGCCGCTGTGTCCTTTTCCGATTGGAGCGCGCGGCTGCTCGCACGCCTCTTTCAAGGAACGCCGCTTCTGATCTTTACGACCGAACTTCCCGTAATGCGGGCAGCGTCAGCGCCGATCATAGAACGGGAGATCGCGGACCCACTCTGGTCGTCGACTCGGGTAAACGAAGCTGCCGCGCGACTCATTGCGCTGGGCTACGAAGCACAGTTGGTGAAAGGGCAGGGCGACTGCGGATTCTTTCTGGAAGTCGAGGGTAAGCGTTGCAAAGTTGTGTATGAGCAGGGCGCATTCGTGTTGCCGTCGTTGGGCTGGCGATACTCCGCTGATGAATTGTTGAATACTCTGGCTGCCGAGCCGGAACGGTTCAGTCCCAACGCAGCGCTTCGCTCGGTGGTGCAACAACGCTTGTTTCCCGTTCACGCATATGTTGGCGGGCCGGGGGAGATCGCGTACTGGGGCCAATTCAAGCCTTTGTTCGACAACGTAAGCGCGCCGATGCCTGTCGTGTACCCGCGGGCGCAAGTTCGGCTCAGTTCAACAAAACTTAACAAGTTGCTGACGCGCTGCGGATTGAACGCGGACGATTTTTCCGCGCCGTTGGAACAGATCGAGGAAAAAGCACTCGCTACGGCAGCGGCCGGACCTGCGCTGGAGGCGTTGGCGCGGTGCCGTGCGGAGATTGCGCAATCGGTTGGCATCCTCGAACAAACACTATCAACGGTGAAAGCGCCGCCCCTCGCGGTCGGTGATCGTGTGTTTGGAGAATTGGACAAGGCCCGGCGCACGCTCGAACGCGCGGATTCGGCGAAAGTCGAAACAGTTCGGCAAAACGTGATGCGGCTCGCAAACACCTTCGCGCCGTGGCGCAAACCGCAAGAGCGTGTTTATACTGTGTTCTCTTTTTTGTTTGAACACGGCTGGGACCTGGTCCCTCGTATCATCCGTGAGATTGATATCGATTCCTTCACCACAGGCGAGATTGAACTGTGAACGACGATTCGCCTTTTGACGTCCTGGCGGTTGGCGCGCATCCCGACGATGTCGAGGTGGGTATTGGCGGCATTGTCGCCAACCTTGTGCGCCGGGGAAAACGGGTTGCCATTCTCGATTTGACGGAAGGCGAGATGGGCACCCGCGGTACTGTCGCGGAACGTCGCGGCGAGGCTACCGCAGCCGCCGCGATGCTGGGCGTCTCGCGCAGGGTGAATGCGAAGTTGCCCGATGGCGGCGTTGCAAACGATCAAACGATGCGGCGCGCAGTTGTGACGCTGTTGCGGGAATTGCGTCCGGCGATCCTGATCGCGCCCATGAACAATGATCGCCATCCCGATCATGACGCGGCGCATTTTCTCGTTCGCGACGCAAACTATCTCGCGGGCCTTGCGCGGCTCGACACTGCACAGCCGCCCCATCGGGCCGCTCAGGTCTATTACTATCGCGTCTACGTTGACGCGACGCTGCCGGGCGCGGTGATCGACATCAGCGATACCTTTGACACCAAGCTGGCCGCGTTGCGCGCGTATGTGTCGCAATTCTTCAATCCGGCCTACGCGGGCGCGGAAACTTATGTGTCATCCGAGAAATTCTGGAACGCAATTACGACACGCGCCGCATATTGGGGCAATCGCATCGGCGCGGCGCATGGCGAGCCCATTTATTGCGATGGCCCAATTGGACTGAAGACCCTCGAGTGACACCGTTGCGCAACGCGCGGGCCGCAACCATATCGCTCGAATCAGCGAAGGAGAACGAATGCGAATTGGCATCACCTGTTATGCATCCGCGGGCGGAAGCGGCGTGCTGGCGACCGAACTCGGAATCGCCCTTGCCGAGCGGGGGCACACGGTCCACTTTGTAAGTTTTGAGTTGCCGTTCCGGTTGCAGGGGTTCCACCAGAACATCCTGTACCACTCCGTGGATTTTGTAACCTATCCACTGTTTCCCCATCCGCCATATTCGCTTGCGCTGACGACGAAGATGGCCGAAGTTGCCGAAGAACACAACATCCAGATATGGCACGCGCACTACGCCATTCCCCACGCCGTGTGCGCCATTCTTGCGCGCGACATGATGCCAGCGGGCAAACGCTTCAAACTTGTGACAACGCTTCACGGCACGGACATTACGCTCGTCGGCACCGACCCCGGGTTCTTCCGCCTAACAAAGTACGCGATGGAATCGAGCGACGCGGTTACGTCCGTGTCCGAATGGTTGACTGAAGAGACGCGGCGCGAGTTCAAACTCAATGTGCCGGTGCGGACAATTTACAATTTCGTGAATCTGGATAAATTCGGAAAACGCTCGGTAGAGCGGTGCAACCTCGCTGAGAAGGACGAGAAGATCGTCATGCACATCTCGAACTTTCGTCCGGTGAAACGGGTGACGGACGTGGTGCGCGCGTTCAAAAAGATTAGCGACCGGGTTCCGTCGCGACTGGTAATGGTGGGAGACGGACCGGAACGGCTTTCCGCGGTGGGCGTGGCCCGGCAACTGGGTATTACGGACCGTATCCGGTGGCTCGGGAATAACGAGAATATCGAGATGATACTGC
>JAWXCN010000189.1:0-15089 GCA_034408725.1 Candidatus Hydrogenedentota bacterium
GGCCTATTGGGATATATGGGGAGGACAACCCACGCCAAGGGTTTTGGCGCAATGCTCAAACATTACAAAGAAGTCTACGACGTGCCGACAGCGTGGAACTACGTCATTGGCGCGACGCTCGCGTCGACCGTGATCGCGTTTGTGCTTCTTTTGTTTACCTGGAAGATAAAGCCGCGCGCGTAATTTATGTGGACTGCGGTAGCAGTCCATAAGGGGTCAAAAAATGAGAAGTATTCTGATCGTTGCGTGCACGCTGATTTGTGCGCAGGTTGTCCGGGCTGACCCCATTGATCTCTCTTCCGCTGTAATCGTTGTGTCGCGGGACGCGAGCACGCCGGAGAAGAAGGCCGCGGACATGTTGGCTGACGAAATCGAAGCGCGTTCGTACTTGCGCGTGCCGGTCCAGCACGATTGGCCCACGGTGTCCGGTCCCGTCATCGTTCTTGGCACGGTCAACAGCATGAAGTCTGTTGCCGGGCCTCTTGGCGTTACCGCAACATCCACGGCGCCGGACAAGCCCGAAGGTTTTGTCCTTCGCACGACGTCGGCCGGCGCATCGCCCGTGGTGATTGTGTTGGGTCACGACGCACGCGGCGCGTTGTTTGGCGCTGGCCGCCTGTTGCGCGAACTACACATGACGCGCGGAGCGGTGACGCTTGATGAATTGTCGATTGCTTCGTCGCCAAAGGTCGCGCGGCGCGGACACCAGCTTGGATATCGCCCGAAGGTGAACACCTATGACGCCTGGACCGAGGCGATGTTCGAGCAGTATTACCGTGACCTAATCGTGTTCGGCACGAACGCTGTCGAACTGATTCCGCCGCGGAGCGATGATGCGCCTTCGAGTCCGCACTTCACGCTGTCGCAGATCGACATGATGGCGCGCATGTCCCAGCTTGCGAAAGACTACGCGATGGAGTTGTGGATTTGGTATCCGGCCATGGACAAGGACTATGGCGACAAAGCCGTCGTGGACAAGGCGATTGCCGAGTGGGCCGCGGTATTTGAAAAGTTGCCGCACATCGACGTTGTGTTCGTGCCCGGCGGCGATCCGGGGCATACGCAGCCGAAACACCTGATGACGCTGCTTGAACAACAAACCCAGAGTCTGCACAAGACGCATCCGAACGCGCAAATGTGGATGTCTCCGCAGGGATTCAATCTGGAGTGGACGGAAGAGTTTCTCGACATCATGAAAACTCAGCAGCCGGCGTGGTTGTCGGGAATTGTGTTTGCGCCGCAGAACCGCTTGAGCCTTTCCGATCTGCGCGCGGCGATGCCGAAGCAGTATCCCATCCGGCACTATCCCGACATCACGCACACGTATTCGTGCCAGTATCCCGTGCAGGATTGGGACGTCGCGTTTAAACTTGCGCAGGACCGCGAAGTCGTCAATCCCCGGCCGACGGCGTATGCGGAAATCTTCCGTTGGAGCCTGCCGCATACCGACGGTGGATTCATTACATATTCCGAAGGTGTGAACGACGACGTGAACAAGATTTTGTGGAGCGCGCTCGGCTGGGACCCGGAAGCGGATGTACACGGCATTCTGCGCGAGTACGCGCGCTACTTCATCGGGCCGGAGTATGAATACAGCTTCGCGGATGCGCTGCTCGCGCTCGAACGCAACTGGCAAGGGCCGCTCGCCGCGAACGCCGGGGTCGATGTGACACTTCAGCAAGTGCGCGTGATGGAACAGGCCTCAAGCCCGCAAACGCGGCTCAACTGGCGGTTCCAGCAGGTGCTGTATCGCGCGTATTTCGATGCCTACTTGCGCCAACGTCTGCTATATGAAATGGAACTTGAGAACCGCGCGATGGACGTGTTGCGCAACGCGAAGGCAGTTGGCTCGTTGAGCGCAATGGATGAAGCGGAGTCGATCCTGAATCAGGCTGTATTGCAGCGGGTTGCGCCCGACCTTCGTGAACGCGCGAGCGGTCTAGCGGAAGCGTTGTACCAAAGTGTTCGCATGCAACTCAGCGTGGAAAAGTATTACGCCATCGACATGGGTCGCGGCGCGACACTCGACTTGATTGATCGGCCCGTGAACAACCGGCTATGGCTTGCCCCACGATTCGCATCTGCCCGTGCCCTCGACACCGAACAGGAACGGCTGGACGCGATCGACGCGCTTGTGAATTGGACCAACCCCGGGCCCGGCGGATTTTACGACGACCTCGGCAATCCGTTGCAGCAACCGCACCTTGTGCGTGAGGTGACGAAGGAGTTCGACCCCGAGAACCGCATCAATCCACTGCTCGGCCATTACCCGAGACCAATCGACCGCCGCATCTCATGGTACGACGACGCGGAAACGCGGTTTGAAACGCCGCTGCACATGCGGTACGACAATCTTGATCCGAATGCGTCATACAAACTGCGCGTAGTCTATGCCGGCGACAAGTGGGACACGCAGATGAAGTGCGTCGCGGACGATATCGAAGTGCATCCGCTCATCGACAAGCCGGAGCCGATTGCTCCGCTCGAATTTGATATCCCGAAAGAAGCCACCGCCGACAGCAACCTGATCCTCACCTGGACACAAACCCCCGGCCGCGGCAGTGCGGGCCGCGGCTGTCAGATTGCGGAAGTGTGGTTGATGAAGAAGTGATGAAAATCTACCGTAGTCCGCGCGAAGCGCCTTGGAGTGCGGTAGCGGTAACTACCGCTTTCGGGGGTCGTTGATAGGTTTTGTGATATGCCATTGATTTGGGGGTTGGCGTCAGGCTTGTGGGTTTCGAGTGTTCCGCGGAGATCGATATGGATGAAGTGAAAGCGGCACTGACACGCCGCAGTCCAAGGCGCTTCGCGCGCGCTATTGATGTCCTGTGAATTAAAAAAGGGGCGACCCTTGCGGGCCGCCCCTTCGATTTGATATCGCTATTGTTTTAGCGGCCGTTGCGGCGCGGGGGACGCGATCCGCTGCGGGCGCCTTCACGACTGCCGCCACGCGCATCGCGGGAAGCGGTTGCAGTTCCAGCGCCGCGCGAATTGTCGCGGCTTTCGCTGCGCGCGCCTTCGTATCCGCCGCTGCGTCCGTTGCTGGCGCTTCGCGCGTTGTCACGGCCGTAGCCGCGACCACCGCCGCCGCCGTTGCGTGGGGTGAACGTGCGCTTGCGCTGACTCCAGCGGTCGTCCTGCGGGCGGTCGGAATGTCCGCCGATGTGGATTGCGCCTTCCCAATCCTCGCGCGGGATGGCGTTACCCAACTCGCGTTCGATCGAGCGAAGCGCAGAACCCTCTTCGGGGCACACCAGCGTCAGCGCGATACCGCTCATATTTGCGCGGCCCGTGCGGCCAATCCGGTGGATGTAGTCGTCCGTTGTGTTCGGCACGTCATAGTTCACGACATGGCTGATACCATGCACGTCAAGGCCGCGCGCGGCGACATCCGTTGCCACAAGCACCTTGTAGCGCCCATCGCGGAAGCCGTCGATTGCCTGCTGACGCTGCCGCTGCGTGCGACCGCCGTGAATGGCCTGGGCTTTGAAGCCTTCGGAGTGCAAGGCCTTCGCGATGCGGTCCGTGCGATGCTTCGTGCGCAGAAATACGAGCGCGCAGGTGACGGCCGGCTCGCGCAGGATGGTGGCCAGGAGGCCCAACTTGCGGTCGCCGTGCACGGTATACACGCCCTGCTTCACGTCTTTCGCGGGCGACGACATCTGGCCGACCTGAATGCGGACGGCGTTGCGCTGCATGTTTTTCGTCAGGTCCGCGATCTCCTTCGGGAACGTCGCCGAGAACATCATCGTCTGCCGTTCCTTCGGAACAGCTTGAAGAATCCGCTCGATGCTGGGCATGAAACCCATGTCCAGCATGCGGTCCGCTTCGTCCAGGACGAGCACTTCCAGATTGCGGAAGTTCACGTTTCCGCGCTGCATGTGGTCGATGAGGCGGCCCGGCGTGGCGACGATAATCGCCGTGCCGTTGCGCAGTGCGTGCGTCTGCCGCTCCATGCCCACGCCGCCGTATACGCACGCCGTGCGCATGTTGAGCGCGCGCGCATGCGTTTCCAGCACCGCGTTTACTTGCTGTGCGAGTTCGCGCGTAGGCGCAAGCACCAGCATGCGGGTACCCTTAACGTCTCGCTGTGCAAGACGCGTGAGCGCCGGCAAGCCGAATGCAAGGGTTTTGCCCGTGCCCGTTTGGGCGATGGCGACCACGTCGCAGCCCTCGAGCGCGACGGGGATGGCCTGCGCCTGTACGGGCGTCGGCGTAGTGATCTGCTGCCCCTTCAAAATCTTGAGGAAGCGCGGATCGATATTCAGTTCGTCAAAAGACACAATTGTCTCCCTGTGGTGCCGGCGCGATTTCAAAAAAAGGCGCACGGATTCCCTGTGGCCTTTTCAGCACCGGCAAAATTGGGAAACAACGCGTAGGCGGGTATCCAAACTCTGATGAATGCGCTGTGTAGGAGAAAAGACTGTGATTAAACCTGCTAAAACAACTGTGCAGGCCTACACTGAAAAAGAGTTTACCATTCTTCCGGGGGTAAATGCAAACCTTTGGGCCTGACGCGAAGCCGGAGCTTCGGAACGAGGGGCGGCGGTGGCGGCTTTCGTGACGTAAGGGCAAAGCGCGCGAGGACGCGCACCCTCCCACATTACATTGCGTCGTTAAGTGGGCCGGGGGTTTTTCATGACCGTGATGTTTTTCCAGAGGCGCTCTTTTTCGCTTTCCGTCACGTAGGGTTGGCGGTAGAGGTGTTCGTAGATTGCAAGCGCTTCGGCGTCGCGGCCGAGTTCGGAGAAGTAGAACGCTTTGTACTCCAGCACGAGAAAGCGCATATAGGGCTGTTCGTAGGCGATGCCCGCGTCGTACCAGGCGATAGCGTCTTCGACCCGCTTCATTTTTCCGCAGACGTTTGCCGCGTTGTAACACATGAGCGCCTTGTCGATGTCCGAGATATCGCTGTGCGCCAGGTCATGAAACATCTGAAGCGCCGGCTCGAATTCGCCCTTTTCCACAAGGGCGGCGGCGGCGTGAGACGTTTCATAGTAAATTCGATATTCCATTTTATTAAACGGCCATTAGGTTTTGATCAGAGGTGACTATAATGTTTCTTCAAAGGGCATCATTGAACTCTTGGCGAGAAATTCCGGCGCGTTTCAATATCGCGTTCAAAGTGCCTGGTGTAATGCAATCACTTCCTTCCAGTAGCGTCACAATCGTCTTAGAACCGTCTGCGCTGTCTCTGTAATAGCCGCGATGACTGCCTTTACCCGCCGGACTTCGCTTGAAACCAAGCCGTTTGAACGCCGCGATGAGTTGTGTGCTTCGGATGTCCCTCGGAAGCCTTGGCATCAGGCATGTACGAGGATGTTTTGCCTGGACACAAATTCCCCCACATCAGCCTTGACAGGCTTGGAAGATTTGATGGGTTGAGAGCGCAATCTAATGCCACGCTCCTTAAAAAAACGGGCACGCTCCCCATGATACTCAAGCGCATTCAAATCTACTTCTATGGCTTCCTTGATATTTTTTACGGCTTCATCGACGGTTTTTCCACAGGAAGCGGTGCCGAGTTCCTTGCAAATCGCGGTGAAACGCCCTTCTTCCGGAATGATGCGGTACGTGACGCAAATGTATTGCTTGCGGCTGGTGCTACGCACAAAAACATCCTCCAAATACAGAGTTATCGCACTTTTAAATTATATCTGATCAGCACAGGAAAAGCCCAGAAAGGCCGCTAGTCTTTCGCGGCCGGATACACATCGGGCACGATGCTGACGCCGGTCGTAAACTTGAAGGGATACTTAATCCCGGGGTTGGGAAATTCGAGTTCGAGGAGGAATGCGGTCCAGCCCTTCTTCGGCGCGGGTATTGCGGCGCGGTACACGCCCGGCTCGCTCTCTTCCACCGGCGAACTGACGTACGGTTTCCCGACGATTTCCATGCGGAAATCGCGCGCATCGGGATTGGTGGCCTGCCACAGGAGGACGTTGGTGGGTTTTGTTTCGCAGCGCACTTCGAGAGCGCCGTCAGCCGCATGGCTCCAGGTGAATTTTGGGCGCGGCGTGTTTGTCATCACGGCATGATAGAAAGAGGCCATGTTAACGTAGGCCTCCAGGTTCAGGCCGTGGTCGGTATTGGGAACGTAACGCAGATACTTTTCACCTTTGAGATCGTCGAAATAGAATTTCCACGAATCCGGCGGGAAGAACTGGTCGCCGGTGCTGTTCATGATGTACTTGGGCATCGTCAGGCGATCGATATAGCAGTAGGGATCGACCACTTCGCGCAGCGCGTGAAATTCCGGGGTGTCGATGCGCGTCATAATGTTCATTTCGGTGTAGTCGCCGACGGCGGGCGCCCAGAACCCATACGCCGCGAAATGGTTTTGAAGTGACTTGGTGACATTGAGTATGTCGATCACCGCGGGCGCAATGCCGATGACGCGTTTGTCGACGATCGCGGTGGTCCATGTGGTCCATCCGCGCTTTGATCCTCCGACGACAAAGAACCCCGTGATGCGTGGCTGCTCCTGTTGTGCGAGGTCCATCGCGCGCACGACCGCCTTGGTCATGGGCAGGCGCGGAAGCCAGAGGGGGTCCTGGGTGACGAGGAATTTGTCCCAGGCAAACGCGATAAGGTCGTCTTCGCTGCGGCCCGATTCGGCATATTCAGCAACAGTGTCTCCGACAAAATGGAGGGGTTGGTTCGGAATCTGTTTTACATCGACAAGAATCGACTTGGTCATCATCGCGACTTGCGCAAGCTGGCCATCGGGCTTTGGGGCTTCATCGCCCTCGTTGCTGCCGCCGTTAATGAACACCAGCGCCTGATCGTGCGCGATGTCGTTTGGCACGATGACTGTTACCCAATGCTCCCACTTCGGCTTGTCGACTTTCGTGGTGTCCAGCCATTCCTGAGAAACCATCTTGTACACTTTGGCGGTGTAGTTGCCGGTCTTGGTTTCAACAGCTGCGGCGGGATCATATGCAAACGCAGGATCAGGTTTCGCGACATAGTCGTCGAGGGCGGTGGTTGCAACTTTTTGCGAAGCCGGTGCCGTTGGAGCGGTCGTTGTCGTGGGCAATGGGGCCGGCAGACTGTTTTTGCAGGCAGTACACGCTGCCAGCACGACAAACGCGCAGCACAATTTCGCTGAATAGGAGAGTTTCATGGCAATTTCCCCAGGATAAAGTGAAAACGCGAGACTATATCACGAAGCACACAGTTCACAGCATATCGACTTTTCGCAGGCGCTGTCGTTTATCCAATGTGTCGATTTTTTATCAGAATTTCTCCTTGACAAAAAAGTACGCATGGCCCACCGTTTATGTTGGGGAGCAGGCAAGCGACCTGCCGGCATCGCCGGCTTCGGTTGCGAATCGCCACTTCCCCTACAGCTATGAACTGAGTTGGAAGCCCGGATTGCCCGGGACCAGCGCAACGCGCACAGCGCCAACAGTCCAGCAGGTTTACACCTCCGCTGAAGGCCTGGGTCCCGGGCAACGCCTGGGCACGCGTGGAAATCAAGGAAAGTGACATGGAATTCGTCTACATTGGAATTGCACTGATTGTGATCGCCGCGGTGTACAAACTGGCGTCGCGGATTTTGCGTCGTCTAACGGTCTTCGAGTTTGAACGCGGACTGCGGTATGAACGCGGTAGGTTTGCGGGTGTGATCGCGCCGGGCCAATACTGGTATGTGCCGCAGTTCACGACGATCACTAAAATCGATACGCGCCGCAGCATTGAGAACGTCCCTGGTCAGGAAGTGCTGAGTCAGGACGGCGTGACGATCAAGGTGTCTCTATCCGCGGAGTACGAGATCATCGACCCCGCGCTGGCGATGAATCGTGTGAGCAATTTCAGGGAGAGCCTCTACGCGACGCTGCAGGTGGGGTTGCGCGAAATTGTTTCCGCGAAGCCGGTTGACGAACTGATGGAATCGCGTGAATCCATCAGCACGCAACTTATGGCGAGCACTGCACCAAAAGCGTTAGAATTCGGAATTCTTTTGCATTCCGTCAAGCTGCGCGATTTGATGCTGCCATCAAATCTTCGGCAGATGTTTGCGCAGATTGTAAATGCGCGGAAGGAAGGACTTGCCGCACTCGAGCGTGCCCGCGGTGAAACGGCTGCGCTTCGAAGCCTCGCGAATGCCGCGAAGATGCTGGATGCGAACCCGAACCTGCTTCACTTGCGGACGTTGCAGGTGTTAAGTGAAAAGTCGGGTAACAGCGTAATCCTCGGCATACAGCATCCGGCGAGTGTCGTGCCCATTCGGACACAGCCGTTGCCGCCGAATAGCCCTGAATAGCGTCACGCCGCCTTTGGCAAAGGCGGCGTGACTTTCGCGCCGCGGCGACTTATACGTCATTTCGCGTATTCCAATTTCAATTTCGCCATTGGCCGGAAATTGTCGAACCGGTGGAACGTCATGAAGTTTGCGTCGTGGGCGCGTTTTGCGCCGCCGAGGCCATCTTCGTAGGCGGTGCGGGAGACGGCGATGATGTCGTCTTCTTCAAACAGCCAATCGACGTATTGAAATGCGTGCTTCTCGACGTCGGGGTGCGACAATAGCAGTTTGTGCATGGTCCACTTGCGGAGGTCGCGGGATGACATCAGCACGAGAGAGTTGCGTACCTTCGAGTTGTCCACGCCCGGATACTCTTGTAACACCGGTGTGGAAAGCGTCCAGTAGCGCCTGCTTTTTTTATCATAGCGAATGCTGAACTTTTTCGCGCCGCCGGGGAAGTCGACGAAATCGCGGTCGGGATCGAACGTGGCCTTCTTTCCGTCTTTGCTCACGCGCACGAGCGCGCCCTTTTCCGTGCCGGGGCGATAGTCCACGCGCAGGATGTCATACATTTGGCCGCGCCGAACGACGGCGTTGCCCTCTAACCATGCGTGAAATGTGTTGTCGAGCCATGCGGGATCACGCGCGATCGAATTGCTGAAGGTCCAACTGCTTGCCTTCAACAAATCCGCGTCAACCGGCGCGGACATCATCGTTGCCTGATAGATCACGCCCCACTTGCCGGGCGTCGCTGCGCGTTCAACGCCGCGCCAGAGACGTCCTTTGTATTCGAGCACAGGCACCGGCGCGGTGTGGTAATCCTCCGGCGCGAGGACGCCGGTGGAATCGTCTGTGGGCGTTGTCCATGTGTGGCCGCCATCTTCGGAGCGGCGAATCAGCACGGGGCCGTATTCCTTATCCACGCCGAGCAGGTATAACGCGCCGCGATGCACAAACAGCGTGGACCACAACGCGCCTTCAATGCGGGCGGTCTGTTCCCACGATGCGCCGCGGTCTTCGGAGCGGAACACATTGGTAATTGCGCCGGTGAAATAGCCGGACTTGGGCCCGAATTCATCGTGCGCGGCGGCGTAGGTTCCATCGGGAAACACCGCAATCGTCGGCGAGCCGACATACCGTTCTTCGGATGCGGGAATGTGATTGATGATCACGCCGGGGACTGTCGAGAAGTCTGGTTCCGCGGCGAATGCGATTACGGTGAAAAGCATCGCCATGACGAATAAGCGCATTGTGTGGTCCTCCTCATCCGTGGAGGGCGGGTTTTCCAACCCGCCATTGTTTATTCAGAAATCGCGGGTTGGAAACCCGCGCTCCATTTAGCTATCGCGGGTTGGAAACCCGCGCTCCGTGGAGAATAAATAGTGTTGCAAATAGTCCGCCAATGCTTGTGCGACTACGTCAGCGCCCTTTGGCGTGAAGTGGCCATCATACCGGAAATAGAGCGCGGATTGACCGGGTTGTGATTCGAGCGCGTCGGTGACGTTCACGAATGGAATATTCACGCGCGCGAAAATTTCCTGCGTCACGCGCACGTCCTTGTGCGGCTCGAACAGAACGCCTTTAGTTTTCTCATCGAATTCTTCCCAGCCATCTTCAATTGTAGCCAAGGGAAACGGATGGCAATACGCGAGTAGAGCAACGCCGCGCGCACGGCAATCGTCACGAATGCCTTGGATGTCCTGTTCCAACAGCCGGTACGCTTCTTCGAGTTCCGGATACCATTCTATGAGCGAAGCTTCGCGGTAGGGGTTGCGGTCGGCGCGTTTGACGGGCTGGGGATAATGCGCGGGGGACAGCACGCGCAAATCGTTGACGAGATCACGCGCGAGGTTGGGCGTGCGCAACGCGTCGCTTAGGGCGCCATATACACGGCAGTGCGCCCGCAACCAGCGTTGGACCGCAACCGGTATTTCGTTTTGCATGCGAAACTCGTTCACCCGCGACTCCCACTGTACATCCGGGACCTCGAGATACTTTGAAACGCGCGTGAGCGTGCCCGCGACGTCGTTTGCGGGGAAAACCTGCAGGATGACGAGGTCCGGCTCGAACGAAAATCCACGCGCCTTGAGAAAGCCGCGCTCCTGCCACGGCGCGTACCCGCCTACGCCGCAATTGATCACGGTGACGCGCTTTGGCGGATTCGCAGCATTCAGCAGTAGTTCAACCGTGTGCGGGATATTCTGCTCCGGTGTGAGGCCATGTCCCATGGTGTATGAATCGCCGAGCATGACGATGCGAAATTCATCATCGGCCTTGGGTCCCAAAACGCGGTCGAGCACGCCCTGCGAGGAGATTACCGCCTCGACCGAAAACCCTTCGCCTTCATTGTCGCGCACATGAAACTCTCCGCTGGAATTTGGGCGCAGGGTGAAGATGTATTCTGGATCGGGCATGTACATGTCCGATGGACCCTGCGCGGGCGGCAGTATGATGCGCGCGCCGAGCTCAACCGCGGCAAATGCGATAAGCGTTGAGAAGGCCGTCAGCGTGGCCGTCGCGATCACGTTGCGCAATCGAAATTGCCAGGAAACCGGAATCGCCCACGCCGTCACCGCGCAGCACAGCGACCACAAGAGACATTCGAGCCATGGCGCGCCGCGGAACGCGGTCAAGCTCGCCAGCACGGCGGAAATACCAATCAATATGGGCCGCGTGGTGCGTAACGACCATTGATGCAATGCGGCCATGCGCCCAGCCACAGCGGGTGTGCGCAGCATTTGACCGCGCGCCGCCCAGTAGAGTATCAACGCGGTTTGCGCGGCAAGCCCAAGCTGCGCCACGGGAACATGCGGCGCCGTGATGTCGATTCCGATTATTGAAATCACGAACAGAATGACCAATACCGTAAAACGAAACGTGGAGAGTATAAGCAGCGGAACATACAGCAAGGCGAGCCGGGGATGGTTTCCGACTGTGCCGTAAATCTGGACCGCCCACACGATGGTGAACAACGTGAGCATGAAGCGAATGAGGTTTCCGCGGGTGTACGTTGTCAATCCGATTGTTCCTTAATGGCCACGGGTATGTGCTAAGTGGGAATCCGTTGGTTCGCGGTCGTTATTCATAATCCTGCTCGTGATCTCCTTCGTGCTCGTGATCCCCTTCGTGCTCCTGCTCGTGCTCGTAATCGTAATCGTAATCGATCTTGATTTTCTGCTTGCTCTCAAACCGCTTGCCGCATGCAGGATTCCAGTAATGGGTTTTGATGACGATGACGAGCACGAGGGGGAGCACGAGGGGGAGGGGCCGGATTACGATTACGGGTACGATTACAAAGTGGACAAGCGGCGAGTTGGAGACGTGCAATAACCCTATATCCTCTGTTACGCTTTTGCGCTGGTTGCGGAATTCATGAATATCCTCGGTATCTCAGCGTTTTATCACGACAGTGCGGCGTGTTTTGTGCGCGGTGGCGAAATTGTTGCCGCGGCGCAGGAAGAGCGCTTCACGCGCAAGAAACATGACCCCAACTTTCCACTACAAGCGGCTGCGTATTGTCTGTCCGAAGGCGGAATAACCGCGGCCAGCCTCGACTATGTCGTATTTTACGATAAGCCGTTTGTGAAATTTGAGCGGTTGCTGATGACCTATCTCGGTACCGCGCCCAAAGGGTTGCGGTCGTTTGTCGATCAAATGCCGCTGTGGATCACCGAAAAACTGTTTACGCGCAACACCATTCGGCGCGAGCTTGAGTACAGCGGCGACATTCTCTTCACCACGCATCACCAGTCGCACGCGGCATCGGCATTTTTCCCGAGTCCATACGAAGAAGCCGCGATTATCACAGTCGATGGCGTTGGCGAATGGGCGACGACGACGTACGGCGCCGGACGCGGCAACAGCATCGAGATTCTCAAGCAGATCAATTTTCCGCATTCGCTGGGGCTGTTGTATTCCGCGTTTACGTATTTCACCGGATTTAAGGTGAACAGCGGCGAATACAAGTTAATGGGTCTCGCGCCTTACGGCGAACCGCGGTATGCCGATGTGATTTACAGGGAATTGATCGATCTCAAAGACGACGGGTCTTACCGGTTGAACCAGGATTACTTTGACTATTGCGCCGGAGTGCGCATGACGAATGAGAAGTTTGCGCGCTTGTTTGGCGGACCACGCCGCGAGCCTGAATCCAAGATGACGCAACGGGAGATGGACCTCGCCGCGTCCGTGCAGGCTGTCACGGAAGAAGTGATGCTGCGCATTGCGAAGACAGCGCACCGCGAAACGGGCATGAAGAACCTTGTTCTCGCGGGGGGCGTCGCGCTGAATTGCGTTGCCAACGGAAGGATTTTGCGCGAAGGGCCGTTCGACAACATTTGGATACAACCGGCGGCGGGCGATGCGGGAAATGCGCTGGGTTGCGCGCTGTACGCGTGGCATCAGATTCTCGGCAATCCGCGCAAGGTTGACCGCCGCCGGCAGAAGGCGACGTTTCTTGGACCGGCGTACAGCGATGATCATATCGAATCGTATTTAACGAAGAGCGGCATCCCCTATGAAAAACACGGCGACGCGGCCCTGTGTTCGAACGTATCGGAGCTGCTCGCAAGCGAGAACGTCGTGGGCTGGTTTCAGGGCCGCATGGAATTTGGACCGCGCGCGCTCGGTGCCCGCAGTATTCTGGGTGATGCGCGTTCACGCGCGATGCAATCGACACTGAACCTGAAAATAAAATTTCGTGAATCGTTCCGGCCGTTTGCGCCGGCAGTGCTTGAGGAGCGCGTTGGAGACTATTTTGATCTCGATTGCGAAAGCCCGTACATGCTGCTCGTGGCGGACGTGTCGAAACCGCATCTCACGCAGACCGGAGAATCAAACGCTGCGGGATTCGAGAAACTGAAAGTCGCGCGTTCGGACATACCCGCAGTTACGCACGTTGACAATTCCGCCCGCATCCAGACGGTGCGCGAAGAAGACCACCCGCGGTATTACAACCTGATTCGCGCGTTCGAGCAACGCACGGGCTGCCCGGTCATAATCAACACGTCGTTCAACGTGCGGGGTGAACCAATTGTATGCACGCCGGAAGAGGCTTATGCGTGCTTTATGCGAACGAACATGGATTACCTCATTTTAGGGTCGTGCGTGCTCGACAAACGCAACCAGCCGGAGTGGCGGGAAACCATCAATTGGAAACAGGAATACGAACTGGACTAATGAAACGATGAGTCCGAACCCCGATATTAACCGCGTATCGTTGCGCCCGTTTGGCGTGAAACTGGCCGCGGCGCTTTTCATTGTAGGATGTCTCCGGTGGTGGTGGACGGGTCACGTGCCGGGGATTCAATGGAGCATCGCCGCGGTGCTGCTTTTGTTGGCGTTGGCATTTCCCGCGGGACTCGCGCCGGTACACCGGCTTTTCACGGCCGTGGTCCTCGCGCTGGGAACACTGCTGACTTTCACCGGTCTTGCCATCGGCTTTTATTTCGTCATCATGCCATCGGCCCTTCTGTACAGGTTGATCGCGGGTGACCCGCTCAAACGGAAAGCCGACCCGGAAGCCGCGACGTATTGGGAAGCGCCCGATGATCAACCGGCGGGGATCGAGCCGTATCGCAATCAGTTTTGATCAAGTGGGCGGAACGCGCGGACGAACACAGACGGAAGCAGGGCGGGGCATCTGGCTGGGTTTAATCGTCCCTACCTTTTCGGATAGCATAGCAAGTACAAGGTGTATGCAATGGAATTCGTAAAGGAAATATGGGCGTTTTTGCGGGTGCGCAAGAAGTTCTGGCTTGCGCCCATCATCTTCGCATTACTCATCCTCGGCTTCCTGTTTGTGGTCGTCGGTCCGCCGACCGTTTCCGGCCTGATTTACGCGTTGTGACCGCACGCCGATGGACCGAGACAAACTAATAGCCCTGTTGGATTCCGTTGCTTGCGGATCTTTGACCACCGCCGCGGCACTTGAACGGTTGCGCGCGCTTCCCTTCGAGGACCTCGGATTTGCGAAAGTGGACCATCACCGCGATCTGCGGCAGGGCCATCCTGAAGCGATCTTTGGCGAAGGAAAAACCCCTGATCAGATTATTCAGATTATGGGGCGATTACAGGAACGCGGAAGCAATGTGCTCGTCACGCGCTGCTCTCAGCAAACCATCGCCGCCACGACCGCTGTTTATCCCGAAGCGGTACACCACGACCTCGCCCGCGCATTGACCCTTATTTCTACACCCGTCGTGCAGCGCGAAGGCTACGTCGTCGTTGCATGCGCGGGCACCTCCGATCTGCCTGTAGCGGAAGAGGCCGTCGTGACCTGCGAGTTCAATGGAAACCGTGTCGAACGCGTCTATGATGTGGGTGTCGCCGGCCTGCACAGGTTGTTGGGCCAACACCAGTTGCTCACCGGCGCAAACGCGGTGGTCGTCTGCGCGGGCATGGAAGGCGCCTTGCCTAGCGTCGTGGGTGGACTCGTTGATGTTCCCGTCATCGCGGTGCCGACGAGTGTGGGGTACGGCGCGAACCTTGGCGGGCTTGCGGCGTTGCTGGCGATGTTAAATTCGTGCGCGTCGGGGATTGCGGTCGTAAATATTGATAATGGGTTCGGCGCGGGAATGCTTGCCAGCATGATCAACCGGATCGCGAATAGGAAATAGCCGGGTACCGGGTACCGGGTATCGGGTATCGGGTATGGGGATAAAGTCTGTTACCTATCTTTCCGGCCCGGCATCATTCCGATCTAGCGTCGTGCCGCCCCCGAGGTCATTTCGGAGCGGGTGGCGAGGAATCTACTGCAGTAAAGAACCGATTACGATTTCGAGCACGAGCACGAGCACGAGCACGAGCACGAGCACGAGCACGAGCACGAGCACGAGCACGA
>JAWXCN010000190.1:0-15622 GCA_034408725.1 Candidatus Hydrogenedentota bacterium
CAGGTGACCAGTTCCGTCCCAGGGGAAGACGCGGGCGCAGTGGCGCGCACGCTCGCCGAGGTCTTCGCCGGCGATCCCGCGGGCCCGACACTCATCGTCGATCTCGTTGGTGACAGCGCGAAGGATGCAGCAGGCGGACGCGGCCTCTTCGACCTTGTGTTGAACGGCGGCGGCAACCTTGAAGATTACGTCACCAATGTCGGTTCATTGTACGTAATGGGCAAAGGCTCCAAGAAGGATTGCCCAACCTACATGTGGAAGTCCGAGCGCATGAAAAACCTGCTCAACGAATTACGCGCGCGCTTTACCCGCGTCGTCATCCACGTCGCCCCTGTACTGACCTCCGGCGATGCCGTGAACCTCGCGCGGCATGCGGACGGGATCGTCGTCGTCGTGAAATCCGACAGCACGCGCCGCGAGGTCGTAATGCGCGCAATTGAACTCCTCGCGGAATCCAAAGGCCGCGTCCTCGGCGCCGTCCTGACAGACCGCAAACAGATCATTCCATCGGCGATTTACCGACGAATCTAAAGCTGCTCACATCTGTTGCGCATAGGCGGTCCAATCGGGCCGCCTATGCTTTTCATGGAGTGCGGTTGCGGAGCTACCGCTTTCACTTCGGCGACTACCAACCTCACGTATGCACAAGCGCGATGCAGCATCCAAAGCAGTTACGCCGCATTTCTTCGTTATCTTCCGCTACTCACTGCGCAACCGCGCTTCCATACTCGGCGCGACCGGATACGCTCGCCCCCCCCGCAGCTCCTGCGCCGTCACAAATCGATCTGCACACCAAGCTCGACCACCTGGTTCGCCGGAATTCCGTAAAACCCCGTCGCGCCGTGCGCAAGCCGCGACAACGTCGCAAATAACGCGATCCGCCACGGCGCCATCGACTTTCCCTTCCCCGTCACGATGCTTTCGCGTCCGAGATAGTAGCCGGTGCTGCGCCGTTCGAACTGCACCCCTTTCGCCGCGGCGAGCTCGACAATGTCGAGAACATGGGGCGATTCCATAAATCCGTAATGCGCAATAACATTGAAAAAACCGTGGCCAAGCTCAGTTACCTCTACCCGTTCCTCGGGTGGAACATGGGAAATCTCTTCAACGACGATACACAACACGATGGTCTTCTCATGCACGACTTTGTTGTATTTGAGATTGTGCAACAGAACGACCGGCGCGACGTTTGGCGTGCCCGACATGAATATCGCCGCGCCAGGCACGCGCTTGGGTTTATGCCCCTGGTCAAACACGCTGCTGACGAAATTCTCAAGGGTCAAGGTACGGCGGCGCAAGCGATCAGATAGAATGCTGCGTCCACGGCGCCACGTGGTCATGACGACGAAAATGATCCCCGCCACGGCCAGGGGAAACCACCCACCATGTGGCACCTTCAGCATTGTCGAACCCCAGAATGCGACATCGATGAGGATAAACGCTGCGGCGACGAGAATGATCCGATTTATGGGCCAGTTCCACAATTGGCGCATGACTAAAATCAGCAATACTGTTGTAATAAGCATAGTCGTCGTCACCGCAACTCCATACGCGGCAGTAAGATTGCTGGACGACCCGAACCCCAGTACCAGCCCGATAGTCGAGACCATGAGCAGACCATTTACCATTGGAACGTAAATCTGCCCAATCGCGGCGCTCGATGTATGCAGGATGCGGACACGCGGAAGAAATCCGAGCGCAACGGCTTGGCGTGTCAGCGAGAACGCCCCGGTAATGACGGCCTGCGAAGCGATGATGGCCACGACCGTCGAAAGTATAACCATCGGATACAACAGAAATTCGGGCGTGAGCGCGTAAAAGGGGTTGGCCACCTTGCTCGGATCCGTCAACAAGATCGCCCCTTGACCAAAGTAATTTAACAGCAAGGCGAGTAGGGCAACGCCAAACCAACCAATCCGGATCGGCCGCCGGCCGAAGTGTCCCATATCCGCATACAGCGCTTCGCCACCGGTGACGGCGAGAAACACGGATCCGAGGACCACCAACCCTCCCGCCCCATGATGCATAAAGAATTGCACGGCATACCATGGATTGACCGCGGCAAGCACGTGGGGTTGACGGGCAATAGCCATTACGCCCAAGGTGGCGAGTGTGATGAACCACAGCAGGATGACCGGGCCGAACATGGCGCCTATCCGGGCTGTCCCATATCGTTGAAGGAGAAAGACGCCGATGAGAATCACGATCGCGATAGGCTGTATGTAGCCGGAAAAAATATCGGTGGCGACCTCGAGCCCTTCAACCGCGCTCAGGACGGTAATGGACGGGGTAATCATTCCGTCGCCGTAAAGCAGTGCGGCGCCGAATATGCCCACTGCGATGAGGAGTCTGCTTTCGCCCCCCGTGGGACCCTTGCGGTTTTTGGTGACCAGCGCCATGAGCGCCAAAATACCACCCTCGCCGCGGTTGTCCGCCCGCAACACGAATACCATATATTTAACGGAAATGATGAGCACCAGCGCCCAAAAAACCATCGACAACACGCCGAGAATCGTGACCGGGGCCACACCAAAGCCGTGTGGCCCGCTGAGGCATTCGCGAATCGTATACAGCGGGCTTGTGCCGATGTCCCCGTAGACGACCCCGAGCGCCCCGAGCACAAGCCCGGTCGTTGTCTGTGGTTTAGTCGAAATGTGATTACTCATGGGTCACTTTTTTGTATGGGGGCATGCTTCGCCTTGGAAGGTGTCAAACAGGCGAATCCGGCAAGTAGACCGCGCCAGAGTACTATGTCCGGCGAAAGACTGCTCCCAATATCTATTTGGTCATTAAGGGACGTATGCACCTGTTCCCAGCGGGGAAGGCATTGTCCTGATCCCTCCGCGTACTATCCGCCATTGCTCGTGACAGACAGAAGAGGATTTTACCCGATAGGGGGTCGTCAATGCACCCGCTCGCGTCCTCGGGTAAAGAATTCAGCCCAGAATCTTGCGAACGTCCGCCGGCAGCGAATGAAGCGCAGACGAGTCCCCAAGGGTCGTAAGTCGGCATGCACGGAGCACATCCAGTGCTGCTATCACTTCAGGATCGCCTTCAAAGATCGGGCGAAGGGTGTGTTCCGCGATACCGAATTCGACGGCGTGGTCCCTGCTGAGCGGCATGTGCCGGCGAAGCCAAAGCAGAATTGCGCATCCAAAAGACCGCATATCATCGCTGCACGCTGACACAAGAATCTGGAGCAAACCCGGACTCGTAGCTGCTTCGCGCAACATTTCCGACAACACCACCGCGCGATGTGTACTGTCCGGGGGAAAAGCACGGAACATGTCAGACACAGCCGCAATGGCCTCGCCGATGAGGTGCAATTCCAGATACGCGACGATGCGGATGGCATGCGCCCTCACATGATCAGCCTGGAATCCAAGCGCGATTTCACACGCCTCGATAGTCTCGGCGCGCCGTGCATACCGGTAATGAACAACAGCCATGTTGCAGGAAGCATCCGCGGCCATCTCGCGCAACTTCCCTGATTGCGCGCCCGTACACGCCGTTACCACGGCTTTGTAAGCCGACATCGATTCGCATTCATGGCCTAGCTGTTGCAAGGCATACCCAAGGTTGAAACGCGCGCTGAGGATCGCTTCGGCGAAAATACTCTCCGAGTCGGGAGTCGAACAGGCAAGCAAAGCGCGGCTCACGACGATTGAATCGTTGCCGCGGCCCATCGCGATCAGCGCCGCGCTTTTATTGACCAACGCCACCGCCACGCACGCGAGTACCCCAGGCCGGGTATCCTCCCCGAACTGGCGCACCAGCGTGTCGCAAACGCCCGCGGCTTCTTCGTAGCGGTGAAGTCTGGCCACTGCGTACGCCGCATTGACAAGGGCGGCGGCCGCAAGTTCGCCGCAAGCCCCGTTCCGCGTGCGCCGCGCCAGTTCCTGAAAAATCGTAAGCGCCGGGTCATATTGGCCACGCAGTATCTGGGCGGCGCCCCGGTGAAACAGCGCGTTGTCAGGTTCAATGCCAAGCACGGGGCTGGTCTCTTCCAATTCGAGGAGTGCCTTTCGCGCTTCGGCCAGCGCGCGCATTCCTGCAACCGGCGCTTCCGATGCCCCGAGCGAAACAAACGACTGCGGCTGAAAATCGTCTATCCCTATCGAGCCGGGATCGGCAATCGTGACATAAAACGAAGCTGGCTGTGTCGCCGTGAAAACTTTCCCCTGGACCAAGGGCTGGATGCGGCGCCAATCCCGCAATATGCGGTTGACCGACTCGTCGCGTTGTAATTCTCCTGCTTCCTCGGATGCGCCTTCCTGGCTGGCATTGAGCAGGACGAACGCGGGCGGAAGCGCCAGCATCGGATTTTTGTCGGTAGTGTTGCGCTGCTGACGCTGTGCGGGCGTGGCGCACGCTTCAAGCAGGTGCGCCGACTTCGCCAGCTCTTCATCGATCGAATTCCGTTCCAGCGGTTCTTCCGGCGCGTCCGTATCGTCGGTGTCGGTTGGTTCGTTCCACAAAACCGTCGGCACGTCGCGGACCCGCTCCGGCGTCCACACCCCTGGCTGGAACCGCACCATCCAATCGATGGTGTTGTGAATGAGATAAGGGTTCTCGCCGCTTGCCGTCGCAACAGCCTCCGCAACGTCCAACAGGTCCGAGCACGGCACGCCCTCGCCCGTAAGCAGGCAGGCCGCAAGGTACTGCGCGTCGTCGTGCGCGAGGGGCGTGACTTCAAATTCCGCGAATGCCTTGCGAAGCGGCGATTCGCGATCACCATAGAGTTGCGCTACCGCTTCGTCGAACTCGGCGCACGCGCTGAATACACAGCGCAGGCGGTGCCAATCTCCGGGAAACGCCGCCACCGCATCCACCAGTTTGCGAGCGCCTTCGTCCGCGCCCGCGTGGCACATCCGGTCGATTAGCGGACCAAACCCATCGAGAATGACAGTCGGCGTGGTTGCCCCCGTATGAGACGATGCATGTTGAAGCGTACCGTTGAGCACCATCAGCCAGGGCGCGGCTGGCGTCCCCCCCGCATCCGGCGAAGCCAGTTTCATGTGCCATTGCGAAACACGCGCGGCCCAGTCTCGCGGCACAATGCCGATGCGGCCAAAACCGATGGCAATGCGCCAAACGACCTCGGAAATGGTTTGGCACGCGCCTGCATCAATCAGAATGGGCGACGCCCAGTCGGGATGTTGGGCGGCGGCGAGTTTCAGCGCCCACGTTTTGCCCATGTGGCGCGCGCCAGTGACCCGGAGATTGCTGTCGCGGACAGCGTCCCAAAAGTGCGCCACCAAATCGGAACGGCCAATTACGGCTTCGGACACGCGTTCGTCGTCTAACGCCCCCACGAGAATTGGCAGTGCCCTGACCGATACCAAAGATGCCATAGTCCATCACCCCGATCCCAAGAAAAAGCCTGGCCCAAGTGCAAAGCCTAAACTTAGGGAAGACTACGAAACTGGTTGTAGCGTTTGCCGATCCCGTGAAATGACCGCTGGTACTAGAACCGACACTGATACTATATCGTGTGGACACTTCGTAGTCAAGAACGAAATAGGGGGTATATTTATCGAATTTATTGATTCGAGGTGAGCGCCGAAACTACCTTGTCGCCAAATTGAACCGTCCCAATGACCTCGGAACGGCCCTCGGGATCACGCAGATCCGCCGTCGTGAATCCCGCCCCGAATACCGACCGCATCGCGTCCATGATTCGCCGCGCTTCCTGCTCCATCCCAAAGCTCTTTTCGAGCATCATCGCGACAGAACCAATCATCGAGTACGGGTTCGCGATACCCTTGCCGGCGATGTCCGGCGCAGAACCGTGGGACGGCTCGTAATACGACTTTTCCGCGCCGATGCACGCGGAGGGCATCAGTCCCAGCGAGCCAAGCAGACCGCCCCCGAGATCGCTCAAAATATCGCCAAACATGTTTTCCATCACCATCACGTCGAACTGGCGCGGATTGAGGATCAGCGCGGTGGCCGCGGCATCGACGATGGCGTGCTTCACGGTAACGTCCGGGTACTCCGGCGCAACTTCGTCAAGCACCTGGTTCCACAGCACGCTGGATTTGAGGACGTTGCTCTTGTGGATGTTGTGGAGCACCTTCTTGCGTTTTCGCGCTTCCTGAAACGCGATGTGCAGAATGCGGCTGATCTGGTCTTCGTCGTACTCGAGCACTTCGTTCACGTAACGGCGGCCGGCGGCGTTTATGCCTTCTTCTTTACGGCCAAAATAGAGGCCGCCCACCAGCTCGCGGATCATCATGATGTCGATGCCGCCGTCAACGACGCGCGCCTTCAATGGCGAGAAATGCGCCAGTTCCGCGGGCAGGTACACCGGCCGGAAATTCGCAAACGTGTTGTAGCGGCGTCGAAGGGGTAACAGCGCCCCGCGCTCCGGCTGTTCGTCCACCGGAATCTTCTGTGAGTCCGCGTGGCTGAGGCCGATCGGGCCTTTCAAGATAGCGTCCGCGGCATCGCACACCGCCATCGTTTCGTCGGGAAACGCCTTGCCGCAATCGAAGTAGGCCTTGCCGCCAAATGGCGCATATTTCAGATCGAATTTCACGCCGGATTGTTCTTCGATGACACGCAAGACTTTCACCGCCTCAACGGCGATTTCCGGTCCGATGCAATCGCCTTCGAGGACGGCAATGGTGTAGGTCTTGGACATGGTTTTCCCTTCTACGAAAAAAACGGTGAGCGGATAGGGTAGCAAACATAACCGCGAGGGTTCTAGGGATCATTTCGGAGCGGAGAGCGGAAAATGGAATCTCTTATAGGCGGGTTGACTGTTGCGATTACCAAGAGACTGCCGAACCTCTCTTAAGTCTCCCTTGGAAGGGGGATTTAGGGGGATGTCTATTTGGACTTCGCCTGCGGAGTCTTCGTCGATTGCAGCGAATGCACAATATAGCCGCCACGCCAATTAACCGCTTCATGGGGAACTCCGGGTCCGTTGGGTTTTGCGCAAGTTGCCCCTTCATGGATAATTCGAAAACGCCCCGCCCTTTGATTCATTCGTCGACTTCCAGGCGTTCCCAAAGTTCGTACTGTTCGTGATTTTTTGAGATGGCAAAGGCGAGGAATGGAATCCACACGCATTGAATCGCCAACCATACGATTGCGAGTTTGCCCGTGATCAATGCGAGCATTTCCCGGGGGGCCATACCGTTTACATTGGGTAACGCCAGCGACACAAGGTACGCGGATGCGACCACAAAGATCGATACGTATAGATTGATGAAAAGCGTGGCCGCAAGGGATCTGCGGAGCAGGCTTACCTTTGTGCGCTTCGATAGGGCGCGACGAATCCCCGTGATATCGGCAAGGAGATACGCGAAAAATGTGACCATGATTGCAACAACCACAATAAGAAGCGCGGGGAGCAGAACGAAGCGCACGATCCCCGTGTTGTCAGATGCTCCGAGCGCGAGGTTCAACCACGTATCCCAATTAAAGATTACAACCGGAATGAATGTCGCGGCTAGAATCCAAATAGAACAGACGAGCGTTGTCACAGTGGCGTAATGTAAAGTGGTCTCGCCTTCGCGCCGGTCGAACCCGCGATCCATTGCGCCTATGCGCGGCAGCGACACGAAAAGCCATTGTTCGATCCGGGGGACGGAATCTTGTAGTTCTGCGCGGAGTTCGCCGGGATCACCGAGATTTGCAATAGCAAGCGCAATGGCTTCGCTCTCGTTCATGCCCTGCGCAGCGGCGGATTCGGCGCGTTGCGTGAGATGCGCGAGGAGTTCCTCGCGCATCGTGTTTTTGCGCCTCTGGCTCGCGCGGATGGGCCGCACGATACGTTCGACGTGGATGCGCAACGGTTCCATGTTCAAGCCTCCACTATGCTGTCGATGACGCGTACAAAATTTCGCCAGGATTGACGGCTGCTTTCCAACTGACGCGAGCCTTTTGAAGTAATGCGGTAAATGCGCCGGCGCGGGCCGCGCCGCGTGTCCTTGCCAGACTCCCAGCGCGCGGAAACCAGGCCCGCCTGTTCCAGCCGGTACAACGCAGGATACAACGTACCTTCTTTTAGCGCGAGCGCGCCCGACCCGGCGTCTTCGATGCGGCGAAGGACTTCATAGCCATGCGCCTCTCCTCGAGCAATTACGGACAGGACCAGCGTGGCGAGGTGACCGCGCAATTCGTCTCCGGTGATCTTGATCATGGTATATATTTAGACAGACTGGGTAGTATTTGTCAAGAGGGGGCGAAAATAGATAGCGACATGCGTCCGTTTTCAATTATGCTTGGCCATATGAAGACGGTGATACATATTTCCGACGCATTATTAAACGAGGCGAAACGGCTGGCCGCGATGGAGAATACAACCTTGGAGGAATTGGTAGAAGAAGGGCTACGACGCGTGATTGTCGAACGTAACGAGCGGAAGCCTTTCAAGCTTCGCGAGGTAACTTTTAAGGGTGAGGGAATTCGGCCCGAATTGGAGAACGCGGGCTCGGACAGAATCCGCGAAATGATTTACGAGGACCACGGCGGTTGATCGGCGTAGACACGAATATTCTCGTGTATGCGCATCGCGAAGACTCGCCATACCATGATGCAGCGTTTGATACTGTGCAGGAGTTGGCGGAAGACGGCATGAATTGGACAATACCCTGGCCGTGCATCCATGAGTTTCTGGCGATTGTGACGCATCCACAAATATTCTCTCCGCCTACGCCCCTTGCCGGTGCAATTGAGCAAGTCGAAGCCTGGATGCAGTCTCCTTCGATTGTGCTTGCGTCGGAGACAAGCGGGTATTGGAAACATTTACGCGAAATGGTCTCCGCGGGGCGCGTTCAAGGGCCAAGAACTCACGACGCGCGAATTGCTGCCATCTGTTTGCTTCATGGGGTTAAAGAATTCTGGTCGGCCGACCGGGACTTCACCCGGTTTCCAAAGTTGCGTACGCGCAATCCACTGGTCCATAATAAGGATTGAAGGTTAATACAATCACACCTGCGCGAAGGGCGGCACTCCTGAAGAGGCATTTCAACCGGGGATTAAAATTTCGGATGCAGCCGCTCGATGTGCTGCAGACCAATTGGTTATAGTGCAGTGACAGGAGACACGGCCATGAAAGCTGCTAATGGGAACTTTGCGCAACGCGGCGTAGCGATGTCCTACTGGAAAGTGATCAGTCTCGTGCTTTATGCCATTTCATTTGGGGCATGCGTTGTACTTCTAGCGATGGGACGCGCCAGCGGACCGTTGGTATTGCTCACGATCGGCACAGGCCTTGCTGTTGGCGCGAGGCTTCTCAGGATACTTCTCTTTCAGCGCGACGTGAGGCAGTAAACCCAACCTCAGATCCGCGACCATGCCTTTTCAATGATGCTGAACGCTTCGTCCAAATCCTCTTGCGTGATGATCAATGGGGGACTGACGCGCAGAACTTTTCCGGCGAGGGGTCCAAGGAAATGGACGCCTTTGTTGGCGGCGCCGCGGTAGGCTTCGAGCACCGCGCGTTTCGCGGTTTCGTCGTCGATCATTTCGATGCCGTAAACGAGACCTTCTCCACGGACGTCGATGATGAAGGAGAAGCGCTGTTTGATCTCCTGCATTTTTGCCGTAATGACCTTCGCCATCGCGCGGCAGTTATCGACGATGTTTTCCTGCTCGAAGACATCCAGCGTCGCGCACACCGCGGCGCAGGCGCGCGGGTTGCCGCTGAAGGTGTCGGACGCTTCGCCGTAGGTGAGCGCATCGATGAGGTCTGCGCGGCCGACTACCGCGGCCGCCGGTTCACCATTGGCGAGACCTTTGCCAAGCACGACGAGGTCGGGTTCGATCTCATACCCCCGATACGCGAACATGTTCCCGGTGCGCCCGTGGCAGGATTGTACTTCATCGAAGATCAGCGCGACATCGTTTTCCGTACACCACGCGCGCAGCGTCTTGTGATACCACTTCGGCGGATGCCAGGACCCTTTCGCGCCGAGATACGGTTCCGTGATGAGCAACGCAACACGATTCCCAAATTCCCTTCCAATCGCGTTCAGCTCGTCGAGATAAAATTCCGGCGTTTTTTCTTCCTGCAAGGGGAACGAAATAAACCGCACATTCGGATTGGCCGACGCCTCGCCCGTAACGTCGTCCGCGAGGCCTTTCTTTCCGTGAAATCCGCCGCGCGTGGCGAGCATGATGGGGCGATCAGGTTGTTTGTGCAACGCGCACCACATGGCCTTCTGGATGCCTTCCGATCCGCTCGCGGCCCAGAGCATTTTTTGCGCATGGGGCATGTTCATACACCGCACGAGCCGTTCGGCGGCCTGCACCTCAATTTCGGTGACCACGTTGTACGATGTGCGCGGCAGTTCCGCGCAGTAATGTTTGTAGCGCGCTTCAAACAGCGGATGATGGTGTCCGAGGTTCGCCACCAGCACGCCGGACGTAAAGTCGATCAACTTCGCGCCGTCAACGGTCCACAACCGCACGCCGCTGGCGCGCGCGATTACGGCTTGCGTTGGGGTGAAGGTGCGTTGGCTTGCGCCGGTAATCGCGTCCAGCCGTTTGCGGACTGCGTTGGCCCGTGGTTCATTTTCATGTTCGATGCTGTGTTGCACGTCTGTTCCATTTCTAAATGTAATACCTGCGCGAATGCGCCCCGCTCGCAAGTTCGCGAACGGTGACCAGGCGCAATATGTCTTCAATACCTTTGGCGACCAATTTCCACGCGGGCCGAAGATCGTTTCCGCTGGAATCGTCCACGGGCAAGGGATCGAGCACCGCCCCGTCAATCGCGCGGACAATGTCGAGCAATGAAATATCGTCGGGCGAACGGCCAAGGAGATACCCCCCCTGTGACCCCCGAATGCTGCGTACAATGCCCGCGCGCTTGAGTTGGAGCAGGATGTGTACGAGGTATTTCTCGGGTATACCGCGCTGTTCGGCGATATGCTGGGCCGTCACGGGTGACGTTTCGTGTTCGCGGGTCGCCAACTCGACCACGGCGCGGCATGCGTATTCACAACGGGACGAAATATTCATGCGTGCTCCCAACCCAGAACCGACGATTATCGGCGGCGGTGGCGGGGATGTCAATCGCCAGGGGACTGTCACCGGCGTCGCTTTTTGGACGCCGGTGGCTGTCCCCGATCCCGCAAGGAAACAATAGAGCAAGGAAGGCAGGAAGCGAAGAAAAAGGGCTTCGCGGCGGCAGGGATAGCCTTCCCTTCTATAAGTCTCAAATATCTTCCGGTCCGTGTAGGTCTGTGATCGTCCGTGTTCGTCCTATTTCCTCTGTTTTTTCGAGTCTCAAAACGGTTTGCGTTTGTGCGTTCGAGGAATCAGAATTGCCCATTCACTATCGAGGAGGGTTTCCCATGTTGACACGCGCGTGTTGGGTGGCGGTAGGTTTCGTGGCGGCGCTTGGGGTGGCCGATCCAGCGCCGGCCAAGGTCACGTTCGAGTCGTTGGTAACGGAAATGACCGATCTCGAAGCGCTGACCTATTTCCCGGACCCGGCATACACCGTGAAGCAGTTCTCAAGCTACGATCGCAATTCGAGAAACCCGAGCGTGCTGACGGACGACAACTGGTTTGCAAACGGAGATCGCGGCCAGCATCTGCGCGTCGAAGAACGCAACGGCGCGCAGGAATGGGTCATGATGGACGCCACCGGTCCGGGTGCAATTGTGCGAATATGGTCTGCAAACCCGTTGGACGCGGGCGTGGTCCGCGTGTATCTCGACGGCGCGGAAACTCCGGTGATCGAGATGGCGTTGTCAGACATACTGGGCGGCGCGGACACCTTCCCCTTCGTCAAACCGATCTCGCATGAAGCGGCGCGTGGTTGGAACACCTATCTGCCGATTCCCTACGCGAAGCATTGTAAGGTGACCGCAAGCAAGCCGGGTTTTTATTACCAGATCAATTACCGGACCTATGAATCGGGAACGAATGTCGAGACGTATTCAGCGAAGGGCGCCAAGAAGTCCGAGGAGTCTGTTCGCGAGGTTGCGCAGGTGTTGGCGACGCCCGCGGCGCATATCGATTCGTCTTCGGACTCGAAGTATGAAAAAGAGTTCAATCTCGCTACGGAATCCAGCGCGGCCATGTCGATCGAGTCCGAAGCATCCGCGATACACGCACTGCTGTGCAAAGTAGAATCGGAAAATCTTGAAGACGCGCTACGCCAAACCGTAATCGAGTTCACGTTTGATGATGCTGGATTGTCAAATGTAAGCGCGCCAATTGGAGATTTTTTCGGGACGGCGCCAGGAATCAATCGCTACCAATCGCTAAATTCTGGTGTGCTTGAGGATGGTTCGCTGTACGCCGCATGGGTAATGCCGTTTCAGAAGAAGTGTGAGATTCGGCTTCGCAATCTTGGCGCCTCGCGCGTGAAGGCGGTGTTGTCCGCGCAGGCGCGATCGTATCGCTGGACCAACGATTCGATGTACTTCAACGCGGGCTTCCGCTCCGAATATCCCATCGCAACGCAGCCGCGGCAGGATTGGACGTTCCTCGAGACGACCGGCAAGGGCCGCTTTGTCGGCACGATGCTGCATATTACAAATCCGGTGAAAGCGTGGTGGGGTGAAGGCGACGAGAAGATTTACGTCGACGGAGAAACCTTCCCGAGTCATTTCGGCACGGGCACGGAAGACTACTTCGGGTATGCGTGGTGCGATCCGACCCTGTTCACACACGCGTATCACAACCAGCCGCGCTGCGACGGCCCGGGCAACTATGGACAGACCTGCGTGAGCCGGTTCCATATCATCGACAACATTCCGTACACGAAATCGTTCAAGTTTGATATGGAAGTCTGGCATTGGGCGGAGTGCGAAGTTGCAATGGCGGAAACGGCGTACTGGTATGAGATGCCCGGCGGCACGAATAAATTCGCGGCGTTGACCGTCGAGGATTTAAAAGTCATCGAGCCCGCGCCGTTGCCGCCACCCCGGAAAGTGGAAGGCGCGTTGGAAGGCGAGTCGCTTCGCGTCATCGCGTTCGCGGGCAAAGTCGAGCCGCAGGTGTTCACCGACGATATATGGAGCGGGTCCACCCAGTTGTGGTGGACGCAGGCGAAGGTGGGCGATGAGCTCAGGTTGGGTTTCCCAGTCGATGAGGCTGGCACGTATGAAGTGTTCGCGGTGTTCACGAAGGCCGGGGATTACGGTATTCATTTCATCACAATTAACGGACATGATACGGCGAGCGAAATCGACTTCTACAACAACGGGGTGATGGCTACAACGGAAATGAGCATCGGAGTCTTTTCTCTAAGGAAAGGCGAAAATACAATAACGGTGTCTGCCACGGGAGCAAATGAGAAAGCGGTGAAAAGTTACATGTTCGGATTGGATTACCTGCGCTTGGTAAAGAAGTAAGGGGGAACCCTCGGCACGCCGCTGGCGCGATCGGGAGACCAGGAATTCGTAGCGCCGCCATCGCCGAGGGCGGCGCAATGCCGGAGCAGTGGGACACGTTTACGGCAGGGATCCATTGCGTCGAGTGCTCCGTTGCGCGCCGCGTTTGGCTAACGAGGCGCGACGAACGCGAAGGTCGATTACGATTGCGAGGACGATTACGAGTTGGAGGTGGAGAAGTCTAGGCGAGGGTTTGTGTTAACCGTTGCCCTCAAGCCATCGCGTGCAGTCGATTGCGGCCATGCAACCTGAACCTGCGGCAGTAACGGCTTGCCGATAAATTTTGTCCTGCACGTCGCCCGCGGCGAACACGCCTTCAATATTGGTGTACGTCGAACCGGGTTTGGTGACAAGGTAACCAGTGTCGTCCATGTCGAGCACGCCTTCGAACAGATCGGTGTTCGGTTTGTGACCGATGGCGGAAAAATAACCCGCGGCTTCGAGGTCGCGCGTCGCGCCGGTGTGTACGTCTTTAATGCGCACGCCGGTGACGCCAAGCTTGTCGTCGCCGTAGACTTCGTCGATGACCGAATTCCATTCGCACGAGATTTTCGCATGTTCCATGGCGCGGCCGGCCATGATTTGGCTTGCGCGGAACTTGTCGCGCCGATGTACGATGTGTACCTTGCTCGCGTAATTGGTAAGAAAGATCGCTTCTTCCATCGCAGTGTCGCCACCGCCCACGACCACAATCGGTTTATTGCGGAACCGGGGCAGCGCGCCGTCGCAGGTTGCGCAGGCGGACACGCCGCGGTTCATGTATTTTTCTTCTGATGGTATACCCAGGTATTTCGCGGTTGCGCCAGTGGCGATGATGATGGACTTGGACTTCCATGTTTCGCTGCCAGACGTGACGGTGAACGGCCGCTTCGACAGATCGAGCGCGGTGACTGTTTTCGAGAGAATGCGCGTGCCGAACCGTGCGGCCTGTTTCTTGAACAGCTCCATCATCTCCGGGCCGGTGACGCCTTCTGGAAAGCCAGGATAGTTTTCGACTTCTGTGGTGGTCATGAGTTGGCCGCCTGGCAAAACGTCCTTGCTGAGTTCGCCTTCAAACATCAACGGAAGGAGGTTCGCGCGCGACGCATACAGCGCGGCAGTATAACCGGCTGGGCCAGAACCAATGATGATTACGTTCTCCATGAACACTCCTGAACATCGTGTTTACGGTCTTTGCGCCGACCGCGTCTTGCACCGAAAAATACGGTGGAGTATACGTGTGAAGGTGCCAAGCGGCAAGTTTTGAGGTATGATTGCGGCGCGGGTGTCGCGCTATAAATGGAGAGATTCTATCGTGCAAATTTTTCGGGTCCTTACGGCTTTGTTCTTGTTTTTATCGCTCTGGTCCAGTTGCTCACAGGAGGTAAAGCCCCGCATCGAGCGGGAATCTCTGGTATTCGATTTCGGAACCGCCCGCCAGGACGCGCGGATTAATCATACGTTCACAATTGCGAACAACGGTCCTGAACCTGTCAAAGTGAAGCGCGTCCAAACGACCTGCGGTTGCACCGCGGCGACGCTCAAGGAAGGGACCGAGATCGCGCCCGGCGCTACAGTGGACGTGCCCGTGGAACTTAACCTTCAGGGAAAAACCGGCGGGGACATCGAGTCGAAGGTCATTGTTGTCTATGCCGGTGACGCCAAGCCGGTCGAGTTGGTAATGAAGGGAAAGCTGGCGTCCGAATATCGCGATTCGGTGAATCTCGAAAAATTCAAGCGGGGCGAACAGCCGGAAGAAATAATTTCGTTGGCAACGTTCGAAGGCCAGCCGCCGTTGGAAATAAAAGGCATCGAGTTCAAGGCCGGGATACTGGAGGTTACCAGCGCGCCGGGCGAGGATACGGGCACTTTTGATTTGCGCATCAAACCAAATGCGGCGGCGGAGTTTGGGCCGTTCGCGGAAAAAGTCGTCGTACACACGAACGACACGGAAGTGCCGGACAAAACTATTCTCGTGCGCGGGCATGTGCTGAAAAAACTCGAAGGCGCGCGCAACCGTCTTGTGATTTATCCGGAAGACGGCAAACCCGCGACGGGTATTGCGGAATTCACGTCGATGTATGGCGAACCGATTGAAAACGTCGCGGCAACGATTACAAAGCCTAAACGGTTTTCGGCAGTCGTCGAACCCGGGGCATCCGCGGGAACGGTGCATGTGCGCGTGACGGCGGTCGAGACGGAAAACGCAAAGCGCGACCACGTCCGTGGAATGCTTTCGGTCACCGCAACCATCGGCGGCACGCAAGTAGAATCAAAGA
>JAWXCN010000191.1:0-27038 GCA_034408725.1 Candidatus Hydrogenedentota bacterium
ATTCGTTCGATATGAAGTTTGGAAATCAGACCTTACATCCCCCTAAATCCCCCTTCAAAGGGGGACTTTGAAGATCGGATTATGCGTGTGACTTTTGCCCGGATTTGGGATTTAGTATTTTTTCGCGCGCTTTGGCAATCGCGAACTGGGCCACAATTCCGGCATTTATCTCCATCGCACTCATTTACATTGTAACTTGCTGTGCCTCGCACGTTTCCGGTCCATTGAATGCGAGCGCCACTCCTTCGTCATGATCTCCGAGTTTCAATGGTAGCAAACAGAACAAAGGCTGGCGCTACCCCAGCACAGTCGAAGGAGCGTTGGATATGCGTACGTACATCTTGGCAGCCCTCACAGTTGCGCTGGTTTCAGCGCCGGCCTGGGCAGACCGCACAAGCGTTCCGGTGCGCACAGGCTCCACGTCAGTCCATTACAATGATGGCAATGTCGCGGTAAAACATGGACATGGCAATAAGCACGGAAGCGGTCATGGCCCGGGATTCATCCCGAGCACGCGACCCGGCCCAGGTTATACGATCCAGCCGTATCCCGGCGGCCACAATCATGGGCATCGTCACGGTCAGCATTGCCGCTGGATGCCTGGCCACCATGAGACGTTCTACCGTCAGGTTTGGGTCCAGGGTCATTACGAAAACCGGTACGTGCCCGCGGAGTATCGCAAACAGATTTATAACGGCGTTGCGCAAACGGTATGCGTCCGTGAAGCGCACTACGCGCAGATTTGGGTGCCGGGACATTACACCACAGTGACCGATCGCCGCTGGTGCGAGGGCTACTGGACCTGCCACCGCCATTGGTAACGCTCATGACTTGTTCAAAACCGGCCCGCGGCGAACTCGTGCCGCGGGCCGGTTTCATTTCTTTTTATCGAACGAATCCTTGATGCGCTTTAAGTGTTCGCGGGCATCGTCACCCAGCCGATCTTCGAGAAAGTTCGTGGAAAACTTCTCGTAGTTCGCGCGCATATGCGAGGTGCTGTTGGTTAGCGTCTCCTCCACGATGGTGAGAAAATGTTCCGGGGACATCACCAACGAGCCGAGTCCGCGGCAGAGATCGCGAATCCCGCGATCTCCGGTGACGACAACAATTTCGCGGCGGTTTGCCGCGGAGTATACATACCGTTCGATCACCGCGTCGGCCGTGAGGTGCGCGGGAGAATAGATTACTTCGAGGCCCGGCGCGCCGGGGGAGGGGGCATGTTGTTGGGCGTTCTGTCCGCGGCCGTCAAACACAATCGTCGCGGGTTCGCCCGTGGTCCCGGAATAGCGAGATACACGCTCGACAAGGGCGTCGCGCGCGGATTCAAAATCGGTTCGCGTCAGTTGCAATAAACGCGGACACTGGTAAATGACGTTGTAGCCGTCGATGTAATAAATTGGCATGTGACGTTGCGAGCTTTGCGTCAGACGACACTGCGTTCCGCGTCGACCTTGGACTTGAAATTTAGTAACGCCTCGCCCAGGCGCGAGCTTCCCTTGAAAATGCTTGAGCTGCCGAGCACAAAACTGCGCGCGCCCGTGTTCGCAAGTAGCGCGGCGTTTCGCGCGTTGATGTTTCCGTCCACTTCGATTGTAATGCGTCGTTCCCGGTATGCGGCGTTTTCGTGCAGGATGCGCACGCGTTCGAACGAGTTTTTGATGATGGTCTGGCCGGCGTATCCGGGATCAACGGTCATCACGAGCACGCGGTCTACGGAATCCATCAGGAAATCCAGTTTTGTCAGCGGCGTTGCGGGATTGATGGCGATGCCGGGAGACGCGCCGGTCGCGCGGATTTGCGCGAGGGTGCGGTGCGCGTGGGGGCACGTCTCGACGTGGATGGTAATGGCGGAACACCCGGCTTCGGCGAAGCGTTCGATATATGGTTCCGGTTTCGTGATCATCAAATGCGCATGGAACGGCAAGCGGCACACGCGCCGCGCGGCTTTGATCAGGTCGAAGCCCAGCGTAAAGTTCGGCACGAACAGACCGTCCATGATGTCGAAATGGAGTTCGTCGCAGCCGCCCTGCTCGAGCGCGCGGAGATCATCTTCCAAACGGGCAAGATTCGCGCACATGACTGATGCGGCATATCTGAGTTTGTCGTTCACGGAATTCCAATCTCGGTTAATTTTCCGGGCATACTAACATGGACGGCCTGGCCGGAGTCGCGCGAAGCGCCTTGGAGTGCGGTAGCGGAGTCCGCTTCGGACGCAGTTACCGCTTTCGATTCGGATTGCTGGGGGGCTCGAGTGTTGCGTGGCGCTGATGGTCGCTTGAAGTAAAAGCGGTAGCTACCGCTACCGCACCCCAAGGCGCGGGTTATGTTAGTTCAGGAAGTTTTCGACTGCTTCCAGCGTGGGCATGGCGGCTTGTGCGCCGTGGTTCAATGTGGCTAGAGCGCCTGCGGCGTTTGCGAATCGGACTGCTTCGAGCGCGGACACTGTCCCCCACTTCAACGCGAGCGCGGCGGTAAACGCGTCGCCCGCGGCGACCGTATCTACCGCATCAACCTTGAACGCGGGGACGTGCAGCCATTCATCGGCATTCATGTACAGCGCGCCTTTGGCGGCCATCTTCACAACAACATCGCGCGCGCCGCGCTCGATCAGTTGCGTGGCCGCTTGTCGCGCCTGATTGATCGACGCCACTGGTAAACCGGTCATCGCTTCGGCTTCGGTTTCATTCGGAGATAGGACTCCCGCGAGTTCGAGAATGTTGTCGGGCACGGATTGCGCGGGGCCCGCGTCGAGGATGGAGAGCACGCCGGCATTACGCGCAGCGCTCAGTACGGCCTTGACTGTTTCGATTGGAATTTCGAGTTGAAGCATCACCACGTCGAACTGTTGAAGGTTACGCGTGAACGCCGCGACATCTTCCGGCAACAGGCCGTTGTTCGCGGCGGGTGTGACGACGATTGAGTTTTCTCCCGAATCTGCGACTTGAATCACCGCTGTGCCGGTGGGTTCGGCGGCGTGCGTTTTAAGGAACCGCAGATCGATTCCTTCTGCTGACAAACTTGCCCGCTGCATCTCTCCGAACACATCGGCGCCGACGCATCCCGCGAAACTCGTCGCCGCTCCGAGCCGCGCCGCGGCCACGGCCTGGTTCGCGCCTTTGCCGCCGGTAAATGTGGTGAAAGAATGACCGATGAGGGATTCGCCGGGCTTGGGTATGCGCGGCACGCGCGTCACCAGATCGATGTTCGCACTGCCTACGACGAGAATACGACGCGAGGACACTCTGTGACGCTCCTAAAAAACAACCAAGTTGGTGGAGAGCATAGTCAGAATCGAGCGCAAAGGGAAGTTGCTCACCATTATTCTGAGCTAATGCGGATTTGCATGATAGAGTTTAGGTATGCGCATTCTCTGGACCTATCTGAAACCGTATAAATGGACCGCCGCGCTTTCGTTGTTGTTGGCGGGGATCAGCCAAGTGCTGTTGCTGGTGGACCCGATCATTTTCGGGAAGATTATCGACGACTACGCGGCGCAGCGGGGCGTAAAAACGGATTCGGAACTGGTTTCGGGCGTGTTGAAGTTGCTGGCGCTTGCGGTGGTTGTGGCGGTGTTGGCGCGGTTGACAAAGGCTGTGCAGGAATATGTCACGCGGCTGGTGGTGCAGAAGTTTGGCACGAAGATTTTCAATGATGGATTGCGGCAGACGTTGCGGTTGACGTATCAACAGTTTGAAGATCAGCGTAGCGGCGAGACGTTGGCGATACTCTTAAAAGTGCGGACGGACACTGAACGCTTCATCAACACGTTTATTAACATCCTGTTCTCGTCGCTTGTTGGAGTTGCATTTCTGACGTGGTACGCGGTGACCAAGCACTGGGCGCTCGTGCCAGTGTTCCTGTTCGGCTTGCTTGGTTTGGGCGGATTGACGGGGCTGTTGAGCCAGAAAATAAAAGGCCAGCAACGGTTGATCGTGCGCGAGACCGCCAGAAGCTCCGGATTTATTACGGAATCGCTGCAGAATATTGGATTGATCAAGAGCCTGGGGTTGACATTCCCTGAAATCCGGCGGTTACAGGCGCAGACAATCAAAATATTCGCGCTGGAAATGGAAAAGGTGAAGCGCATCCGGCTGCTGTCGTTCTTGCAGGGAAGCATGCTGAGTTTATTGAAGCTTTCTGTTTTGTTCACGCTGTTGTGGCTGATCTTTCGCGATGTGCTGACCACCGGCGAATTGATCGCCATGCAATTCATATCGGTTGCGATTTTCGCCCCTCTACAGGATTTGGGCAACGTCATTCTCGCGTATCGCGAGGCGGAGGCATCGCTGCACAATTTCGGCCGGCTGATGCAAAAGCCCGTTGAACGGCGACCCGAATCGCCGATCGAGATTGGGCTGGTGAATCATTTGCGGTTTACGAATGTGGTGTTCCGGCATAAAGGAGCGACGCAAAATTCTCTTGATGGCGTTTCGTTCGAGGCGAGTCTAGGCGATACGATTGCATTCGCCGGGCCTTCGGGTTCGGGTAAATCGACGTTAGTGAAATTGCTGGTCGGTCTATACCAACCGGATAGCGGCGAAGTATTTTACAACGACATCTCAACCAAGGACATCCGATATAACCAGGTGCGGCGGCAGATCGGTTTTGTGACGCAGGAAACGCATTTGTTTGCGGGGACAATCCGGGAGAACCTGCAGTTTGTTCAACCCGAAGCGACCGATGTCGAGATTTTGGAAGCACTCAGGCAGGCGTCGTGCGATGAGTTGTTGGCGCGATCGCCCCTGGGAATCGATACGGTCATCGGCGAAAGCGGGGTAAAACTGTCGGGCGGAGAGAAGCAGCGCATTTCGATTGCGCGAGCGTTGATCCGGCAACCGAGGCTGCTGATTTTTGATGAAGCGACTTCCGCGCTGGATTCCTTGACGGAAGAGCAGATTACCGAGACGATTAGGGAAATTTCCGCGAAGAAGGAACAGATTACGATTCTGATTGCGCACCGGTTGTCGACGATCATGCACGCGGACAACATCCATGTGCTCGAACGCGGGCGGATTGCGGAAAGCGGGAGTCACGACGCGTTGGTCACGCAGAACGGCCTGTACTACGCGATGTGGCGCCAGCAGATCGGGGAGCGTTGATTCGTGGTGTGTCGTCTGCGAGTGCGGGCGCACAGGAGCGATAAGCGTTAACGGTTTTGCAGCAATTCTTGCTTGAGTTTCTTTGACTCCTCAAGCTGCTCCGGCGTCAATTCTTTTTCCATCGATTCAATCATGCCCATTGCGCCTTCGCTGCCGTGTTCCGCGGCGATACTGCACCAGGCGTGCGCGCGCACGACGTCTTTCTCGACACCATTGCCGCGGAGGTACATCCACGCCACGCCGCTCTCCGCGTCCGCGTCTCCCTGGTCCGCGGCCTTTTTAAACCAGTTGAACGACTCCGCAAGGTCCTTCTCGACGCCAACACCGCCGAAATACAACTGGCCCAGGCGAATCTGTGCTTCCGCGACGCCCTGATCGGCGGCTTTGCGATACCATTTCGCGGCTTCGACGTCATCTTTGGATACGCCGCGGCCCTGCGAGACCATCCACGCAAAATCCATCTGGGCTTGGGCGTGACCCTGGTCCGCGGCTTTACGATACCATTCGACAGCGGCGGCCAAATCCTGCTTCGTGCCCAGCGGCACGCTGTGCATCTCGGCCAGCGCATATTGCGCATCGGCAAGTCCTTGTTCCGCCGCCTTGCGATACCAGTCCAACGCTATCGGGAAATCCTGCGCAACGCCTTCCCCTTGGTAATACATCGCGCCGAGCCGGTACTGGGCGTCAGCGTTTCCTTTCCCGGCGGCGAGGTGGAACCATTTCGCGGCTTCGCCTAAATCTTTTGCGATTAGTTTGCCTTCCTGGTAGGCAGTGCCCAATTGGAGTTCGGCTTTGGGGTCGCCTTCGAGTGCGCCGGTTCGGATCGATTCGATAGTTTGGGCATCCGTGAGCAGAATGGAGTGCTTGAGATCGTCGTTGACATCCCCCAAAAGCGCAGGCGACATGGACACGACGGCAAGGCAGATTGGTAAAACCGATTTCTTCAAAGCGGCGATCATGTTTTTGCCCGCGCGTTCAGCTTCCGCTTTGCAGTGCGCATCCCGCCCCTCGACTTTGCGGAGATGGGTTCAAAACCGACCACCAGTTGGACATCGAGTTCACGAGCCACTCGCCGGAGCATTCGCAGTGAATGGCCTTCGTATTCCGTTGATTCCAACCGGCTGATTTGTTGCTGAGTCGTTCCAGTGCGCCGCGCAAGTTCCTTTTGCGACAAACCTGTCTTCTCGCGAATTCGCGCCAGTTGGAGAGCTACATCCCATGCCTTGCCAGCTTCATCAAAACGCAGGGCAAACTCGGGGTCTTTGAGCTCATTCTCAAGATAGCGATCGAAATTTGTTTTGCTCACTTCCTATTCCTTTCTTGCCAATCCAGCATCCTCGCGCGCGCGACTTTCAGATCATCCACCGGGATTTTTCGGGCTTTATGGCGAACCCCATGCACTGCAATGATTCGACGTCCATTCGCGAAGAAGAAGAGCACGCGTGTGTTCAGCACGCCTACATGCCGCAACTCGTAAAGCCCTTCTCCGAGCGCCTTTGACAAAGGGGATGATGGTAACCACGATTCCGAAGTTTCACGAGTCCAGCGAGTATGGCAGCGTGGTCGTCGCAATTGCTTCGCTATAAGTCCTGCAAAAAATCCTGGGCTGGACATTTTCCACCCGTTGTTTCGTAAAATAATACTGTAAAAGCGTTTGTCATGCAACACCAAATTTAGTGTGATTCGGTTCATAGATTCAATCGCTTATCACTATCGTGGTTTGTGTCAGCCGTGTCAATTCATTGTCCCGGAATAAACAAACTTGGACTTGGCTTAGTACAATGGAGACATCGGGATAGCGAGAAAAATATGTCGTCTGTTCAATCATTAAGCACCACTGATGTGGAGCAGGAAACTCAGCGATACGCCGCTGTATTGTGGGACCATGTCCAGCGAGATGCGACCCGTTTTGGTGTGGGCGGATTGACGGGCGGTCTGGTCGATTGGGCGATGCACGACGAAGGGCGTAAGGCGGCGCTGTTGCGGTTGATCGATGTGCTGCCCGCGCTCGATACCGCCGGGGAAGTCGCGGAGCATATTGAAAGTTATCTCGCGGACGATGCGCATACGCTTCCCGCGTATCTCCGGCTTCCCGTGAAGTTGGCTGCCCAAGCGCCGTTTCAGGCGGCGCTCACGAGTACGTTCCGTTCGCAGGTGCGGCGCATCGCGCGGCGTTTCATTGTTGGAAGCGACGTGGACGATGCGCTGCCGATTTTGCGCGCGCAGTGGGATGCGGGCTTCGCGTTTACCGCCGACCTGCTCGGCGAGAAAACACTGACACCGTCCGAGGCGGACGCATACGAACGAACCTATTTGCGAATGATCGACACGCTTTCTGTCGAGGTTGCGAGTTGGTCTCCGAACCATATACTCGAATCCGATGCAACCGGTGCGATTCCGCGCGCGAATGTTTCGGTGAAATTGTCCGCGCTTGATCCGTCGTTGTCGCCGCTGGACCCCGAAGGCGGGGCGGGGCGTCTTGCCGCGAAGCTGGCGCCGCTGATGGTTCGCGCAAAAGAACAAATCGTTTTCGTGAACTTCGACATGGAAGACTGGGCGCTGCGCGAGATCGTGATGCGCGCGTTTGAACGGTGCGTCACCGCGGAATCGCTGCGGGCATGGCCGCACGTGGGGATCGTGATTCAGGCGTATCTGCGTAGCGCGATGGACGACGCGGAACGATTGTTGGAACTTGTCCACAAACGTGGCGCGCCCGTCACTGTCCGATTGGTCAAGGGCGCCTATTGGGATTATGAAGTGGCCATTGCGGAACAGGATGGCACGCCTTGTCCGGTTTACCTTGACAAGGAATCGACCGATGCAAACTTCGAGGAGCTCAGCGCGTTTCTGCTCGAACACGCGGATGAGTTGCGCCCCGCGTTCGCCAGCCATAACCTGCGATCGTTGACACACGCGATTGTGCGGGCGAAGTCATTGAACGTGGATTCAAACGCGTTCGAGATTCAAATGCTCTATGGCATGGCAGAGCCCGAGCAACGGACGTTGCGCGATTTGGGCCATCGCGTGCGGCTGTATTCGCCCATCGGTGAACTGATTCCCGGTATGGGCTACCTCGTGCGGCGTCTTCTTGAAAACACTTCAAACCAGGGCTTTCTACGGCAAGCCTATCGGGAGCGATTGGACATGAACGAATTATTGCGGCGGCCACTGTTTCAGAAAGCGCCGAGGGAAACTCAACCGGCATTCACCAACGCGTCCCTGCTCGATTTTTCCGATCCGGTTGCGCGCGAAAAATTCGCGGGCGCGTTGTCGTCGGTATCGTCAACTTTTCCCATCATAACGCCCATCGTGATTGATGGCGAACATGTGCCGACTTCGCGGCAATTGGATCGGGAATGCCCGCACAATTCCGCGCTTCACGTCGCCCGCGTGGCATTGGCATCGCGCGAGGATGCGTTGCAGGCGGTGTCAGTGGCCAAGCGCGCGTGGCCTGAGTGGTCCGCGCGGACCATTGAAGAGCGGGCGGGTATGCTCGATACTTTGGCGGACCGCCTTGAGAAGAATCGCAACGATCTTGCCGCGATCGAGGTATATGAAACAGGGAAACCTTGGCGGGAAGCGGATGCGGACGTTGCGGAGGCGATCGATTTCTGCCGGTACTATGCGCGGCAGGCGATGGTTGAGTTGGGTCCTCGCGCACTCGACTCACCCACTGGCGAAACAAATGTGCTGTTTCACGTAGGGCGCGGACCCGCGGCGATTATCGCGCCGTGGAATTTTCCGATTGCCATTCTCTGCGGCATGACGACGGCGGCGTTGGTGGCCGGGAACACTGTGTTGATGAAGCCTTCGGAACAATCCAGCGCCTGCGCGTATGCACTGTTTCAACATATGCAAGCCGCGGGGTTTCCAGGCAACGTGATTCATTTTCTACCCGGATCAGGGGAAGAAGTGGGCGCGGCGCTTGTCGCTCATCCCGATGTCACGCAGATCGCGTTCACGGGGAGCAAGGAAGTCGGATTGTCAATTCTCAAACAAGCAGGAACCACCGCGCAGGACCAAACCCAGGTTAAATCGGTGGTCTGCGAAATGGGCGGGAAGAACGCGATCATTGTGGATGAAGACGCGGATCTTGACGAAGCGCTCGCGGGCGTGCTTTCGAGCGCGTTTGAATACGCGGGCCAGAAGTGTTCGGCGTGCTCGCGGTTGATACTTGTCGGCGCGATTGCCGAGCGTTTTACCCAACGCTTAATCGAGGCGTGCGGACGTCTGCGTGTTGCGCCTGCCGATGACCCCGCTTGTGACGTTGGACCCGTGATCGATGAAACGGCGTACACGCGCCTCTTATCCGTTATCGCGAATCCGGGGCCCGGGGCCGAGTTGCTGTACATGAAAACGGATTTGCCAAATGGCTATTTCGTCCCTCCGACCGTGTTTCGCGTAAAAGACCGCAATCACCGGCTCATGCAGCAGGAGCTTTTCGGGCCGGTGCTGACGGTGTTCGATGCGATGGATTTCGACGAGGCGCTCAAGGTCGCGCTCTCGACGGAGTTCGCATTGACCGGGGGATTGTATTCGCGCAACCCGAAACACATTGCGATTGCCCGAGAACGATTCCGTGTCGGCAATCTGTATATCAATCGGGGGTGTACGGGGGCAAAGGTTGGCCGACAACCCTTTGGCGGGTTTGGGATGAGCGGAAGCGGAACCAAGGCGGGCGGTCCGGGCTATCTCCCCCGCTTTGCCGTGCCCCGGTGTGTTACGGAGAATACGATGCGGAAAGGGTTTACGCCGGGGATGGACGGGGAATCGGGCGAGTAAACGTCGGTTCCAGATCACGGTTTATGGCATAAGGGGGAAGTTTCGGTGTAAACTTAGGAATAAGAATCGATTACGATTACGATGATGAGCGCGAGCACGAGCACGAACGAGTCAGGCGATTGGAACACGGGTAGTTAGACTGTATGAGCGCGGGAAACTCCAACGAGCAGGGAACAATCACCCGGTTATACCGAGGGTTGACCCATCTTTATACGGAACTGCCGTACCGGTTCTCGAAGCAGGCGTATTCGTTGCCGACGTTTCATTATTATTTCGAGATCACGCGACGCTGTAATCTGCGTTGCAAGATGTGCCAGTACATTGATTGGCTTGAGACCGTGCCGACGCGCGAGCAGGCTGATGGCGAACTCACCACGCAGGAGTGGCTGGATGTCGTTGATCAGACCGGCCGTCTCAGCTTCATTACGTTTACGGGCGGCGAAGTGTTTGTGCGCAAGGATTTCATGCAAATCTTCGAGCACGCCTGCTCGAAGCGGCGCGTACACTTCATCTCGAACGCGACCATGCTCACCGAGGAACGCGCGAAACGGTGCGTTGAACTTGCGCCGAAGAAGCTGGGCGGACGCGGTTTCAACTTCGCCGGCGTGTCGCTGGACGGGACGCGCGAAATTCACGATGTGATCCGCGCGCAAAAAGGCGCGTACGACAAGAGCATCAAGGGAATCGAGGCGCTGGCGCGGTTCCGTGAAGCGTCGGGCAAGAAAGCGCCGCTGATCCACATTAATACGGTGATTCAGGACGAGAACCTGTCGTGTCTCGCGGAGATGCCGCGCGTCGCGAAAGAGGCCGGTGCGAATGTATTGAACCTTTTGACGGAAACGCGGGTACACGACATTCCAGAATTGGGCCGGGTCGATCCGGGCACCCTCACACGCAGCGATTTCCGCCAGCCGAGCATTGAGCGCGCGCGTCTTGAAAAGACTTTACGAGAGACATTGGACAACGCGAAAGCGCTCGGCATCGAGGTGCGCATGCCGCGCATGCCGTTCGAGGAAGTGATCAATCACTACGATCAGGGGTATGACCTGAAGAATTTTGGGTGCCGCGCCATCTGGTCAACGCTCATTGTTGGCGCGAAGGGCGGCGTGTACCCCTGCTGGATTCAGAAGGTCGGCAACGTCCGCGAGCACACGCTCAAGGAACTGCGCAACAACGAAATCACGCGCCAATTCCGCCAGCGCCGTCGCGAGAGTGGGTTTGCGGTGTGCCGCGGGTGCTGCGAGATTGAGTACCAGGGGAAAGCGAAAAACGGCAAGCATGGAGAGCCAGCGGCCGCCGATACTTCCGCGCCCCATACCGACACCGGGGCTTTCGCTGTAAAGTAAAGTGCGTTGGGCCGGGCCTTGTCCCTCACTATGCATGGCGCGCCATGTACTATCACCGATGCTTGCGCGTTTCGCGCCTTCCCATATACAGTGCTGCTTCACAGGAGACCGGAATGTCGTTGAAGGACCAGATTCAGGACGAGATAAAGCGCGCCATGAAGGACAAGAATCAGGTGCGCCTGGAATGCCTTCGGATGGTGAAGGGCGCACTTTTGATGAAGGAAAAAGAATCGGCGGACCCGCTGACGGACGAAGTGTCCATCGCGACCGTGCGCGGGGAGATTAAGAAGCGGCAACAGTCGCTGGATATTTTCCGCGATCTGGGCAAGACCGCCGAGGCGGAAGCAACCGAGCAGGAAATCGCGATCATCAACGAATTCCTGCCGCAACAGTTGTCCGAGGCCGATCTCGACGCGCGCGTGCGGGAATACCTCGCCGCGCATCCGGAGTTGAACCATGCGGGGAAGCTGACCGGCGCAATGAAGAAAGAACTCGGCGACCTCGCGGACGGCAAGATGTTGAACGAAGTGTGCAAACGGGTAGTCGGAGGATAAATCAAGTGCGATGCTTGGCCGCGACCCTTGCGATGTTACTCGTATTTGCAGGCTGTGGCCCGTCCGGACCAACGCCGGTGGAAACGTCCGAGACGTCTACAGCGGTCAAACCGGTCCCGGCGGCCAAAGCCCCGCTTCCCGCCGATGTTCCTGTTCCGGCAGAACTCGCGAACCGATCCGATTCAACGGTTGCGGGAAGTGACTATCACGTGGTCCAGGGCCAACTGGCGATGCCCATGGGCGATGCCATCGCCACCGTCCGCAAGCAAGCCGCCAGCACGGGATGGGTGGAAAAGCCGCAACAAGGGGCGGCGCCCGTGGCTTCGGTCACGACACATACCTTCACGAAGGATTCGCGCCAGCTCACCGTTACTCTGGCGATGGTGGACCCTACTTCCACCAGTGTGAACCTGATGACGGGTCCGCAATAAGACATTTCTCCCCGCCGTTCTATTTGTATGTGGTGCATTGCCTTTTTCAAAAATTCAATATATAGTAGCCAGATAGGATTACACTACCATATATTGAATTCTATTGATATTATTCCGCAAATTCCGCACAACCAACAAGTTATATCTTCAAATTACTGTGAATAAAAGATTTACGACTTGTTCTCTATTGACCTATCTGGTACAATTTCGCTGCTAGCCGGAGCAACCGGTTAGAGAAGGATTCGGTTCAGAATGTTGAGTTGGCGGCGCGACAAAAAAGATGAGGCCGGTGGTGCGACTGCGCCGCCAGCGGAATCCCACCCGCCAACTGTGACGGGAAAAGCCGCGCCGGCGCCTCCTCCCGCTTCGACCGCGACGGCGCCGCGTCTGGGAGAGCTGCTGGTCCAGGAAGGCGTCATCACGGCGCAGCAGCTTCACGAAGGGTTGACGAAGCAGGCAGAGACCGGCAGTTTCATCGGACACACTCTGGTTGAACTGGGTTTTCTGAACCAGTCGACGCTCGTTTCGTTTCTCGTGAAGCAATGCAAGATTCCGCACATCAGTCTGCTGGATTACAACATAGGGGAAGATCTTTTTAAGCTGGTCTCCCGCGAGCTGTGCTTGAAGCATCGCCTGCTGCCGATTGACAAGCTTGGCAGAATTCTCACGATTGCAATGGTTGATCCGTTGGACGCCGATGCGCTCGAGAAAGTGCGCGAATCCTGCCCCGAACTAAAGATCAAACCGATTCTATGCACGTGGGCGCATTACGAACAGGTGTCGCGCAGAATATTTGCCGACACGTCCGCGCCTTCCGCGGAAGTTTCCATGGGCACGTTTGGGTTGTCGTCGAAGAAAACATCCATCGCGCCAGCGGACAAGACACAGGCGGATGCAGCGGTTGCGCAATTGGTGAAAGAGGCGACTGCGTCAAAGCCCATGCAAGAAACGGCAGGGGCGCCGGCAAAAGCCGACACACCGCCGCCGGCCGTGCGCGAGAGCGCGGCGGCAGCGCGCATGGAGTTGCCGGACGCCATATTTGATCGCTTCGGCGATCACATGCGCCTGGCAATAACGGAATCACTCAGTCCGTTAATCGCGGACCAACAGAAACTGATCGCGTTGCAGCTTGAGACGACGAAAGGAAAACCTGCCGATCTGGCGCGGGACATCGCGGCAAACATGCGCGCGGCCCTGCAAGAGTCTCTGGCGACGGTATTGGAAACCCATTCGCGCCTGGCTCCGCAGTCCGCTCCGCATCAACAGATCGACACCGGACTTCTCGCGAAAGAGCTTGGGGAAAGCGTGCGCGCGGCGATGCTCGATTCCGTATTGCCGGCACTTCAGCTTGGCGACGGTGGCACACCAAAAGGTCAATCACCCGTAGCGGGCATAGATGCGAAAACGCTTGCAAGGGAATTGGGCGAGAGCGTTCGCACCGCGGTAGCAGAGTCGATAGCGCCGTTAGCGAAGCCGTTGAATGGCGGGGAATCGCGCGCAGCCAAGTCCGCGTTTGACATGCCGGACCTTGCGAAGGAATTGACGGCGGGCGTGCGGGACGCGGTAATGGAAGCCATTGTTCCACTGGTCCAGGCACAGAAAGCGACGGTGCAAGCGGGGGCGCGCGCGCCGGAAGAAATCGCAAAGCATTTTGCGCAGCACATCAATCGCAGCATGGCGCAACTGTCCAAAGAATTGCGCGAGAGCATCGAATCGCGCGCGCCACAGACGCCGGTGGATAGCTTCTCGGCAGCCATAGCGTCGACAATTGAATCCGCGAATGCGAAGCAGAACACGCGCATGGCGGAATTGACCAATAGCACCAAGGACGCGTTGCTGGCGGTGCGCGAAATGCTGGAGGCGATGCGCGCGCGCGAAGCAGAACCTCTCGCGGTACCCGCGTCAAATGTTTCGCCGTTCCCTGGGTTGCGCGCGGCTGAACCGGTGCAAGCCATTGCGGTCCCGCATTTCGATCCGATGGACGAGATCGGTCTCGGAGCGGAAGCGGATGATCGCGTTCGGGAGGCGCTGCTTTCGGGGCGGTTGCAGCGATCTTTCTCATTCGATGCTTTTCTATCGGGCGCGGCCAACACGTTTACACTGTCGGTTGCGCGCGCGGTCACGGAATCGTACTCGCGGGAGTTCACCCCGTTTTACATCTACGGGGACGTTGGCGTTGGAAAGACGCATCTGTTGCAGGCCATTGGGAACGATCTGCTTGCGCGCAACCCCGACCTGCGCGTGGCGTATATGACGGGGCTTCGCTTCGTTAGCGCGTGTGAACGCGCCGCGCGCGATCAGGAGTTGGAACGGTTCCGCGAAACTTTTGCGCACTGGGACGCGTTGCTGTTTGACGATGCGCAAAGCGTGAGCGAGCACAAGCAAGCGCAGGATGAATTGCGCACGGTGCTCGGAGTATTGACGCTCGAGGGCCGGCTGGTAGTCGTTAGCGCGGACCGCGCGCCCGACCATTTGCCGGACACTTCGCACCAGTTGGTTTCGCGGTTGGCGTCGGGAATCGTTTCGCGGCTCCATGCGCCGGACATGCCGACACGGCTTGCGATACTGCAACGGCACACCCGATTGTTGAAAGCGAAAATAGCGGACGACGTGTTGTCGTTGATCGCGGCCCGCGTGCCCACCGACGTTCGCAAGATGACCGGGGCATTGCGCAAGGCGCTTGCGTTTGCGCAGGTTTCTGGAACGGACGTAACGCACGCGCTTGCGGAAGAAATTCTGAGTCATCTCGCCACAACCGAAGCGGCGTAACATGGGGGAAATTCGAGCGTGCCACCAAAGATAGCGAAGCGGCGCCTGGGCGACGTACTGATTGAGCAGGAGCTCGTCACGCAGGAGCAGTTGCAGGAAGCGATCGTGCTTCAGCGGCAATCCGGACTCAGCCTGGCGTCGATTCTCGTGTCGAAGAAATACCTGAGCGAGGAAGACCTCGTCATCACATTGAGCGAACAGCTCGGCATTCCGCACATCCGCGTGATGAACTACAACATTCCGCAAGAAGTGCTGAATGAAGTGCCGGAATCGCTCGCGCGCCAGTATCAAATGTTGCCGGTGTCGGTGACGGGCGACGTGCTTACACTTGCGATGGGTGATCCGCTGAATATCATGGCGCTCGATGATTTGCGCATGTTGACGAGTTATGAGATCGAGCCGGTGGTCGCGGTGCAATCCGAGTTGGTTGACGCCATCAATCGACATTACGGGGGTAAACAAAGCGATGCCCTGTACGACGAACTGATGGACGCCTCCAAACAGGATGGCGTGCAGGTTGTCGAGAAAAAGGACGAGATCGAAGATCTCGCGCACGCCCAGGCGGAAGCGCAGGACGGCCCTGTCATCCGGCTGGTCAATCTCATTCTCGTGGGCGCGCTTGAGAATCGCGCGAGCGACATCCATGTCGAGCCCTATGAGAAGTCGCTGCGGATTCGCTATCGCATTGACGGAATGTTGGAAGAGCAGAAAAACCCGCCAAAGAACGTACAATCCGCATTGATTTCGAGGTTGAAGATTATGTCGGGACTCGACATTGCCGAGCACCGGCTTCCGCAGGACGGACGATTCCGCATCAAGTTCCGGGGCCACGAGGTGGACTTTCGCGTGTCCATTCTTCCGTGTTACCACGGCGAGAAGGTCGTGATGCGCGTATTGGACAAAAGCTCGCTGTCGCTTGATCTCGACACGCTGGGTTTCGCGGACCAACCGATGGACGCTTTCCGGGAGGCGCTTGCGCTCCCGTTTGGAATGATTCTTCTGACAGGCCCGACGGGTAGCGGTAAAACGACGACGTTGTACAGCGCGCTGCATAAATTGAACGGGCCCGACACGAACATTATCACCGTCGAAGACCCGGTTGAATATGAATTGTTTGGCGTGAACCAGGTGCAGGTGAAATCTGAAATCGGGTTATCGTTCGCAGCGGGGTTGCGCAGTATTTTGCGCCAGGACCCGGACGTCATAATGGTCGGTGAAATTCGAGACGAGGAGACCGCGGACATTGCGATTAAGGCGGCGTTGACAGGCCACCTCGTGCTGAGCACGCTGCACACGAACGACGCGGCCAGCGTTTACACACGTTTGATCGACATGAACATGGAACCCTTCCTGGTGCAGTCGTCGGTGGGGCTTGCCGCGGCGCAGCGGCTGCTTCGGCGGGTTTGCGTGGAATGCAAAGAACCGATTCGCGTGCCCGAAGAAGTGCTCGAGCGGATACAGTTTCGCAATAATCCCGGTGGCCCTCCGCCACGCTTCGTGCGGGGACGCGGCTGTTCGAAGTGCAAGGATACCGGTTACCGGGGCCGGCTTGCGGTGATCGAAGCGATGCCGAACTATCCGGATTTGCAGGAACTCATCATGACGCGCTCGCCTTCAGCGGACATCAAGCGGACGGCGATTCAGTGCGGCATGGCGACATTGCGCCAAAACGCATTGGAGAAGGCGGCCGAAGGCGTGACGACAATCGAGGAAGTGCTGCGCGTATCGGCGGCGGACTAAGCATCGAAGAACAACAGGCGAACGTCCATCGCGAAGATGGAGAACGCAACGGCGGCACGCCACGCGCATACTGGGGAGAGCGAGATGGTTGAAATCAGCATTCGTGAATTGTTGCAGAAATTGACCGAGCAAGGGGGAAGCGATCTGCACATCGCGGTGGGAAGCCCGCCGGTCATCCGGTTGCACGGGCTTCTGGAGCCCATGAACGAATACCCACGCTTGACGCCCGAAGATTCCCAGGAAATTATCTATAGCGTGATGAACGAGGAACAGATCGCCTCGTTTGAAACCGAACGCGAACTGGACATGTCGTTTGGAATCGAGGGCCTCAGCCGGTTTCGCTTGAACGTCTATCGCGATCGGGGTTCTGTTGTGGCCGCGTTTCGCGCGATCCCTTTCGAGATTCGTTCGTGCGAAGAGTTGGGGTTGCCGAAAATCGTGGCGGACATGGCGTATCGCCCGCAGGGTTTGGTGCTGATTTGTGGACCGACCGGTAGCGGAAAAACGACGACATTGGCGGCGATTCTGGACAAGATAAACCGGGAACGCCCGCTCCATATTATTACCATTGAAGACCCGATTGAGTATTTACACCAGCACAACGTCGCCACGATCAACCAGCGTGAAGTGAACGCGGACACGAAGTCGTTCGCAGCGGCATTGAAACGGGTGTTACGGCAGGACCCCGACGTCATCCTCATCGGTGAAATGCGCGACCAGGAAACGATCTCGGCGGCTATCACCGTGGCGGAAACGGGTCACCTGGCGTTCGCGACGCTGCACACCAACGACGCGCTGCAAACGATTAACCGTATTGTCGACGTGTTTCCACCCAACCAGCAGGACCAGGTTCGAACGCAGTTGTCGTTCGTGCTCGAGGGCATTTGCGTGCAGCAACTGATTCCACGGTCAGACGGAATGGGCCGCGCGATGGCGCTTGAAGTGATGATTCCGAATACGGCAATCCGGTCTCTAATCCGCGAGCAAAAACTCCAGCAGATTCCCTCGATGATCGAGATCGGGACCGGCGAGGGCATGATGACCATGAACCAATCGCTATTCCGGTTGGTGAAACGCAACGTAATAACGATGGACATGGCGTTCAAACGCAGTTCCGATCCCGAAGGGCTGCGCCGGTTGCTGGAAAAGGGATTGTGAGTGCACCGCCTTCCTCCCACGCCGCGCGCGGGGGCGTGGTCGCCGGCCCAGCCTGGCAACCCGCCACGGGCATTATCCGGCTCGCGCTGTTGTGCGTGTTCGCGATCGGAACGTTTCTCATCCATGACTATGAGCAGACCGAACAGGCATATCTGTTCGCATTCTACTGCTTCGGGTTTGCGAGCACTCTTGGCCATTTGATTGCGACGCGGCGGGGCAATCCCGCGCGCCCCTTGTTGACGTGGGCGCAGGTACTTGTCGATTTCAGCGTAATCGCGGCAACGGTAAGTTTCACTGGCGGAGCGCAAAGCCATTTTGCATTCCTGTTTGTCATCGCGATTCTCGAGGCGGGAATTCTGCTGGGAGTTTTACAAGGATTTCTCGTCGCGACGCTTGCGGTGTGCGTCATGGCGGTGCTGGTGCTCACGTCACATCCCCCTACGTGGGCGGCACGGGGTTATGACGAAACCACGGTGACGGCGTGGTACGGCTTTCTCGTGCAGGCGCTTGCCTATTATTTGACCGCGGCGATTTCGGGATACTGGAACCAGCAACTGCACCGCCAACAACAGTTTCAACGCGAAATTCTCGATAACATGAACAACGGGTTCATCATTGTTGACCTCGGGGGAATTGTGACGGTGGCGAACAAGGCGGCCGAGCGGATTCTAAACATCAGCGAAGCCGAGGCGCTGGGCAGGCCCGTGCAGGAAATTTTGCGCGTGGCTTCTGGAGAGGAATGCCCCGTCGTGACGGCGATTCGGGCCGAACGCGATTTTACGCGGTACGAGTATATTGGACTTGTATTTCCGCACAACGCGAAACTGCTTGGCTTGAGCACGAGCCGCATTTTTGACTGGCGTAAGCGTCTGACGGGAATCATTGCGTCGTTCAGCGATCTCACCGAACTTGAACAAATGCGCGACGAGGTGACGCGGCACGACCGGCTGTCGGTGACCGGCGAGCTTGCGGCGGGGCTCGCGCATGAAATTCGCAATCCGGTCGCGGCGATACGCGGGGCGGTGGACGAACTGATGGACAGCCTAGACAAGCCGCTGTTGGTCACTAAACTGGCGACTATCGCGATGCGCGAATCGGACCAGTTGAACGCGATCGTTTCCGACTTCCTGGATTTCGCGCGCAAACCGCGCGTGCGACAGGACGTGTTTGATGTGTGCGGCCTAGTCAAGGAGGTCGTTGATGGGACCGAACGGAAATACGCGGACGCCGCGAGTCTGCGCGTGACGGCATTGACGCCGGACGCGATGTTCCCCGTGTCCGGTGATCGCACGCAGATTCGGCAGGTATTTGTGAACCTTGCGAAGAACGCCGTTGAAGCGATGCACGAGCAGGGGACGCTGAACGTTTCGGTGCAACCGGGCGCGACATTTGTGGAAGTGCGGTTCGATGACGAAGGCCCCGGCATCGAACCCGACAAGGTTGCGCGCATTTTTGAGCCTTTTTATACTACCAAAGAACATGGCGTCGGCATGGGATTGGCCATTTGTCTGCGCATTATCACGGCACACGATGGCACCATCCGCGCCGAATCACGCGAAGGGGGAGGCGCGTCAATGAGCGTGCGCCTGCCGCTGGTCCGCACCGAGGAGTAACCCGCCGTGGCACTGCACCAACGCGTTCTGGTTGTTGACGACGAATCGAGCATGCGCGAATTGCTCGAGATCGTATTGTCGAAGGACGGCTATGAAATCGTGACTGCATCGAACGTGACCGATGCAATCGCGGTGCTATCCAAAGAAGCTTTCGATGTTGTGCTGACCGACTTGCGCATGGGGACCGAACGCAACGCGGGGATGACGCTTCTGGAATGGATTAACGAAAACAGCGCGACCACTCCCGCGCTCATGATGACCGCGTATGGCAGCGTGGAAACCGCGATTGAAGCGATGAAACGCGGTGCTGTCGATTACATCATGAAACCGTTCAAGAACGAAGAAGTGCGAATGCAGGTGCAGCGCGCGATCGAGCAGCGCAACCTGAAGCGGGAAAACGTGGCGCTCAGAAAAGACCAGGCGAGCCGGGGCAAACTGGACAATATGGTCGGTAAAAGCAAACCGATCGAAGAACTGCGCGACATGATTCGCAGGGTTTCCAACCTGCCGAGCACCGTGGCCATTCACGGTGAAAGCGGCACGGGCAAGGAACTGGTCGCGCGCGGAATCCACACGTTGAGCGCGCGCTCGTCAAAACCGTTTGTTGCGGTGAACTGCGGGGGCTTTCCAGAAAACCTATTGGAAAGCGAGTTGTTCGGGCACAAGAAGGGATCGTTCACCGGCGCGTACGATGACAAGGAGGGGCTGTTTGTCGTGGCCGATGGTGGCACGATGTTTCTTGACGAAGTTGGCGAAATGCCGCTGTCGCTCCAGGTGAAGCTGCTGCGCGTGCTGGACAACAACATCGTTTTTCCGGTCGGCGGCACACAAGGCATCAAGGTAGACGTGCGGATCATTTCCGCGACGAACCGAAAGCTGGACCAGATGGTGAAAGACAGCACATTCCGCGAAGACCTGTTCTACCGCCTTAACGTAATTCCCATCCAGGTGCCCTCCCTGCGAGAACGCCCGGACGACATTCCACTGCTGATCCGGACGTTTGTGGCGGCGCACGCCGCGAAAATGGGGCGCGGCGCCATTCAAATTGCGCCCGAAACGGAAGCTGCCTTACAAGCTTTCACTTGGCCGGGAAACGTGCGCGAGCTGATGAACGTCCTCGAACGCGCTGTCGCTTTGTGCCACAACGACCGGCTTGAAATCACCGACTTGCCAACATACATTCGCGAGCATGTTGGCGCGCCAGCGGCGCTGATGCCCGCGGTGCCCTCCAGTGGGTTCGATCTCGAAAAATATGTGGCCGAGATCGAGACGACGCTTATCCAGCAGGCATTGCAGAACACGAAGTACTCGCAAAAACGCGCTGCGGGCTTGTTGGGGTTGACCGCGCGATCATTACGATACCGGCTGAAAAAGTACGGCATGGAAAGCGATTAGCGCAGACAACCGTTACGACGACAAGTTGATTGGCGATACTGATTTGACTGCTCGGCGGTTCTTGGTACGCCTTCCGCTCCGCCGGAAGCGAAAGCGGTAGCGGCTTCTACCGCAGTCCATATTCTGCGATAAATACTGACGTGGTCCGTGAATGCGGCGTTTCGCGCGGTTGGACAGGTTGCCTGACCGTTTGTTAGACTTCGTTGTACCAGCACATTTTCCGGTCGGGGCGTAGCGCAGTCCGGTTTAGCGCACTTGCCTGGGGGGCAAGGGGTCGCTGGTTCGAATCCAGTCGCCCCGACCATTTTTCATTTCTGCCACGGGTGGACAATCGTTGTAAACGCTTGCACATGCAGGCATTTCGCGCTTGGTCTCACGCTTTCCCGCGTCGCGTTGTACAGGGGCACTTCTGCTAGTAATTGACTCTAAACGTATAGAATTGCCGGGAGTTGGTGTAATATTTGGTGTAATAGAATCAGCGGCGACTGCCTCGGCAATCTTCTCTTCGTCGTCCGCGGGCAAGTCCGGCAATCTCGTAACTGCGGCGAATCCGTCGACCACACCGAGGTGCGTATATACGTTCGCCGTGATTTTGGGATCTGAATGGCGCATTAGCGCCTGAGTCTGCTGCAGCGGAACTCCAGCCCTCGCCAACATCGTCCCAAACGTGTGGCGCAATGCGTGCACGTCTACCGTCCTGCCATTGGAATCGCGCTTAGCGATACCAGCAAACTTAATGTCGAGGTCGAAAACCCGCGTCAACTTTTCCGGTAAGGTGAATAGCCGTACTTGGGGGTCCAACGTGACTGGAATCGGTGCTTTATTATTGGAGGCGGTTGTCCTCGCGCTTTTAAGTTTGACATCGAGATATTCACGCAAGGCACAAATCAAGTCCACCCGTAGAGGAATGTGCGCACCTCGTCTGGCTTTCTCATTGGCAGCGCGCAACTCGATGAAAGGCGACTCCACATCTAAATTCAACTGCCCCACCGTAATACTCCGAAGTTCTCCGTATCGCATACCGGTATAGGCTAAGACACGGTAGACCAGTGCGCGCACTCTACCGGTTGTCGCCAGGTGTTCGGCCGTGGCAGGACTTAGTTTTGCTGACTTTGTTCCTCTGTTCCCGGTGCGTCGGCGGTCGAGTGGGCGCCGCTCGGCACTTTCAATAAGCGATTTGAGCTCAACGAGAGTCAGCGCCCGGCGTTGACGGACGGGATCTATGCTTTCATTGAAGGTTACCACGCCGGCAAATGGGTTCGAATGTAGCCGGTTCATTGAGACCAGCCAATTGCAGAATGCCTTTGCGGCTTTAATTCGCGCGTTTACAGCTCGAGCTTTCTTGCCGTGATTGCGCAGACGTTCGATCCATTTATCCAAATCAGCGCGATCAAGGTCAGTCAGAACCATCCAATCGCAATCATCCTTCATTGAAATGAGGTATTTGCCGCAGGCCTCAACGTGCCCGGCGGTCACGCCACGGACTCGTTGTGCCTTCTTGTATTCCTCAAAAAGCTCGGTCAATTGACGGGCACCCTGATTTGCCAGATTGCGCTCTCTAGGTGTCACGGCACCGATCCGTTGACGTTCCGCGTCACGCTCCAAGTCCGCCAACACCGATCGCGCCGCGTCCATAGTCTTGCAGCCAGTCGGGCGTTCGACATAAATATTGTCGGGCCCACGAAATTTGGCGTAGTAGTAGGCGCACTCATGAATCAGCTTCCATTTTTCGGCTACCAACTTGGCGGGCTTACGGTGAGTCTTTCCCGCGGCATCGGACCAAACGGCAAATGCTTGTCCCTTATGTTCAGCGATCTTTGCACCTGGCGGAAGCGCACGTGTGTTTCTTCGTCGAAATACACTACCCATAACCCATTCACCCTTCTTTCAAAGATTAATAGGCCTAGCCTACTTTTTGACTTTCTTCGTTTGCAATTTTTTGGCTTGATGTCGGACTCGACGGCCGAAGATGTTCATGGGTCTCGAAGATGCTCATCACACTCATCTGGGCACCTTCGACTCTTCTAATCATCTTCGACGTTTGTTTGCGTTTTTACACGTGGCTCTGGGAGTCTCCAGACCCAGTGCTGATTCGATTTGCCCGGTTGTCCACGTTTCTCTGCGATGACCCCCATCGTGGATTTCGCTCTACGCAAAGTCGCGATTGCGATGCCATTTTCCTGTGCTTGCGCCTTTATTTCATTTGCAGGACCTGGGAGGGCCTCAGCAAGAAACTCGCACGCGGCCGCGAGCTGTGATTCCACTTCGTAGGTATCAGGAGTGAGAAGTTGCGCAGCCGTGTGTGCCGTCTCACCTTGCCAGTCTATTACCGGCGTTCCCACGTTCGTCACTTCGACGACGAACGCCAACGATTTTGGGAATGTTCCAACGTTTGTCTTCGACACCGCCAGCACGCGCCGTTCGGGATTGTCGGGGTCTTTCGCAATAACCAATCCCACACGTGCCGCTGCTATGATGCCGATACTCCCACCGCCGCGGTACAGCGGATTCGGCCCGCACGTCTTGTTCAGATGTCGAACGATCAATATTGCGACGCCGGTTTCCTCGGCAAGGCATTTCAGTGCATGCATCGCTCGGCGTACCTCTTGGTCGCGGTGGGCATTGATACTGCCCGAGAGGAAGGCCATGAGCGGGTCGATAACCAAGAGGTTGGCGTCGCACTCGCCAATTGCCTCTTTTATCTTATCAATATCAGTTGGAATTGAAATCGGGGATTCTGCCTTACCGCCAGGCGCAGAGGTGGAAATAGTGCATACGCGCGAGAGGTCTGCGCCGGCTGCTTCAAGTCGAGGACGGATTGTGTCCGCCTCGCCGTCTTCCGCGTTAAGCATTACTACTGAACATGGTGGGCATCCTTCGCGCCCGCCTGGAAAACACCGCCCAGTCGAGAGTCGCGCACTGATGTCAATGGTGACGAGACTCTTACCTACCGCTGGGTCGGCATCGAGTACGGTAATTTTTCGCCGAGCGAGAAAGCCGCGCCACAGCCAATCCACTTTTTCGGAGGCGATATCGCAATACCTTATTAGTCGTGATGATTTAGACGGCCACGGATGCCACAAGCGGGAAGTTTCCGCGATTTCCAAGAGCGCCTCACGTGTGCCACCACCACGAAGCCAATCGGTAACATCACCTTTTGGAGGCACGTTGACAAGCGACACAACACGAACGCTTTGCGCGATGCCACGAAGCGATTCTGCGACGAACTCAGCGTGCTTCTTCCCGGGCTCATCGTTGTCCGGCAGAATGACGACATCGGCTCCCCGGAGCGATTCACTCAGCGCGTCAGTCCATTTGCCTGCTCCGCCCGAATTGCAGGTCGCAATAAGGCCCAGTGATTCCAAACTGAGAACGTCTTTTTCCCCTTCTACGAGGAAGATTCGATGGCCATTCTGGATTGCCTTATTCACCGCCGACCAGCGAAAAATGACCCTTTCCACTCCGTTAAGATTCCACTCCCAACCTCCGTTCCCGTCGGGTCGGCGCTGTCGAAATGCTTTGGGTCTCTGTCGGATCACCTGATAGAGCATGTTTCCAGACAAATCCGTGTAGTCATAAGCCTCCTCGATATTGCTCTTGCCACGGGGAAACGTGTATTCCTCATGCAATGGCGTAGATACGCTCTGACCATTAAATGCGGCAACAATGTCTTTGAACTTACATCCAGCGTAGCAGTGGATCAGGGCTTCGCCATTTCCAGCACGGTCTATGCTAAGTGATGGTTCATGATCGTCATGAGCTGGGCAGAGCGCGAGGAACCCTTTGCCAGCAGGACGAGCTTCACGCAGGCGCGGGAGAAGGTCATCAAACTTAAGATATGACATGGCTCGCTCCTGCTATCGCCGGATCGGGGGGCAACCATTCGATACCCATTGATTAAGAACTTCTCGGTTCCAACGGACAAGACCGCCTATGCGGTTGGGGGAAGGCATGCGACCAGAGTCCGACATCCTGTACACATGTCGGACCGAACAGTTGAGTAAGTTCGCAACTTGCTTCACATCTATCAACAGCGCAGCATGCATTGTTGATTGCGATGGCTTGTCCTGTCCGTGGATCATTACATTTGCGTCCATAGTCCCTACCTTTGTTTCGTCAGTTGCGAAATTGCGACCGACGAAAAATTATGTAGGGCGCGAAGGAAGGATTAATTCATGGAATTTATCCCTTGGGAATTTATCACGAGCTCTTGACAGGAAATGACGAACTGGCGAAGGTTTTGACTAGGAAAGACTCGATGGCGTGATTAAATAAAGATGTTGACAACATGCCCGATAGTCGCCGCCTAACTACGGCTTCGATTTCTTCTTATGCACCCAGTTGAGGGCATTTTGAACATTCTTGAACGACGGCGACACTCCGTTCGGCAGCTGGTAGGTTTGACGGAAGCCGTTATAAGTAGGCCGGCTCTTGTCAGCACTATACACCTTCCATTTTTTGGCAATATCACGATATTGTTGCTCTTTTACATCCGTAAGTGAAGGATGCCCGCGCTTTTTTCTTTCACAAATGGCAAAATGCCTTTCGTCCACCGCCTTCCGGAAACACTTCAAGAGCTCCTTCACCCATGCGTCACCTATAAACCAATACTTCGATTCGACGAGCCAAGCAACGAAATCGGTTGGGGTTACACAATATGGTTTCTTCTTGGGCTTTGCAGGAAGCTTGCCGATTGACACAGCAAACTCGGCCTCCGCTTTTAGGTATGGATGGCATTCGACCAGCGAGTTTTCACCGCTGCGGTCATATACTCCCCTAACAGGCAGAAATGTGTTCATGGATTTATAACTTAAGTATAGGACTGGCAAGAAACATCGGACCAATGTATCCAATGAGTGTTCTATATGGCGATTATCATAGAATACTCTGAACTTATCAGGGATTCGTGTATCAGGTTCGGCAAGAACATATGTGTACAATTCTCCTTTTATTTTTATCGGTTTTGGCGTTACAAATATCCGTCCTACTATAGGGACAAGCCATATAGTTCTGGTTTTATGGTCTATTCGGGTCTCAATTCGCGCGTCGAGTACAGGCAGGATGTTCTGCCACTGAGGTCCTTCATTGGTAGCAGGAGGGGATGTCGGGTTGGATTCAGCTTTGGATTTGAGGTTTTTGATTCTACGACTTTCTGGGTCAGATTTTGCCATGTTCGAGACTCAATGGGTTACGATGATTCAGTGAAAACTCCAGTCTTGCCGGGCCATGACATGTTACGACTTAGATGTCTGATGGCGCAAGGTTGCAAAATCCGGATAACCGTTCTTCGGCAGTCAGAAAGCACGCGTGACCGCCTTATAAAGCAGGTTTCAATCCACGCTCCCCGCGTGGGGAGCGACGACGAAGAGACGGCCCAGCGCGAGTGGGCCGAGGTTTCAATCCACGCTCCCCGCGTGGGGAGCGACCAACCGCTCACGTACCGATTCAACCGCCAGCGTGTTTCAATCCACGCTCCCCGCGTGGGGAGCGACCGAAGGCGAAGCGGGTGTGTCCGAGATGTGAGCGCGTTTCAATCCACGCTCCCCGCGTGGGGAGCGACGCCCTAGCGTCACTATCATATCCGCCATTTCTTTGGTTTCAATCCACGCTCCCCGCGTGGGGAGCGACATATCCATTCGGTTTTTGTGGTCGAGGTCAACCCGTTTCAATCCACGCTCCCCGCGTGGGGAGCGACCGGAACGCATCGATAACGGCGGAACGCTCGATATGTTTCAATCCACGCTCCCCGCGTGGGGAGCGACCGCGCTCGTGAGTTTCGCCACTGTCGCCTGTGTAGTTTCAATCCACGCTCCCCGCGTGGGGAGCGACCCGCGCCTGCGGTTAGGCGTGGAATTGGCTATTGTTGTTTCAATCCACGCTCCCCGCGTGGGGAGCGACCCACCAGGGCCAAGTGTCTAAGTTCGAGGATGGAGTTTCAATCCACGCTCCCCGCGTGGGGAGCGACCGAGTGCGGACTTCAAGCCCTCGGTCTGTTTGGCGTTTCAATCCACGCTCCCCGCGTGGGGAGCGACACGTGCCCGCCGTTCTCGCGCAACGCTTGACAGTTTCAATCCACGCTCCCCGCGTGGGGAGCGACCGTGGCCGCGCCCGTGCGGTAGATCGTCCCGCGCAGTTTCAATCCACGCTCCCC
>JAWXCN010000192.1:0-27378 GCA_034408725.1 Candidatus Hydrogenedentota bacterium
GCTTCGATCACTGCGCATCGACGGTAAAAATTTTGCGGCATTGAACCTGATGGGCTCGGTCTACCGGGGACTGAACAGGCTGCGCGGTGCGCGGGAAGCCTTCATGCGATCGCTGGAATTGAACGCTGATCAACCCCGCACCCGTCAAGCGCTCGATGAACTGGATACGATGGAACGAGAGAACCCAGGCTCGACGACATTTCAGGGCGGGGAGCAGGGAGAAATCGGCGCGACGCCGGCTGGCCCGTCGCAGGGTGGACAACCAGAGGCACAAGCCCAGATCGATCCGCCGCAAGCGGCATCGACGGAGACGACGGATGCCGTTCCGGGCGCGCCTGGAATCGATTCGCCCCCCGCAACTCCATGAGCCGGTAAAGTTATTCATCGCGTCCGCACCGCGGAAATCGCGGTGGCAGAAGTATCTGGGTAGAATGAACACTCATGCCGTTTCGCGGGTTTTATCGTGGTGACATACATAAACCAGCGCTGCGCAAAGAGGGGATAAAGGATTCATGACGGGGGAGGCATGGTTTACGCTCTTCGTGGTCGCGCTCATATTCGCAGGCCTCGCGAAGGAGTTGGCGCCGGACGTATTGCTACTGGGCGGCGCGGTAGTATTGGTGCTGGCCAACGTGGTGACACCGAAAGAAGCTCTTGCGGGTTTCTCGAACGAGGGGATGATCACCGTCGCGGCGCTTTTCATCGTCGCGGCTGCGCTTAAAGAGACTGGCGCACTCGAGCACATCGGACGAATTCTTCTCGGCCGCGCAAATACGGAACGAGGCGTGCTGGCGCGCATGAGCCTCGTTGTTACAACGATCTCGGCGTTCATGAACAACACACCGGTAGTGGCAATGCTGCTGCCCGTCTTGATTGGATGGTGCCGCCGGCATCGTGTATCGCCGTCGCGCGTGCTCATTCCGCTTTCCTACCTCACGATTCTCGGTGGACTTTGCACACTCATCGGCACCAGCACCAACATTGTCGTCAATGGCCTGTTGGAGAAGGCCCATGAAACGCGTCCCGAACTGATGCCGATGAGTCTCTTTGAACTGGCTTGGGTTGGTATTCCCTGCGCGATAGCGGGTTCGATCTACATCATCCTGTTTGGCCATCGCCTTTTGCCCGAACGGAAGGACCTCATTGACCAGGTTGGTGACTCGATGCGCGAGTACATGATTGACATGCGGGTTGAACCAGGGTGCAGGCTTGTCGGGCAGCGCGTCGAACAGGCTGGTCTGCGCCATTTGCCGGGACTTTTTCTTGTTGAACTCGTCCGCAATGGCGAGGTGATTTCACCGGTGGGGCCTGATCAACTGATCGAGGCGGGAGACATCGTCGCGTTTACCGGCAGCGTGACAACGATCGTTGATCTGGAACGGATTCCGGGACTCGTTCCGGTTGCCGACGAAGGCTACGAGGCAGAGGCACGGCGGCGCCGTGAAGGCGCGCTCAGCGAAGCGGTCATTTCCGGGAAATCGCCGCTAGTGGGTAAGAGCATCCGTGACTCGAATTTCCGGACAACGTATAACGCCGCCGTCGTTGCTGTGCATCGCGGCGGGGAACGATTGAAAGGGCGCGTGGGCGACATCGTGTTGCGCAACGGCGACACGCTGCTTTTGCAAACCGGCCCGCACTTTTCACGGGCGCATCGCGATAACCCCGACTTTTTCCTTGTCAGCGACGTTGAGGATTCGCGCCCGACGCGCCATGAACGATCAACGTTGTCGCTGTTTTTCCTGGGACTGTTAGTAGTCTTGCTGGTGACTGAATATTGGGGCACCGCGATCGCCGCGCTGGTTGTGGCAGGTCTCATGATTGCCACGCGGTGCATATCTTCTTCCGACGCGCGGCAGAGCGTCGACTGGCAGACCCTCATTACGATAGGCGCGTCATTTGCCATTGGCGGCGCGATGGAAAAATCAGGATTGGTTTCGGCGATAAGTTCAACGCTTGTGCCGAACCCGGAGGCGATGTCGCCCTGGCTTGTGCTCGCGGTTTTGTACATCATGACAAACTTAGCCACGGAGTTGATAAGCAACAACGCCGCCGCGGTGCTCATGTTTCCGTTCGCCGTGAGCCTTGCGGATAAAGTTGGTTCACACCCACGGCCGTTTGTAATTGCGGTGATGATCGCGGCTTCCGCGGCGTTCGCGTTGCCGTTGGGATACCAAACGCATCTGATGGTCTATGGGCCCGGTGGATACCGGTTCACAGACTTTCTGCGGATCGGTGTTCTGTTAAATATTCTCGTGGGGGTGGTTGCGTTATTGGTAATCCCGATGGTGTGGGCATTCAAACCGTCATGAGATGCCGGCGCTATGCGGGCGCGCAGTCGAAAATTCTGAGAAATTCCTCGATGAACACGTCTTGCACGGTATCGAGCGGTGGAGGGGAACGCAACAGCGCGCGCATTGTCGTGACTGGTTTATCCGGAATACCGCAAGGCACGATCATTCCGAAGTGGGCCATGTCCGGGTCGACGTTTAGCGCTATGCCGTGAAACGTGACCCAGTTGTGCAAGCCGATGCCGATTGCGGCAACCTTTGCCCCGCCTACCCACACGCCGGTGTATCCTTCCAGTCGTTCGCCACGCAACTCGTATCGCGCGAGCACCGCGATGATGACGTCTTCGAGCATGCGCAAATACCACTTGATGGACGGGGTCCATTCGTTCAGGTTGAGAATGGGATAGGCCACCAACTGCCCCGGCCCGTGGTAGGTGGCGTCACCGCCGCGATCTGCGTTTACCACTGCGACGCCAGCTTTTTCTAAGAACGCCGGTGAATGAAGCAAGCTGCTCGCCTGAAAGTTTCGCCCCAGGGTGATAACTGGATCGTGCTCGACGATAATCAGGGCGTTGCCGGCTTCTCCGCGTTCGATTGCGCGGCGCCGTTCCATCTGTTGCTCATAAACTATCGCGTATGGTTTTCGAGCGGGAAAGCGAAAAATTTCGATTTGCCTCGGCGTGGCCATAGCGTTTCCGCGTTCGCCGCCCGTATTGATTTTGGTCATAGCGCTACGCGCAAAAGCGTTAAGGTCATGCGCTGTCTTCGACCACTACACGAAATACCGGTGTAACCATGGAAAGGCGATCCAGTAGCGCGTACACAAACACAATAACGCCGGCCATTTCCAAGAATTCTTCCGCCGTTGTGATCATGCTGTACGTTAAGTTTTTACCGCCAAAAGTATGCGTGTACCAAGACCCAAACATTTCCATCCCGAGCGCGCCTCCAACATAGACAATCCCGGCGAGAACAAAAAGGGCACGCGCGCGCGTGGTAAGTGACCGGAGAAATGGAATTGACGCAGCGGCGAATAAGACAACAATCGGTATTGCCACCACTACCCACGCAAACCAAAATGGACCTTGGAGATCGAATCGATTCCGGAGTGGGACAATGAGGCGCTCATGAATGCTTACCATTTCGTCAAATGCCAAGTACAAGAAGATTGCGGCAAGGAAGCGCCAGAAATTGGGAAAGGGTTGCCGAAGCATCCGCGTCAGGCGCGCGGATTCCGCTAACAGAACGGAACAAAATATAAGCAGCAAACCGGAAAAAAAAGAAGGGACATTGAATTCATCATCAAGGCTGAAAAGTAAAACAAATCCGTAGACTGATCCGTGGCCAAAAATAAATTTTATAATTTGGCCGGTTACGCTTAGAAAGACCAACGCAACCGTGATTGCAGCCAATACGCGGACAATTCGGGGTGCGTCAACGACAAGGACTGTCAAGTATGGTCGCATCGTGCCGGAAATATAATAAAGTAGGGGCTTTTTTTCAATGTAACGCGAACAGTTCGATGAGATCACGCCAAGAATCTGTCTCGCACGTCCGGCGTAGGAATGATGCACGCATCCTGTTTTCCCCACCATTTATACCGGTTCCGGGCGATAAAGTCGTACCCGTAGTTGCGGATTCTCCGCGGAACGAAGCGGAGCAGCGCGCCGAATTTTGCCGAGCCGCTGAGTCGCGGCGCCATGTGAATCGTTGCATCCGACTTGATGTACGCTGAATTTCCCTCGATCAGCACAACAGAATCGAGTTCAGGCGATAACCCGTATTTTTTTAGGAGTTCCTGTCCGATGGCAGACTGAAGATGCGCAAACCGAAAGTGTTTGGCAGGGTCGTGCCGGATCATATAATTGCAAATTCGATTGCAATAATTGCAAACGCCATCATAAAGGATAATAGGGTGTTCCGTCTCGGCTGCGTTATTTGACACGATGTAACCTCCTGCTGCGCACAGTCCCGATTATAGCACCCGCGGCCCGAACGGGAATCCGGCGATACAATCCTTAATCGTGGCGGGGAAGGCCGTTTCCGCCCGAGAACCATAGCGTGTCCTCTCCGAGGAGCTGCTCAATGTTTTCGAACAGTTCCTGCGTGGGCGAAACTTTGCACGCGGACGTCGCATGTACGGTAACGTCCTCGTGTTCTGGTGTGACGCAATGGAGGTAGACATCGCACTTGCCGGGGCGTTGGCCCAACAATTCCGCGAGCCGTTCAATGAGTGTGGCGTCCAGTCCGACGGTAGTGAGTCGAATATGAACGGCTTTCGTGAGGCGGCTGGCCGCTTCGTCGATAGGGATGATGTCCGAAGCGATCAGCCCTGCTTCGTCGTTGCGAAAACTGATTCGGGCGGTAATCATCACTGCCATATCGCTTACTACAAGGCCGCCCTTTTGCTCGAATAAATCTGGAAACACGGTGATTTCGCATGGCCCTTCGAGAGTTTCCAAAGTAATAAACGCCATTTTTTTATTGCCCCTGGCGGTGAAATGGTGTTTAACATTTCCAATGAGACCGCCCACGACCACTTCGGCGCCGTCGCGCAAATCTTTGTACACGGCGATGCTGTGCGAGGAATAGCGTTCCAGGACCTTTGCATACCGCGCCAGGGGATGGCTGCTGACATAGAGTCCGAGCGTTTCCTTCTCGAACTGGAGCAGCTCGTTTTCGGGCCACTCGCCGATGTTGGGCTTCGAGTGCATTGGCGCGGCGGCGCCGTCGCTTCCCATGAGATCAAGGAGTGAAGTCTGGCCAGATTCGCGTTCACGCTGGCTAACCTGGCCTTCGCTGATCGCGGCGTCCAGCACCTGTTCAACTTGTTTGCGGTTCCACCCGGTGCTTGCAAACGCGCCGGCCTTGTTCAAACTTTCGATTACGCGCTTGTTGATGAGCTTGCTGTCGATCCGCGAGCAAAAATCGAAGATATCTTTGTATGGGCCAGCGGCACTGCGTTCCGCGGTAATCGCTTCGACCGGTCCCGCGCCAACATTCTTTACCGCGCCCATTCCAAAACGGATGCAGTTGTTCTCGACCGTGAAGCCGGCGTAGCTTGCATTCACGTCGGGAGGAAGCACTTCAATGCCGAGCCGGCGGCATTCTTCGACGTAGACGCCAACCTTGTCGAGGTTGCCGGATTCGCTGGTGAGCAGCGCCGCGTTGAATTCCGCGGGGAAATTCGCTTTGAGGAACGCCGTCTGGTACGCAACATAGGCATAGGCCATGCTGTGCGATTTGTTGAAGCCGTATCCCGCGAACTGCTGAATTTTGTCGAACAACGTTCCGGCGATTGATTTGCCGATGCCGTTGGCAACGGCCCCTTCCACAAACTGATCGCGCTGCTCGGCCATGAGATCGGCTTTTTTCTTTCCCATGGCGCGGCGAAGTATATCGGCCTGTCCGAGTGAGAAACCGGCGACCGCCTGCACGATCTGCATGATCTGTTCCTGATACAGCGCTACACCGTAGGTTTCGCGCAGTATCGGTTCGAGCAGCGGATGGTCGTACTTGATGCGCTTCGGGTTGTGTTTGTTCTCGATATACTCGTCCTTGAGCTGCATCGGTCCCGGCCGGTACAGCGCAATCAGCGCGCAAATTTCTTCGAGACTTTCGAGGCCGATGCGCTTGGCGATATCTCGCATGCCAGAACTTTCCAACTGGAAAATGCCCATCGTTCTGCCGGACCGCAAAACGGCGTAGGCGTTTGAATCGGTCGGTTCCAGATTGTCTATGTCTATTTCAATGCCGCGGTTTTCCCGGATGAACCGCACCGCGTCGTGTACAACGGTGAGCGTGCGCAGGCCCAGGAAATCCATTTTCAGCAGGCCGACTTCCTCGACACCCTTCATTTCAAACTGGGTTGCGACTACGTCGCTTCCCGCGGCCTGGAACAAAGGCACGTGGTCGACCAGTGGCTGATCGCAGATAACGACGCCCGCGGCGTGCGTGCCGCAGTTGCCGATAGTGCCTTCAAGCCGCGTTGCAAGCTGCCAGAGCCGCTTGACGTTCGGATCGTCCTTGATGAGTTTCTGAAGTTCCGGCTCTTGCTCTGCTGCATCCTTGAGCGTGATTTTCAGCGCGGGGTCGTCCGGGATGAGCTTTGCCAGCCGGTCAACGTCACCGTAGGGCATTCCGAGCACGCGTCCTACGTTGCGCACGGCCTGGCGCGCTTTCATACGTCCAAACGTGATGATCTGACTCACGTTTTCCTGGCCGTACTTTACGCGCGCGTACTCGATGACTTCGACACGCCGGTTATAGCAGAAGTCGAGATCAAAGTCTGGCATCGAGATGCGTTCCGGGTTCAGGAACCGCTCGAAAAGCAGACCGTAGCGCATTGGATCGATGTTAGTAATTTTCAAAGCATAGGCGACGAGGCTTCCCGCGCCGGAGCCGCGGCCCGGCCCCACCGGAATGCCTTTGCTTCGCGCAAACGCGATGAGGTCCCACACGACAAGAAAGTAATCAATGAAGCCCATCTGAACGATAACGTCAAGTTCGAAATCTGCCCGTTTTGTATAGTCCGCGGCGGGTTTTCCGTCGTATCGCTCGTCGAGACCGAGTTTAACGAGGTCCCGAAGATACTGCTCCTTTGTGAACCCGTCCGGCGGCAGGTAGTGCGGCACGAGTTGGCCACCCAATTGCAACTCGACATTGCAACGCGCCGCAATTTTCTCCGTATTCGTGATGGCCTGCGGATAGTCCTTGAACCGCTCGATCATTTCCTCGCTGCTGCGGAAATAGAACTCGGGCGTAGGAAAGCGGAAGCGGTCTTCCTGGTCCAGCGTCGCCTGTGTCTGGATCGCAAGCAGGGCCTCATGCGATACCGCGTCTTCCTTGTCGGTGTAGTGACAGTCGTTTGTCGCGATGAGCATGAGGCCATGGTGCTCAGCCATTTCCGCGAGAATCGGGTTGATCTTGATTTGTTCAGGCAGGCCGTGGTCCATCAACTCGATGAGAAAATTGTCGCGGCCATAGATATCGATGTATTTCTTGATCGATTCATTCGCAGAATCGAGATTGTCGTTCATTAGGAACTGCGGAATTTCGCCGGCGAGGCACGCGCTGGTCGCGATGAGGCCGGCTTTGTGTTTCGCAAGCAATTCGAGATCGACGCGCGGTTTGTAATGAAAACCTTCCGTGTATCCGTAAGAGCTCAGCTTGCACAGGTTGTGGTAGCCTTCGTCATTCTCACACAGCAACAGGAAGTGGTTGTTCGACTGGCCCGAGCGCCCGGTTTTTTCCCGGCGGCTGCCTTTGGCGACATACAGTTCCGAGCCAATGATGGGTTTGATGCCGGCCTTTCGCGCAGACTGGTAGAATTCGAGGGCGCCAAACAATGCGCCGTGGTCGGTCAGCGCGCACGCGCGCATTCCGTATTGCTTGCATCGCTCGATGATTTCGTGAATCTTGCTTTGTCCATCGAGCACGCTGTACTCGGAGTGTACATGCAGATGCACAAACCCGCTGTGCCCGGTTTCATGCGCGCTTGTGTCCGCCGTCTTCTTGCTCACTCCAACTGCTCCAACAATAGTGTTAACGCCTGGATGGCGGTATCTTCCTTTACCTGCTCACGCGATCCCGCGAACCGGCATTCCGCGACGACCGTAGCGCGCGGTCCGGCCACGGAAATAAAGACCATGCCCACGGGTTTCTCCGCGCTGCCGCCATCGGGGCCGGCAATTCCGGTAACGCCAATCGCATAGTTTGTAGCGAAGACGCGTTTCGCGCCTTCCGCCATGGCGCGCGCGACCGGTTCGCTCACCGCGCCGTGTTTATCAAGAATATCTTGCGGCACGCCCAGGATTGCTTTTTTCACGCCGTTACCATAGGCAACAACGCCCCCGATAAAGTATTTCGATGAGCCTGAGACATTCGTTATGCGGTGCGCGACAAGGCCCCCGCTGCACGATTCCGCCGTGGATAGTGTACTTGCCGACGCGACAAGCTTTGCCGCTATTGCCTTGTCCAGTTCGCCGCATTGCATGGTTGGTGTCCGCGCCGCGCCCCCACCCGATTCGCGTTACGTGTACGGTAGCATGCGCGGCGCAAGACGGCAAGAATCGGCGTAACCATTTCCCAGCGTGTTCATAGTAAAATCTCTAAGAGCGCTCATGTGGCTCATGGACATCGTCGAATGGCAGGCGCGCGAGGACGCGCGCCCTCCCACGGGAAGCGCGAGGGGAAGTGCGTCCGGCCGTCCGGATGATGGCGTGGAGCCTCGTGGAGATTGGCAGTAAGGAGTAGTACGTGTATCGATACCAGTTGAGCTTTGCCCTATGTGCTGTTGTGCTTGGCATTTTCCCAACGGTGGTTGCCCGAAGCGCAACGCTCCAGGATTTTGACAAGGGCAATGGTATATGCGCGAAAGGCGCGACATGCGCCACGCTCACCATTGAAAACGATCCCGCGCCGGCCCTGTTCGCCGGCGGGCCGACCGGACTCGGACGGTTCTTGCGGCTGGGCTACGCCTCGCCCGAGGAAATCCCCAATTTCAACACGGTATCCTTCGAGCAAACGGACCCGGCGGCGGACCTTGTCATCGTCGATTTTGATTTTCGCATTACGACGGCGCATACCCGGGGAGATGGATTCGGGTTCTCGTTCCTTGATGTCGCGCAGTTCGGAGCAACCGGAACCCAGGAAGGCGCGGGTGAAGAGCCTGGTTTTTCCAATTCCGTTGGCGTCGGGTTTGATATTCACGAGAACGAAGACCTCGACGATCTCGGCAACGACAGTGTAAGACAGGATTTCAGCAACAGTATTTCGCTGCATTTCAACGGCGTTCGCGCGCAGGCGGACGTTTCGCCGATTATCGATCTCGCTTGCGGGTTGTGGCTCCATGCGCGCGTCGTCATGCGTTTTGGCGGCGGCTTTTCGGACGTCAGCGTGCTGCTGGGTGCGCCCGAAGGTGAACTCGAGCCGGTCTTCGATCAGTTTCACATTGATGGCCTCGCGCCGTACGCGGGACGGGCGCATTTTGGCGCGCGTTCGGGCGGAGAGACCGCGGATGTCGATATCGACAACATTCGCATCGAATATGCCTCGCTGAACGTCCCGATGTTCAGCCTGTCGGGGTCGCACTATCGTGTGCATGAAAACAGCGGCGTAGCGGAAATTGACGTGTTGCGTGCGGGCGACGTATCCGCGCCAGGCATGGTCAATCTCGTTGCGCTCGATTCTGGCGACGCCGGGGATGGCAGCGACTTCGGCGGCGGCGCCATTCAGGTGTCATTCGCGGCCGGCGAAACAGTGAAAGCCGTGCCCTTTGCAGTGACGGACGATAGCGACTTGGAAAACGACGAACTGTTCGAGGTGGTGTTGCGCAATCCGCGAAACGGCGCCATCCTCGCGGGGCCTGCCGCAGCAGGCGTATCCATCATCGATAATGAGACTGCCAAGAAGAAAGGCGCGTGGGACAGGCTCTACAACTGGCCCAATGTCGCCGTACACATGCACCTGCTGCCGAACAAAACGGTGGCGATTTGGGACAGGCTCGGAGCGGCGGCGCTTTGGAACCCCGAAACCGGCGAGGCCGCACTGAGCACTACACCGGGCTACAATTTGTTTTGCAGTGGGCACGCGTTCCTGCCGAATGGAAATCTTCTGATCACCGGGGGCCACGCGGATCTTGGCGGACATCCAAATTCGGACGGCGTGGGGGAGATTGAAGCCTCGCTCTATGTGGCAGAGACCGATTCGTGGCTGGCATTGCCCAATATGAACGCGCGCAGATGGTATCCCACCAATTTCGTGTTGCCCAACGGCGACGTGTTGGTCCTGTCTGGCACCATCAACGGGTTCGCCAGTAAAAATACCCTGCCGCAGGTGTGGGAGGTTGAGAATTCCGCTTGGCGGAACCTGACCACCGCGGACGAAGGATTCCCTCTGGGCGTCGATCTCTATCCGCGCATGTTTCTCACACCCGACGGCCTCGTTTTCAAGGCGGGTATGGACGCATTTTGTTATTACCTGGATACTTCTGGCACAGGCGCGTGGATACCCGGCCCGACCACGAAATCGGGCTTTCATCTATACGGCGCCGCGACGCAGTACGCGCCGGGCAAAATTGTCACGGTGGGCGGCAGCGATATTAGCCTGGAAGGCGAAGCGGGCATCAAACCTAACCGTAAAACCGAGGTCATTGACCTTGCGGATGACGACCCGAAATGGCGCACTGTCAAGTCGATGAAGAATGCCCGGCGCCAGCACAACGCGACTGTGCTACCTGACGGAACGGTGTTGATAACCGGCGGCACCAGCGGCCTCGGATTCACGAACCCGACGACGCCGGTATTCGCAGCGGAAGTCTGGAACCCTGAAACGGAGAAATGGCGGGAACTTGCATCCATGCGCGTGCCGCGGATTTACCATAGTTCGGCGTTCCTGCTGCCGGACGGGCGCGTGATCTCCGCTGGCGGCGGACAGGGCGGTGGAGAAACTCCGAATTTTCAAAACCTCGCTGAGGTTTACATGCCGCCGTATTTGTTCAAAGGCCAAAGGCCGGCCATAGTCAGCGCGCCTGAAACCATCGGCTATGGCGAACTGTTTAGCGTCGAAACCACACAGATCACGCGTATCGAAACGGTTTCGTTGATCCGTCTGCCCTCGGTAACCCACGGTTACGACATGAACCAGAACTATGTCCCGCTGGCATTCACGCCAGGCGCAACCGCGCTTAACGTCACTGCGCCGGCCAATGGTATTATCGCCCCACCGGGACATTACATGCTGTTCGTGGTAAATAATAAGGGTGTTCCGTCGGTCGCGGAGATCGTGCAGCTTACGCTGTAACATGGAAAATTTTTAGATTCTGCCACGGGTTGGTTTAGATGGCGGTAGATGGGGTCCGTAGCATGGGTAATTGAGAGGAAGTAACTTGTGATTGTTAACCAATGCAGGTGCGCGCCAGTCTGCTGTTTCGTGTTCATGGTCTTGGCCGCGTTGTCCGGTTGCGATAGGACGTCGAATTCACAACAGGGTCTCGATTCCCTCGGCAGCACAAAATTTCATCGCGCTGCGCGCGCGGGCGACGTTGCAACAGTGACTGCAATGCTTCGGGAGGGCGCGTCACCCGATGTGTTGGATGCGGACGGCGTGACCGCGTTGCACCGCGCCGCGAGGGACGGCAGGACTGACATTGCGCAGGCGCTGCTCGATAATTACGCGAACTCAAATTTAACGACTGGGCCCGGCTGGACGGCCTTGCAACTTGCGGTCAAATACCAGCGCGTCGATATCGTGCGCCAACTGCTGCAATACAATGCCAACCCCGACCTGGCCGCGCCCGAAGGACCGTTGCCACTGACCGAGGCCATCTCGACGCACAATGACGAGGTGGTGCGATTGCTTCTGATGGATTGGCCGCAATGGGAGATGCAAAAAATTATACATGAAGACCGGAGCGTCGAGTACAAGATGAACACGCTTGGGACCCGCACCGCGAACGTCAACCTGCAGGATGGAAAAGGCATTACCCCGCTGTTCGCGGCGGTGGCGATTGGCAATCACATTGTTGCTTCGGAGCTACTTGGAAAGGGCGCCGAACCGGATGGAAAAACAATAGACGGCAGCGCGCCGATCCATCTCGCGTCAAAATCGGGAACTGATTACATGGTGAAGCTGTTGATCGACCGCGGCGCGAATCCCAATATGAGGGACGGACAAAACGAAACCCCGTTAACCATTGCCGAGCGCAGAAATGATCCGGTAATTGTGCAGCTTATCTGGGATCGCGGCGGGCGGCGGTAGTGTGAAGATTCGCCAGACGATATTAGCCTATAATGGCAAGTCACGTCATGCAATCTAAAATCTAAAATCTAAAATCGGCTACACGCCTAGCGCGTCCAATATTTCCGCCCACGCGCGGCTGCACGGAAAATCCCCGGGATAGCGCACAAACTCGACATGCCCGTCCATGAACAGCACGTTGCCACCACCCGGGACGTGATTGAATTCCATGACGTCCATGTGGACTTTGTCGAACATCATGGGAAGCGCGCTTTGCGACACGCTCGTGAGCGATGGGTTGTTGATGTCTTTGATAAAAAAACGTTCGATGCCTTCCTTGAAGCGCATGACTTTTTGTTCCTCGCCGGAGTCGTCCACAAAGGCCCAATCAGAATTGAACCCTGATGAGGGTCCGTTGAGCAGGAGATTGTGGAAAGCATCGAAGAACGACGGGGACATGTCCAGGGTCGCTGGCTCAGCCAGCCAGGGCGAGCGCAGTACCCAGCCCACATAGACATACGACATGGAATCGAGCTGGCAGGGGTTGAACGAACCGCCCCGATACGATCCACCTGGACCGTCCGGACGCCGCCACCGCGGCCCATCCAGTTCCGCCATGCCTTCGGAATCCGATGGGCAGGCGAGCACGCGCGCGTCCGGCACATATTCCGGATACATTGCGCTGCCGGTAAACATCAGGACAGATGTGTTGGGCTGGTCGCAATTTGGACCGATGAGGTGCTGGATAGGGGGGAAATACTCGGAACTCTCGGAGGCGTACATCTTCAATGACAAGCCAAGCTGGCGCAGATTGCTTCCGCAGCTCACACGACGCGCAGCTTCGCGGGCGCGGGCGAGGGCCGGAAGGAGCATACCCGCGAGGATCATGATGATCGTGATCACCACGAGCAGTTCAATCAGCGTGAACCCTGTCCGTTTCATCGGGGAACCACTCCTCCACGCTGCTATTATACACATTCAGGGTATATTTATTCGGTGGGATATGTTGTCGCAGGCTGTTTTGCGCGATTTGACGTCCACACTATCCTGTGGTATAGTTTCGCTGGTTTGACACCTCTTGGGGCGGGTCTGCCCATTTTGGGCTTGGCCGCCCTGTTCCGTTGGCGGATGCGGGCAGTGCTAGTGTACGGTAACCCATTAAATGGCAATAAGTTGCAGGATACCGTTGGGCAAATATTCTCCAGAGATTAAGGCGCAGGTTCTCGCATCAACTGACATCGTCGAGTTGATTGGCGCCGCATTGGAGCTAAAGCCATCCGGTGGCGGAAGATTTCTTGGGCTCTGCCCGTTCCACAACGAGAAGACACCTTCGTTTAACGTCAGCCGGGACCGCCAGCAATTCTACTGTTTCGGATGCGAAAAAGGTGGCGACGCGATCAGCTTTCTCATCGAGCACGAAGGTCTGACCTTTCCGGAAGCAATGCGAAAGCTCGCAGACCGCGCGGGGATTACATTGCCCTCGCCGACGGACCACGACAACAAAGAGGATTACTTGCGGCGGCAACTGATCGAACTGAGTAGCTTTGCCGCCGGATATTTTGCTGATATGCTCAAAGACCCTCTGAAAGGCGGCGCCGCCCGCACGTATCTGAAGACCCGCAACCTCAAACCCGAAACGCACCGCCGCTTCGGGATCGGGTATGCACCGGATGGCTGGTCCTCGCTGCTTGACGCCGCACGTGTCAAGGGCTATCGCGACGCCGTTCTGGATGCATCGGGTCTCGTGAAACGCGGCGAACGCGGTTCCTTCTACGATACGTTCCGAAACCGCTTAATAGTGCCCATCCGCGACGTGAGCGGAAACGTCGTCGCGTTTGGCGGGCGCGATCTCGCTGGTGACTCCCAGGCTAAATACATTAACAGCCCCGAGAGCATGATTTATAAAAAGGGCCGGATTCTATACGGCCTATACGAAGCGCGCGACGCCATGCGCAAGGAAAAGCGCGCGCTCCTGGTTGAAGGATACTTCGACCTCATGCGCTGTTTCGACGAGGGTGTCTGCAATGTCATCGCGACGTGCGGCACCGCATTGACCTCGGAGCAGGCCCAACTGATTCGGCGGTATGTACCCGAAGTCATCGTTGTCTTCGATGGCGACGCGGCGGGTATCCGGGCCGCATTGCGCGGCATCGCTATCCTCACGGCAGCAGGCCTCACGGTACGGGCAATGACCTTGCCCGACGGTAACGACCCCGATGATTACATCCGCGACGCAGGTGTCGAGGCATTTCAACATTTGATCGATACCGCGCAGGACTTCGTCACCTTCTATGTCCGCATGAACGAACCGCGGCTTTCCACCATCGAAGGCCGGACCGACGTTGCGCGGGAAATTTTTACTATCGTGCAGAGTTTGGACGATACCCTGCGCACGGACGAGTACCTCAAGCGCACCGCGCGAGAATTGCAGTTGGATGAGTGGAGTGTGCGCCGCGAATATGAAACGGTGCTCCGGCGGCGTGAGGCGGGACGGTCCGTGCCGAAGGTTGAACTGTCGAGTGGGCCGAAGTTTACTCTTGACGATACCGATTTTATTGCTTATATCATTACAAACGACGCCGCGCGAAAGCGCGCATCGCAATTCCTAAACGGCATTTTCCTGAAACCCGGGCCATTGGCCCAGGTATTAATTGCTGTACTGGCCGGCGATGCCACGTCCATAACCGCGTTGGACGACGACCCCTCGCGCCAGTTGTTCGCGGCAGCCAGCAACCGCCACATCGAGCCGGAAGCGGGCGAAGAATTGCTCGAAAAACGTCTAAAAAGCCTGCGAAAAGAGTCCCTCCTGGATGAAGACGCCAACGTTCTCGCGCAAATGCGCGAAGCCAAACAACGGGGTGATACGACCGCCGAGGCCCAATTGGCGTTCCGGCGGGTGGGCATACGTCAAGAAATAGATAGGCTGGGCGCGGCATAAGTCGCGCATTTCCGGCTGTTAGGTATAAGAAGCAGTACAACTGACCAATCGCGTGAAGGGTGGACAGGATACGCTATGGGCACCAAGATTTCGGCCGACCGTGAAGTGATGAAGTCGAAGGCGATCGAGCTTGCCAAGAAGAAAAAGGGCAAGCTCACCTACGACGATTTGAATGATTTGCTCCCCGCCGACAGCAAAGTCGACATCTCCGTCGAGATTGACGAGATGATGGTCATGCTTAGCGGCATGGACATCGACATCGTCGATGAGCTTCGCGTCGATGCGGAGACCAAACAGGTCCAGGAAGAGAAAGACAAGGCTGCGCGCCGCGCCGAGGCGCGTAAGGAAGCCGCGCAGACCCGTCTTGAACGCGCGGACGATCCCGTGCGGATGTATCTACGCGAGATGGGTCGCGTCCCTCTCCTCACCAAGGATCAGGAAGTTGCGATTGCCAAGCGCATCGAAGCGGCGGAGAACGATCTTACCGAGCTTCTGCTGAGCACGCCTTACACCTTCAAGGAAGTGTCGATGCTTGCCGCGCGCATCCTCGCCGGCCGCATGAGCTTTGGCCAGATCACGGAAGTCGAAGAGCCGAAGGAACACGAAAAGTTTCTCAAGAAACTTCCGGGCATGATGGAGCAGATGAACCATCATGAAGCGCAGATCGAGCTTCAGGAAAAACGCGCGCGCCGCTCCGGACTTTCCGACCGCAGCATCGACAACATTTTGCATCGCGTGCTCGAACTGCGCCACATGCAGGCCGACATTGTCCGCGAGTTCCGCCTGAAGACCAAAGAGATCATGAAAATCGCGCGCAAGATTAAAAGTCTCAAGCGCCGAATCCAGTCTTCCCGCGACGAAATTGATCGGGTCGAGCGCGAGATTGGGTTCTCGACGGAAGAAGTCCGCGCGATGGGCGTGCAGCTCCGGCGCAGCGCCTCCGCCGCGAACAAGCTCGGCGTGGACCGGGATCAGATTTTCGATGCCGAACGGCGCCTTGATCTTGCAAATCGCAAAGTCAACCAGATCGAGATGGATTCCAAACTGAATTCGGACCAGATCACCGTGCTCATCGACACGATTAAAGAGAAAGAAGAGCGCATTTACAAAGCGAAGATGGAGCTTGTCGAGGCCAACCTTCGTCTTGTTGTCAGTATCGGTAAGAAATACACGAACCGCGGCATGTCGTTCCTTGACCTGATCCAGGAAGGCAACATCGGCCTGATGAAAGCGGTGGACAAGTTCGAATACCAGCGCGGCTACAAGTTCAGCACGTACGCGACGTGGTGGATTCGCCAGGCCATCACGCGCTCCATCGCGGACCAGGCGCGCACCATCCGAATTCCCGTACACATGATCGAATCGATCAACAAGCTTGTCCGCACCAGCCGCCGGCTTGTGCAGGAATACGGCCGCGAACCCAGCGCCGAGGAAATTGCCGAGCAGATGCAAATGTCCGCGGACAAGGTCCGCAGCATCCTTAAAATTGCGCAGGAAGCCATCAGCCTCGAAACGCCCGTGGGCGATGACGGCGACAGCAACTTCGGCGACTTCATCGAAGACAAGAGCGCGGAGTCTCCCGCGAACGCGACGGCGTTCACCGTGTTCCAGGAAAAGCTCGACGAAGTGCTTTCCTCGCTCACGGAGCGCGAAGAAAAAGTGCTACGCCTCCGCTTCGGCCTTGGCGACGGTTACCCGCGCACGCTCGAAGAAGTTGGCAGCGTGTTCAACGTCACCCGCGAACGCGTCCGCCAGATAGAAGCCAAAGCGCTTCGCAAAATGCGACACCCGACCCGCGCGCGCGACCTCAAGCCGTTTCTCGATTGGACACTGGGACAGAACAGCAACAATTAGGAATTGGCTGGACTCCAAGCGGGAGCTTCCGGCGCGCGCGTTCCCAAAGCTGGGAGCTTTGGGAACGAGGGGTCTGGTGAAGTCGCGGAACACAGCTTCGGGCATGCCCGTTCCCCAGAAACGAGGGGTCTAGTGAAGTCGCGGAACTCAGCTTCGGGCATGCCCGTTCCCCACAGCAGGAGCTTCGGAACGCGGAGTCTGGTGGCGGCTCCCGCAGCGTAACGCGGCCCCGCATTCACTCCTCCTTTGAAGGGGGGCAGGGGGGATGTTACCCTCTCACTCACACCCATGTGGGCCCATAGCTCAGTTGGTTAGAGCAGGTGACTCATAATCACTTGGTCGTAGGTTCGAGTCCTACTGGGCCCACCATCTACACTTCCATTGTCAGTGGATGACATTCCACGAATAGCCTTGCAAACATTGACTAATTTGTGATCGCTCGCATTCGATTCTCCGTGTTCGGTATTAGAAGCTTGAATGTCACCAATTGACTGAAAATCACAGTTATCGCCAGAGGCTGGTGCAACATTTGGTGCAACCAAACTCTGGGCGTCCATCGGAATGACGGGAAGTGCGTCGAGGGCGCGACCTATGTCCACAAGTTCCAAATGCGTGTACGTTGTTGATGTCAATTTGGGATCACTGTGCCTCATCGCGGCTTGTGCCACTTGCATTGATGCACCGCTCCGGCCCATGAACGTCGCGAAGGTATGACGCAAGGAGTGGAGATCCAGGGTCCGCCCGCTCTGGTCACGTTTGGGGATACCAGCGGCACGCAAATCAAGGTCAAAAACCTTTATCGACGGCATGTTGGCGAATACGCGAGCGTTTGCTGCAGAATGGAGCGGCACCAGTTGCCCGCTTTTACCTGTCGTGACCCATGCATTTTTGGCGTCAAGGTAATTCTTCAAATCTTCCGCGACATCGGGTCTTAGCGCCACGCGGGCCAACTTCCGATTTTTCGCGTAGCGGGCTTCGAGCGTGATGCGAGGGGATTCGCCGCCTAACGTTAATGCCCCCTCAGTTAAAGTCTTAACTTCATTACATCGCAATCCAGTCAAGGCCATCAATTTATACGCCGTTGCGCGTTCGAGACCCAGTAGCTTGAGGCGTTGCCGTGTAGATTCCGACAGTTTTGCCGAAACACCGCGATTACCTAGCTTCGAATCAAGAGGCCGCTCTTTTGCCGCACGGATTAGTTTAGTGAGTTCGTCTGTTGTCAGAGCGCGACGGGGACGTCTCGCGTCAACTTGCTCGTTGGAGCGCGGTACCCCGGCGAATGGATTCACGTGTCTTCGCTGTGTACGAAGCAACCAAGCGCCAAAAGAGGTAGCGGCTACGCGAAAACCATTTCGCACCCTTGCCGAAAAGTGTTGGCCGTCAAGCCAACGCTCGAAGATTTCGCGCCGTAGATCACTTAAACGACTGAAATTACATCCTGCGTTCATGCGTTCGAGGTACCGCCTCGTCTTCTTTTGATGTTCGACTGTTGTTCCCTTCGCCACCAGATGGCTTAAAAACCCGTCGATGTGAGATTCGAGCGCCGCGTGGGCGTGTAGTGTCGCGGCGTTCTCCGCTACGGTTATTACCCCGCTCCGCACCAATTCAGCTTGCCGTTCAAGTTTTGTGAGTACACTAAGCGCAGCACCTCTGTCACGGCATCCGGTAGAGATTTCGCGAACGACGTCTTGACCATCCCGATATTTCGCAATATAGGTTCGCGATTCCGTCGTAATGCGTCCGTTTTCAATTATGCGGGCTGTCCGAGGTTTTCCCTTCCCGTCCGTCCATTGCGCCCACTTCTGTAGATTTTTGACGATTACAATGGCACCCTCAGGCAAATGCCGCGTCACAGATTTTCGAAATACAGTACCCATCAATCTATTCCTCTTTGTGCGGCATTAACGTTGGCGATGCCGAGAAGTGTAGCGGCAGTGACAGTTACGATGCATGTTTTCCACCTTCTGATCTTGAGCGGTCGAGGTCTGGAAATTTCCATTCATTCACGTTCAAGAGACCACCGTTGCCCGCGCGTTCAATTGGATTGGGTGTCCCTATACTGTATCCACCGGGAAAATTCAACCAGCGCTACGCTAACTCCATCGAAGATGATCAAGGTCTCGCGAACATACTCACCTTTGTGTACCTGATCGCCTTCGGTCATCATGATCACCTTCGAGTGCGTGTTCACTATCTACTGGTTACTGGCGGCTGATTGGGCAATCGCCAGTGCCACTTCTGTCCGTCGGATCCGGGTTGGCCATGCTTTTCCGCACGCACGTCGAGGCAGGTCTTCGCGCGTCGTAACGTTGCTTTCGCGATGCCGTTTTCCTTTGCTTGTGCCTGAATGTCCAAGGCGGATGCGGGCAAAACTTCCAGCAGGAACTCCTTGGCAGCGGAGAGCTGAGACTGGAATTCGTGGTTTACCGGAGCAAGTAGGTCCTGTGCAGTGTGTGGACTCTCGCCTTGCCACTCTATGACTGGCGCACCCGATGCTGCGACATTCACGGCAAACGAAAGCGACGCCGGAAAACGCCCAACGTTTATCTTCGATACGGCCAATACGCGACGGTTTGCATTGTCCGGGTCGTTTGCAATAACCATCCCAATCCGTGCTGCGGCGATGATTCCAATACTTCCGCCGCCTCTATACAACGGATTCGGGCCAGCGACCTTGTTCAAGTGGCGCACCAATATCACTGCGATTCCGGCGGATTCAGCCAGTCGTTTCAGGGGGTGCAGGGCCAATCGCACGTCCTGGTCTTTATGCGCGCATATTCCGGTAGAGAGAAACGCCATGATCGGGTCAATCACGAGTAACCGCGCTTTACTTTCGGCTACTGCCTCGCGAAGTCGCTCAATATCCTTTGGAATTGAAACTGGGCCTGCGGCGCTCCCTGCGTTTGGTTTAATTGTATAAACAAGCGAGACATCGGCGCCCGCGGCTTCAAGCCGGGGCCGAATAGTGTCCGCTTCACCGTCTTCTGCGTTCAGCATGACAACCGAACACGGTGGTCGACGTTCTGTCTCACCAGGGAACGGAAGCCCAGTGGAGAGGCGGGCAGCGATATCGATGGTAACGAGGCTCTTGCCCCCACCCGGGTCTCCGTCCAAGACAGTGATTTTGCCACAGGCGATTCGATTCCTCCACAACCAATCCACCGGTTCGGACGCAATTTCGCCGAAACTGATTATTTGGGATCTGTTTTGGCCTGTTGCAAATACTTGGCCAATGTCATCGACCATGGACATCAACTGTTCTCGCGTCCCTCCCGCGGCGATCCAGTCTGACACGTCGCCTTTTTCAGCCAAGTGAGGCAAGTTGAGCACGCGGATACTGCGCGCTATGCCCTCCACGAAACTTACGACCAACTCGCCGTGTTTTCGTCCGGCCTCATCGTTATCAGGAAGTACGATTACGTCGGCATTTCGTAACGCTTCGCTTAGATCCTCGGTCCATTTGCCCGCGCCGCCAGAGTTGCAAGTGGCGACGACGCCAATGCCCTCGAGGCCCAGGACGTCTTTCTCACCCTCCACGACAAAAATCGGTTGACCTTCGACCACCGCCTTGGCAACCGCTGGCCAACGGAAGATAACGCGGCGGATTCCTTTCAGGTTCCAAAGCCAACCACCCTTCCCATCGGGTCTACGTTGGCGAAACTTTTTTGGCTGCTTGCGAATCACCTGATAAAGCGTATTGCCCGAAAGATCCGTATACTCGTATACGGTCTCACTTGCTATCGGGGCGTCATTTGTTGTCTCGCGTTTTTGTGACGGGTCTTTGTCTATTGGTGGGGTTACGCTTTCTGGGGAGAGCGCTGCGATAATGTCCGCATATTTGCAGCCGGCATGGCAGTGCAACAGCGCTAGACCATTTCCGGCTCGATCAATAGCGAGTGAGGGATCATGGTCGTCGTGGGCAGGGCAAAGTGCCATCATTCCATTGCCGTTGGCTCGGACTCCCGATAGATGGGGAAGCACGTCGTCGAACTTTAAAAATGACATTTCATTCCTCCTTAGCGCTGTGCTGGACAGCCGGCAGCTATCCACGAATCGATGTCTGATTTTCTCCAACGCACCAGCGCGCCGAGGCGCAGCGCTTTCGGAATTTTCCCGCAGTCCCGCAAGCGCCACACATGGCGGCAGGAGCAGCTTAGGAGCGCCGCGACGACGCTCACATCGATGAGGGCAGCTTGATGGTCCGATGATGTGGGACTTGGGGTTGGGGAAGAGGAGGTTCGATCGCTAGATGCTTGTACCATGGCTCCGATGTCCTTTCATTACCCGACGGACCCTGTGTCCGTCTGCGGTGGACATTTTTGCCATGGAATCTTGCGATGAAACTTGACTGAAATTTGAAGCGGAGTTTTTGCGATTTGTAACTGTTTGATATGAAGTGACTTGTGGAATTACGATTGGGTTCAAATGAAACTTGATGTCAACTAGCTCTCATTTCTTTTTTGTTGTTTTGCCGTCGGGGGAGCGTCCCGACCGGCCAAGGCGCAGTTTGTTTTCTACTTCTTGTTCGGACTCATCTCCTTTGGGTTTCATGTTCCGGGCCTGAAGAACGCGATTTATACCGTCCATCGAAATACGCCGCTGCTTGCCCTTCAAACCATTGGTTTCCAATTTCCCCGCGCTGCACCATCTCGAAACCGTTGGGTCAGAGACTTCTAATAGTATTGCAGCGTGCGATACCTTCACAGACGGGGTGCTTTCGATACCCTGTCCCGAAGCGATATTCACTTGGTCCCATTTTTCAATCGCGCACAGCACTAACCACAGGAATTTCCTGGTGGCATCCGATATGGGCTTGCAAGGGCAATTTGCAACAACCCGCCACGCATCGATGTGGTTTATCGACAAGCGCTTCACGAGTTTGCGGTTTTCATAGCAGTCCTTCATTTCAAGATGTATCAGTCCAAGCCGGTGCATTTCAGTAGCTTTTCGGCAGAGGGCATCAAGGACTATCGGTGCCCCATTAGTGTAATTACCGAGCGATGAACTCTTATCCCAGAATTCGAAGAACCAAAACAACAGGTGGCGCTGCACGGGGTTCAAATTTTCATAGGGTATGTCGTTCTCCGGGCTATCCCAAAGCACCGTTTGTGAGGGTGGCGGAGCGAGAACGAGTTCCACATCTTCAGTAAGCTCAATCAACGAATGTGGGGAGGTTTCTTGGTTTCGCACGACGAAAGAACATTTGCTCGGATACCCCGATTCTTCAGGCCCGCCTGTACGCATTTCCGAGTTTGCCTTGTCGAAAATGGCCCAATTTTTCACAATGAGCGGTTGCACGTCGAGAGAATTTGGCATATCAATGAGTCTCCCTGTTCATTGGTAGAATTCTATAGAATGTCAACATTGGGCAATAGGTGTTGTAGGTGGCGGCCGCGCTGCGTGAAACAAACGAATCGAGAACGCGAACTTCGCGTCGGTGCAACATGAAATTCCACATCGCGCAAAAAGGGTTGCAACGCTTTTTATGGTCTTGTTTTTTTCGTGATAACGGTCATTTCGACATTCACAAAACTCCTGAAAAGAAACTCCTGGTTCGAGCAACATTTGACAAGCGCTGTTCTCGTTAGTCGTCGCCCATTCCGTTCAAGATTTATCTATAAGATCTCCGTTTAAAGGGTTAAATTCAATCTTTCAGAGGAGTCAGAATACGTCGGGCAGGAGTTTCCCTTGACACCGATGGACAATAATTTGTTCAAGAGGATAATCCATGACTCAACCGCCGGCTGGACTTGGTCCCAGATTGATAGTACTCTTGGCTTTGTGGGGCGCGAACAGGTGCGGGGGGGCGCGACCTGACGAGTGCCATTCGCGCATTTTCCTGGGGTGATCGAACACGAGGGCTGGGGTTAGCGTGAGCGATACATTTTTCGGAAGACCGATTCTAAATTCGCCCTATGACTACCCCCAACGACACTGGGAGCTGGACGAGCAGGGCCAGCCGACGCAACGCATCATCGAGACCCGCCGCAAAGCCGAGTTCATCACACCCATTCCAAAACCCCGAAAGCGAAAGGGGGCGAAGCAGCAGGACCTCGTTTTCGATGAAGGTAAGGGTCTATCCACCCAGGAACAGCAGTACGAACAAACCTCCGTCGTCATCAACGAACTTCGCCGTCAGGTGGACCAATGGCGCAGCCTTCCGAACCCGGCGGACTGGCATGTCACCCCCGAAACAGCCCGGTTGCTCCAGCATTGGCGGCACCATCCCTTCGCTGGTATTCGGCCTTTCTTCTGCCAGATTGAAGCCGTGGAAACTGCGATTTGGCTGACGGAGGTCGCGCCGGCAACCGGGCAGATGGGCAAGGGTTTCCTCGAGCACCTGGCCAATGCAAACAACGATGCCAATCCGGAGCTGATGCGCCTCGCGTTGAAACTCGCCACCGGCGCCGGCAAGACCACCGTCATGGCCATGCTTATCGCGTGGCAGGCCATCAACGCCGCCCGCAGACCTGGTAGCAAGAAATTCACCCGTGGCTTCCTCGTCGTCACGCCAGGCCTCACCATCAAAGACCGCCTGCGCGTTTTGCAGCCCAACGACCCCGATAGCTACTACAAAGACCGTGAACTGATTCCCAGCGACCTGGTAAGGGAATTGACGCACGCCAAGATCGTCATCACGAATTATCACGCGTTCAAGCTCCGCGAGCGCATGGAATTGTCCAGTGGCGGGCGCGCACTGCTCCAGGGCCGCGGCGCGGAACCATTGAACACCCTTGAAACCGAAGGTCAAATGATTCAGCGCGTCATGTCGGAGCTGATGGGTATGAAAAATATCCTCGTGCTGAACGACGAGGCGCACCACTGCTACCGGGAGAAGCCGGGTGAGGTAGTCGAGGGCGAGATTGCGGGCGAGGAAAAGAGAGAAGCCGAGAAGAATCTGGAGGCGGCCCGGTTATGGATTTCCGGACTGGAAGCAGTGAACCGACACATCGGTCTTACAAATGTCATCGACTTGTCGGCCACGCCCTTCTTCCTCCGCGGCTCAGGCTATGCTGAGGGAACCCTGTTCCCATGGACCATGAGCGACTTCTCCCTTATGGATGCCATCGAGTGCGGCATTGTGAAACTGCCACGCGTACCAGTTGCGGAGAACATTCCAGGCGACGAGATGCCGATATACCGCAATCTCTGGGAAAACATTCGAAAGGACATGCCCAAGAAGGGCCGTGGCAAGAGCGAGGAACTCGACCCGCTCAAGCTCCCAACGCGATTGCAGACGGCGCTGGCAGCCCTGTACGGCCATTACGAGAAGACTTACGAGCTGTGGGTGGAAAAGAAGATCAAGGTGCCGCCCTGCTTCATCATCGTTTGCCAGAATACGTCCATCTCGAAGTTGGTATACGACTACGTTTCCGGGTTTCACCGAAAGAACGACGATGGCTCGACCACACTTGAGAACGGCCGTCTGGCACTCTTCCGAAACTTCGACGAAACAACCGGCAACCCTTTCCCTCGGCCAAACACTATTCTCATCGACAGTGAGCAACTCGAAGCCGGCGACGCGCTCGACAACAACTTCCGCGCGATAGCGGCTGACGAAATAGAACGATTTCGCCGTGAAATCATCGAACGAACCGGTGATGCCCATGCCGGCGACAAAATCACCGACCAGGAACTGCTCCGCGAAGTCATGAACACCGTCGGCAAGCCTGATCAACTTGGAGGTTCCATCCGCTGCGTCGTCTCCGTCTCGATGCTCACCGAAGGTTGGGATGCCAACACCGTCACCCACGTCCTTGGAATCCGCGCGTTCGGCACGCAACTTCTGTGCGAACAGGTTATCGGCCGCGCTTTGCGTCGTCAGTCATACGAACTGAACGAAGAAGGGTTGTTCAACGTCGAGTACGCCGACGTATTCGGTATCCCCTTCGATTTCACGGCCAAGCCGGTGGTGGCGCCGCCACAGCCTCCGCGTCCCACGGTCCAGGTGAAAGCCATGCGCCCGGAGCGCGACAGCCTCGAGATTCGCTTCCCGCGCGTCGAAGGGTACCGCGTGGAATTGCCAGAGGAACGGCTGGCAGCCAGCTTCACCGACGATTCCATCCTGGAACTTACTCCGGAACTGGTCGGTCCCTCCATCACACGCAACTCCGGAATCATCGGTGAAAGTGCAGACATGAATCTGGAGCACCTCGCGGACATGCGCCAGTCCACCGTCCTCTTCGAGGTAACGAAACGACTCCTATACACCAAATGGCGCGATCCCGGCGAGGAGCCCAAACTCTTCCTCTTCGGTCCGCTCAAGCGCATCACCAAGCAATGGATGGACACCTGTCTGGTCTGCAAAGGGGACACCTATCCCGCGTTGCTCATGTACCAGGAACTGGCGGATTGGGCTTGCGAACGCATCACAGCCGCAATTACCCGGCAGTTCCTGGGCGAGCGCCCCATCAAGGTGTTGCTGAATCCTTACAACCCGACCGGCTCGACCAACCACGTGAATTTCAGGACATCCAAGACCGACCGCTGGGAAACGGACTCGCGGCGTTGCCATATCAACTGGGTAATTCTCGATAGCGATTGGGAAGCCGAATTCTGCCGGGCCGCGGAATCTCATCCCCAGGCAAAAGCCTACGTGAAGAACCACAACCTCAGTTTCGAGGTGCCCTACCGCTACGGCTCGGAAACCCGAAAGTATCGGCCCGACTTCATCGTGCTCGTGGACGACGGTCATGGCGACGAAGATTTGCTGCATCTGATCGTCGAGATAAAGGGCTACCGCGGCGAGGACGCAAAGGACAAGAAATCGACCATGGAGGTCTATTGGGTGCCCGGCGTGAACAACAATGGACAGTACGGGAGATGGGCTTTCGCAGAATTCACCGACGTTTATCAGATCGAAGACGACTTAGAAGAATTAATCGCCTCAAAATTCACGGAGATGATTGATGCGGTGGTCGTAAACAGTATATCGACACCATAAAATTCGACCAGGATCGGTAGCGATAAACAGAATGTTTGATGACGAGCCAAAGAGCCTTGAAGAATCACTCGTGGCAACACTAGCCCGAACGGATTTGCGAGATACGATAACTGAACTCTCCGAAGTTGGTCTTGATGCACTTTTTGATGACGGAGTTGCCCGGGACGTGCCGATAATCGGAACGCTTTTCTCGTTAGCCTCGGGAGTCATGACAATTCGCGACCGACTTTTTGCAAAGAAAGTTCTGCGGTTTTTGGCCGCACTCGACGACATTCCGAGGGAAGAACGGCAAGCCCAAATAGATCACATGGCTGCGGATCCGAAGGAGCGTAGGCGTATAGGTGAACAACTAATTCTATTGTTGGATCGGCTAAACGATATGGGCAAGCCTGCCCTGCTGGCCAAAGCGTTTCAGGCATTCCTGAAAGACCAGATTGAGCGCGCACAGTTTCAAGCTTTGGCCAACGCAATAGACGGCATACTTCCGGAGAACGTGGGCATTTTCAAGTCGCGGATGGATGCGCGAGGCAGAATTCATGATCGAGAGTCCGATGATGCTACGGCAAACTTCATGCAGTGCGGACTCGTCGTTTTGAAACTTGAAGACATCGACACTACCGCCCGCTGGGGAGATGGAAGTGTCACATTGGCTCGCCCAGGCTACTACGCTACGAGCCGTTTGGGCTCCTTGTTCTACGAAATAGTATTAAAAAACTGAATCCACGACTCGCAAAACCGATGCATCAAAGTAGTCATCATTTGATGTATACTGCACGGAACGATTAGGGAGGGACGGATGCCGTGAGAACTACCATCAACCTCGACGAACAACTCCTGGGCAAGGCCCAGCGCATCACCGGCGTGACTGAGCGCACATCACTCATCCACGCTGGTCTGCTCGCGCTCATCGAGCGCGAAAGCGCGCGCCGCCTGGCCCGACTGGGCGGCAGCGAACCCAAGGCGAGTGCGCCGCCCCGGCGACGGGCCAGGCCCGCATGATTTTGGTCGACACCTCGGTCTGGATTGACCACCTCCGCCATGGAGACAAAGCCATTCAGGAGGTCCTCAATGCGGATCGCGCGGTAATGCATCCCTTCGTGCTCGGCGAACTGGCTTGCGGCAACCTCAAGAACCGGCGCGAACTCCTGAGTCTGTGGGCGGACCTTCCCGCGGCGCGCATGGCCACCGACGAAGAGGCCCTCGCGTTTATCGAGCGGCGCGCGTTGATGGGCAAGGGCATCGGGTATATGGATGTCCACCTGCTCGCGTCCGTGGCGCTCGACGCCGGCACGCGCCTGTGGACGCGCGATAAACGGCTCGCCACGGTGGCCGAATCGCTGCATTTGAATTTCGCGGAACACAAATAGGAACTGCGCATGGCAAAGAAATCGGCGGGATCGAAGTCCACCAAAACAGTCACGACCCTCACCCACGACGAAGCGAAGCGGAAGAACATTCCCACGGCGGAGCATCAGTCTGTCGTGGCGAAGGAGGCGCTGGACCCGATTCGTGTCGCGTATGAGCGGCGGAACCGCGACCTGGACCCGCAGTTGGTGTGGCGCGGGAAGGATGAGCAGGATTGGTCAGACCTCGTGGTGCAGGCGCCGCCGCTGTAC
>JAWXCN010000193.1:0-5824 GCA_034408725.1 Candidatus Hydrogenedentota bacterium
CCTGTGTTGGCCGGTTTCGTGACGACGATCGTGCCGTCGGCATCCAGCTCGATCACCGGAAAGCCCATGTTCCCCGGATCCGGCACATCCAGCCAGTTTGTGGAAATTCCGCCGGTGACCTGCGTGCCGCATTCGATCAGATGTCCCGCGACCAGCGCGCTGGCGATGCGATCATAATCGTCCCACGACCAACCGTAATGAAACACCGCGGGCCCCGCAATCAAGCAAGGGTCAGCGACACGCCCGGTAATGACAATGTCCGCGCCTTGCCGCAACGCATCCACAATCGGCGCACCGCCCACATACGCGTTCGCAGTGACCAAGCGGTCGCGCACGGTCGACAACGGCGCGCTCGTATCCAGATTATTGAACTGTGTCTCATTCGCGCGCGCGGAGAGATGGGGGAGAACGTCATCGCCATAGACGATGCCGATGCGCATGCCCGTGCAACCCGCCTCTCGCAAAACCTCGGAGCATGCCGCCGCGCAACCCTGCGGGTTCAGTCCACCCGCGTTGGCTACCAGCTTGCACTTTGATCCCGCTTTCAACAACGGCGCGAGTGAACGCACCACCTCCACAAAATCCCGCGCATACCCCGCGCTGGGGTCCTTCGCGCGCTGGCCCGCCATGATGCTCAGCGAAACTTCCGCGAGGTAATCCAGCGTGAGGTAGTCGAGGTCCGGCTGCTGCTCCAGCAACGTCCGCGGAGCGTCAACGCTGTCGCCCCAGAACCCCTGCGCATTGCCGATTTTGAGAGGTGTAGTCACTTTACGTTCTCGCGTTTACGGGAGGGCGCGCGTCCCCGCGCGCCTTCCCATTTCCTTCACGTCCATCATTCTTCATCAAACCGCATCTGCGAGTCGCTATCCAACAATTCCTTCAGCATCGTCTCCCGATGCTCCAAGAAATCCCGCGTCACGGTGAAATGCTCGGTATCTTCATACGGCACCTCGCGGATTGCCTCTTCCCCGAACATGAAGATACGCGCATGAGGATACGCCATCAAGATGGGGGAGTGGGTGGCGATGATGAACTGGGAACCATCTTTCACCAACTCGTCGATTCGCGCCAATGCAGCCAACTGGCGTGACGGCGACAACGCGGCTTCGGGTTCGTCCAGCAGAAACAAACCGCCGCCCAAAAATTTCTCCGTCAGCAATGTCCAGAACGATTCGCCATGCGACATCTCGTGCAGCGACTTTCCGCCGTACGACGCGCCAACGCCCAATCGCTCGATCTCCGTCGCAACATTGAAAAAACTCTCCGCGCGAAGGAAAAAGCCCGTGCTTGGCCGCTTAATCCCGCGTGTCACGCGCAAACAGGCGTGCAAAGGTGAATGCGATTCCCGCGTGCCGAAATTAAAGTTCTGCGTACCGCCTTCCGGATTGAATCGGCTCGCCACGGCGATTGCTTCCAACAAGGTGGACTTGCCGGTCCCGTTATCGCCGACGAAAAAAGTTACCGACGCATGAAAATCGATCTTGTCCAAATTGCGCACCGCGGGGATATCGAATGGATATTGATCGTATCCCGGAATTTTTTCCGTTTTTAATTCAACGGAACGGAGGAATTGCGTGATCAGTCGGTTGGACATGCGTATCTATTGCGGACGCCGCGTATAAAAGTGCCGGTATAGAAACCACCAGCTAACCATTGCGATGACGGAAAAACCGAGACCGAATAGGAGGAATATACCTCGCATTCCCGCCACCCACATAGGAACTCGCTTGTCGAGATATTGCGATACTTCCTGAATGTCGGCTTCCATTTCAAAGGTTTTCAGATACCACAATCCCATGTTTAATGCAGTGATCGTCATTAAACCACTGAACATAATCAGTGCCGCGACTTCCATCCTGTATTTTGTACGAGCCGATCCTTTGGAATACAACAGACCGATAATGAAGCAAACACTACAAATTCCCGCGATTAACGCGAGCTGTTTCGGGTTGTGAAGAAAAAACTCCAACGTTCCCAGTTCTTCGCCCATTTTGGTTTACCTCGGGACTTCCAAAGTATTATTCGCCAGCCGATGTAACTTTCTGTCGCGCCGGAATTGTAGCCACCAGCCCATTACGGAAAACACCAGCGCCGCGACGCCGAATAGTGCGGCACGACCGGCCAGATTATTCACCATTTTCAACTCACTTTCATCCGCTACAGGGAAAGCCACTTGACCCCCCTCATAAAATGGCGTATTCAGAGAGACGAGTCTGGTGTGCAGGGCGTTAATCCGCTGCGCTTGATAAATAGACGTTATGGCAACGAGAAAAAAAACGATGTTCCGTACGCCTGATATAATGAGCCCGATCAGGATCTCTGCAGCTCGCGCGATATAGAACTCCCAAAACGCTCCCACCCAGCTCACGTTTGCAACACGCCGGTGTGGTACCGCGCCTTCGGCATCTTTCCCGAAGCGAGGCTGAGCGCAGTGATGAGCACATCGCGCGTCGTGTGCGGCGCGATGATCGCGTCGATCCATCCGCGGGCGGCGCCGTAGCGCACGTCTGTTTGTTCGACGTAGCCCTGCTTGACCTTTTCGCGGAGCGCGGTGATTTCTTCGACGTCGAATGCCTTGCCGTGACGTTCCGCGCTTTTTTTGATGATGTCGAACAGCGTGCCCGAGGCCTGGTCCGCGCCCATGACCGCGTATTTCGCATTGGGCCACGCAAACAGAAAGCGCGGGTCGTAGGCTTTGCCGCACATCGCGTAGTTGCCCGCGCCGAACGATCCGCCGATGACGACCGTGATTTTCGGCACGACGCTGTTTGACATGGCGTTGACCAGTTTTGCGCCGCAACGGATGATGCCTTCGTGTTCCGAATCGCGGCCGACCATGAACCCTACGACATCCTGTATAAACACGAGCGGCAGGCCGGTCTGATTGCATTCCATCACGAACCGCGCGGCCTTGTCGGCGCTGTCGTGATAAATCACGCCGCCGATTTGCACGCCTTCGGTCTTTGATTCCACGCGCCTGCGCTGATTCGCGACAATCCCCACCGCGATGCCGCCAATCTTCGCGTATGTGGTAACGAGCGTTTGGCCAAACTCCGCTTTGAACTCCAGCATCGAACCCGCGTCGACAATCGCCGCGAGCACGTCGCGCACTTCGTATTCCTTGCGGCCATCGACGCTCACGAAATCATAAATTGAATCGCTCGGCTTTTCGGGCGCAGACTTCGTCAATCCTTCTATTGAGCGCTGCCATTTTTCCGCGGGTAACAAATCCACCAGCGCGCGAATGCGATCGAGACACGCCTCATCATTCGGCTCCCGAAAATCGATGGTCCCGCTCACTTGCGCGTGCATTGCCGCGCCGCCGAGGTCTTCCGTGCCGACTACCTGTCCAATCGCGGCCTTCACCAGCGCAGGCCCGGCGAGGTACAGTCCGCTGCCTTCGGTCATCAACAATTTGTCGCACAACACCGGCAAATACGCGCCGCCCGCGATGCAATTGCCCATGATCGCGGCAATCTGCGGAAGCCCCGCCGCGGACAACACTGAGTTGTTGCGAAAGATGCGCCCGAAATCGTCCTGGTCCGGAAAAATTTCGTCTTGCATCGGCAAGTACACGCCAGCCGAATCGACGAGATAAATGATCGGTAGCGCGCTCTCGAACGCGATAGTCTGCGCGCGAATGATTTTTTTGCAGGTCTGCGGAAAGAACGCGCCTGCTTTCACCGTCGCGTCGTTCGCGATGATCATGCAGGGCCGGCCGTAGATCGAGCCGACGCCCGCAACGACGCCCGCGGCGGGAACATCGCCCGCATCCGGATACATTTTGTATGCGGCCCAGAGTCCGAGTTCGAAGAACCGCTCCGGATCGTCAATTAAGCGCGCAATCCGCTCTCGCGCCGTCAACCGCCCAAGCCGCTTCTGCCGATCACGGCCTGCTTCGCCGCCGCCCTCGCGCAAAATCGCCTCCTGCGCGGAAATCTCATCGACGAGCGCACGGAGTGGGGAGGTCTTTGTGACGGGTGAATTCATTCAGTCACCGTCCCGACCTTTTACGTATGAGCACATTTTTTAGCCGTATGATGACTATGGCTGCGATTAGAATGATTATTGGACTTGCGATGAAACCAGGCCCCCAATTACCAGTGTTTACTCCGCGAATTGTGACACCCAAAATCGAGCCACCGACGAGCCACAAAAGAAGTGATTTATCGCTTTTGCTCATCAACTCTCAGTCAACCGATCAGACACCGTTTCACAATGGGACGAATCATCTTTACGCGCTACCGCAGAATCGTCTTCCACGTTTTTGAATACCCATGCAGCGAAATGTACAAACAGACCAGCAAATACCATGCAGAAAAAGAACCCGAGATCTGATTGCCCGGAATAAGCCCACCGGATCGCGTATGCGATAAAAGACCCAAAAATCCAACCTATCGCGCGGCTAAGGGGAGACATCGTTACCTCCGTCTTTGGACCATCGAAGTCGCAGCCACGACCCAATTGGCGCGAGAACAATTATGAGCAATAGGCATGGAAGAACTTGTACGTACCACCACTCGCCGTAAATCAACCGGATAACAATGAAATTAGCCAATATAATGAAGAATCCAACTATAAGTGACTCCCGCAAATATGAGTAGAATTGCTTTCTTGTCGATTTCACTATTTCAGCCCCGTTAACCGGTCCGAAACCGCCTCAAACACATCATCATTATTCTTAAACAACGTTGCCAGCGATTGGTCGATCTTTTGGAACGCCATGCTGCAATACAGTTTTCCCACTGCGACATCGTCCGCCACACGCGCCGCGTGCCCGTTTACGCGCGTGAGGCCGGAATCGAGTTTGCTGATGACTGCCGTTGCGGTGTAGAGCGCGATGACGCAGTCCGCGATGCGGTTGCACATCATTTGTTTGTCGAGCACAGCTTTCCGGTGCGTGCCCAGCGCGCGCATGACTGCGATGCCGAAGCGACGCGTCGCTGACGCCAATTGGTCCGCCTGCTCGCGCAACTCCGGCGATTTTGCAGGAACCGTTGGCGTTTTGAGCATGCGCTCGATGCTCGACGCGCCAAACCCGAGCAATTTTCCCAGGCCGCCAATCTTGCTCTTGGATTCGAGCATTCCCTCGACCTTGAGGCCGATGTCGCCCAGCCCAACCGCCGCGATTAGGAACGTGCGCAACACTTCATTCGCGCCTTCGCCGATGGTGTTCAACCGCGCATCGCGCATGTACCGTTCAAACGGCTGATCGGTGAAGAAAGAGCGTCCGCCAAGAATCTGCATGGCTTCGTAACAGATCAGCCATTGCGCCTCGCTCGCGAAGACTTTCAGAATCGCAGTTTCAAGTTTGAAATCTTCCTCACCGCGGTCAAGCAGCCCCGCAGTGAGGTACGTCGTCGCGTCGACCGCATAGGTGAGCGCGGCCATCTTCGCGATTTTTTCCTTGATGAGTCCGAACGCCGCCAATGGCTTGTCGAACTGGTGCCGCGTTTTCGCGTGCGCAATCGCGCGTTCGGTCATGTCCTTGCAGTTGCCTGTGCAGCCCGCGCCGAAGGTTGTGCGCCCGAAGTTCAGCACTGTCAGCGCGACTTTCAGTCCGCCGCCTTTGGGTCCGAGAATGTTCTCCTCCGGCACGACGAGGTTTTCAAACGCGAGCTTGGCAGTTTTCGTGCCGCGCATGCCCACTTTTTCCAGTGCAACTTCAGTCACTTTGAAGCCGGGCATGTCCGGGGTCACGAGAAACGCGGTTACGCGGTCTTCTTTGCCGCGCGGCGTGTCGACTTCCGTCTGCGCCATGACGGTGAGGATGTCCGCGATGCCGCCGTTGGTGATCCACTGCTTCTGGCCGTTGATCACATAC
>JAWXCN010000194.1:0-46436 GCA_034408725.1 Candidatus Hydrogenedentota bacterium
ACCCGAAGCGAAGGAAGTCGGAGAACTTGCGGACTGCGACATAATCGTGCGGCAGAACGATTTGTTGGTTGATCCCGCCAGCCAGACAGAACTCGATGATCCTGAAAATCACCAGGCGCAAAAGAATATGGCATTACTGCGCGGGTTCGCAGACAGGACGCACGCCGGCCGAAACAAGCGGTATGAATTTCATTTCCTGAAAAGCCCCGTCGAGTTGCGCGGCGCAAATCAGGTGCAATCAATTGTTCTCGAACGCAATCGCCTGTCGGGCCCCGCGCACCAAACGCGCGCCGAGGGGAGCGGAGAATTCGAGGAGCTGGCTTGCGGCCTCGTCTTCCGCAGTGTCGGCTACCGCGGCATCCCAATTCCGGGGCTTCCATTCGACGAGAAGCGCGGCATATTGCCCAATACGAATGGTCGCATTCTCAATGAAGGCGAAGTTGTTCCCGGAATATATTCGGTGGGATGGATCAAACGTGGTCCGAGCGGCGTGATTGGCACGAACAAACCCGATAGCCAACAGTCGGTCGCCGCGCTCATCTCGGACGCGCCCACGCTTGCGCCATGTGTCATGCCGGATACCGGTGCGTTGAAGTCGTTGCTAACAGACCGCGGCGTGCGCATTGTGTCCTTCGAGGATTGGCAGAAGATCGATGCCGCGGAAATTGAACGCGGGAAACCGAAAGGCAAACCCCGTGAAAAATTTACACGGATCGAGGAGATGACCGCAGTCCTCTAAGCAGTGCGCGTCACCACGTCAACCACTCGATCCCATTCGCCGTTGCTTTGAACTTTCGAGCGCGGATGCTGGAGCCTTCGCCTTCTTCGTAGTAGACAATCAGGATAGACCCGTCATTTAGTGTCACCATGCTCGGATATGCGCCGCCGACGGAATCGACGGGGATGTTTGCGCTCCACGTTGCGCCTTCATCAAGCGAGAAATGCAGGCTCGTCTCCGGTACGCGGTGCGCCACGATAATGATGCCCTCGGGCGTGCGGTGCAGGTATGGGCAATGGCCGGGGAAACCCATCGGCTCCGACACGCTCCAGGTTACGCCGCCATCCGCTGATTTTGAAAACCGCATGTTTTCTTTCTCGGTCCGTTGCGCGGCGTATATCGAGCCGTCCTTGAGCGCGATCACATCGGTTTCCGCGTCGAGACGAAGCCCGCCGTTGGGAATGTCGACGGGCTGCGACCACGTCAGGCCCTTGTCAGATGAAATCGTCACCGCGCCCCAGGCATCGCCTTCGGCTTCGTTGTACAGGCCGAGGATCAGCTTGCCATCGGCCAGTTCGCGGACGGGCGCGCTGCAATAATACGGACTGACCATACGCAGCCCGACCCATGTTTTTCCCGCGTCGGCGGATTCGACCATCCACGCGCCGAGGCCACGATACCCGCCATCGGCCTTTTTGCGCAGCGAAAAGAAATTGCAGAGCAAACGCCCATCGCTGAGTTGGACAATTGACGGATCACGGTCATCGTCTGCGCCGTCGAACAATGTCTCCGCGGGGGCCCATGTGCGGCCTTCGTCGGAGGAGAAACACATGCTTACGCGCCCGCCTTTGGGCAGTGCTTCATTCGGAAGCGCGACGTGGCCGTAGCCGGCGTAAAACACCGCCATCAGGCGTCCGTCCTTCAACCGGCACACATCCGGAAATGCCTCGTACGCGCCCGCGCCCGCATCGCGGCAAACGTAGACAAATTCCTTGTCCGCGATCAACGGCGCTGTGGGCTGCGCCGGCGCAGGTTCCTGGCCGTGAGCGACGCAAGCGAAGGCACATAGCAACGAGATCATGCGCATAATATCGGAACTCCGTTTGTTTTAACGTGCTGCCTTAAGAGCTGGGCTTACGCATACGGTTCAAATTCGTGACGATCGCTCATGAGCAATTCGTAGAGCTTGGAATGAAAAAATAGTTTGTCCCTTCCACGCTTCCGCTCAAACAACACACCGGCCCGCACGAGTTTTTTCAGATACAATGACGCTGTATCCCGGCTCGCGATTCCGCTCTCGATCACGTTGCCGATTCTCACGTAAGGTTGAATAAATAATAGTTCAAGCAGTTCGCGAGAGTATATGCCGCTCTCCTCGCGCAGCATGAATTCACGGGTGTGTTCCATGAGCCTTTGAATCGCGCTAATCCGTTGCAAGGTCCATCGGGCAGTCTCTTCCATTGCGTCCAGGACATAAAGTATCCACGGCTCCCATGCCGCATTCTCTGTTACTCCACGCAGCAGGCCATAGTAATCAGAGCGCCGTTCGAGAATGTATCGGCTGAGATACAAGACAGGCACTTCCAGTAGCCCTTCCTGCAGCAGGTAGAGGATGTTGAGGATACGTCCCGTCCGCCCGTTTCCGTCTGTAAACGGGTGGATCGCCTCAAATTGATAGTGCAGCAGCGCCACTTTAATGAGCGGATCGACTTCGTCGCGACGATTCAAATACTCCTCCCAATTTCGCAACAGTGCGTCCAATCGATCAGGAGCGTCTGGAGGCGTATAGATCACGCGGCGAGACATCGAGTCGGCAATCCGCGTTCCGCTCATAGTCCGAACTTGGACTTCCGCGTTCCGAATCGTCTGGCAAATTTCCAGTGCCGAACGGACGCCCAGAGGCCGCCTTTGGAGCAGAACAGAACCTTCGCGCAATGCCTGGCTGTACCGATACGCTTCCTTGGTGCTCGCATCGGTTTCGCTGTCCGTAGACGCCGCCAATTGAAACAGCTTGTCAGAAGTAGTGACAGTATTCTCGATCTCCGAACTGACCTGAGCCTCCAAAAGCAGTATGGAACCCACAAGCAGTTGCTGATTGGGAATCATTGCCCCAACTGATTTAAGTTCGCATAGGGCGCGCGCGGCCGCAGTGGTTTTCCGTAAAATTGCCTTCGTTTCGATATCCACCTGTGGAGGCAGATACGGAAGATCGTTGTAGGGCTGTTCAGGATTGAAAGACATGATAATGTTCACGAGATTAACACGTTATAACAATATGCGCAATAAGTGGCTTTTTTTAGACACATAAACATTATATGCCTAATTTTTGACAAAATATATGTATAATCCTTCTATATGCCCAAACTTATCTTCTTTGTGGGTGCATTTAAGGACAGGTCTTTTTAGTAAGGAGCCAACTGTGGAAAAGCTCGTGATCCTTGCAATGCTCCTGGCCGCCGGTTGCCTCACTCCCGTCGCTCTGAAAGAGGTGCAGCCCGACGTGGCGTTCCGGTTGATGCAGAGCAACGCGATCACGACGGAGTCGATGAGTCCGCATACGGCCCAAGTATTGCGCCTATATAATCTTACAGAGCAATTTGAAGACGATCCGGCGGAAACCATGCGAGACCTTCGGCGACGGGCGTGCAGCGACCCAAATCGGCATTTGCTGTTCGGCATGTCGGAACTAAGCTATCTGACCGCAATAGGTTATGAGAAGAAAGCCCCAGCCGATGCGTTAGGCTACTTTCTGTCATCCGCGCGGTTTGCGTATTCCTTTCTCTTTGACAATGACTTGGGCGCCGCGCCAAATGTCTACGATCCCCGTTTCCGGTTGGGATGTGAACTGTACAACCATTCCCTCGCGCACGCGCTTCGGTTGATCGAAGCGGCTCCGTCGGCCGAAACGGTCGAAAACGGACCTCTTCGCATTGACACCTGGGACGGCCCCCTGCTCATTCGCGTGTTCATGCACGGGTTCCCGCCAGAAGCCGCCGATTTTTCCGAATTGCTGCTCGCGACGAATTACGAAGTCACGGGGATACACAACCAATATCGCACCTACGGCCTCGGTATTCCGTTGATTGCGGTCGCCGAGCAAGACCCGTCCAACCCGAATATGCCGCCGCGTGCGAGCTATCCCGCGACCGGGCTGTTGCGGTTCAACCGGCTTGCGTGCGTAGATTTCGATCAACCGTTGGAAGCGACACTGGATCTCTACGATCCCCTTCACATCAGCGCCACTGAAATCGATGGGGCAGATACACCCCTCGAATCCGACATGACGACGCCACTGGCCTACGTGTTGTCGGACCCAGCACTGCAAAAGAACCAATTTATTGGGCTATTTCGCGCTGAACGAATGGAAGATGACACGGGTCTGTACATGATCGAGCCCTACGACCCGGAACGGATACCGGTGGTATTCGTACATGGGCTTGTGTCGAGTCCCCTAACCTGGGCACAAATGTTGAACGATCTCCGGGGCGACCCGGTCCTGCGCGAGCGGTACCAATTCTGGTTTTACCAGTACCCCACGGGCCTTCCATTCATATTTTCCGCGGGCCAATTCCGCAACGCGCTGATCGAGGCGCAGGAGCGATACAATCCCGGCCACGACCATCCCGCCTTCGATCAAATGGTGCTGGTTGGTCACAGCATGGGTGGCCTGCTGTCAAAAATGATGGTGCAGGACAGCGGCGACGCACTATGGGCAACCGTGAGTAAAAGATCGCTGGATGAAACCCGCGCATCCGATAAGGACAAGGAAATTCTGCGCAGTACGTTCTTTTACAAACCGCTGCCATGCGTCAAGCGGGTGGTATTTATCGCGACCCCACACGCAGGTTCCGAACTCAGCGACTTACGTGTTGCCAACCTCATCGCGCGGCTGATTGCTGTACCCAAATTCATAGCGACGACGGCATTTGACGTACTTACGCTGGATATCGCCACACCCGGCGCCAAACTTACCGAACGCGATCTGACCAGCGTGAAGAATCTCTCGCCCAACAACCGGTTTATTCGTGCAACACATGCCCAACCCATCGCGGATGGTGTCCACTACCATTCCCTCATTGGCAATATTCGCGAAGGTAATGTGGAGCACGGAAGCGACGGCGCCGTCGCCTACACGAGTTCACATCTTGATGGCGCAGTCTCCGAATTCATTGTGCCGGCCAACCATTCGTGCCACTATCATCCATTGGCGATTCTGGAAGTACGGCGCATTCTGAAAGAACACCTGGATTCGTGGAAGACGGTTGATAGCTGACAACGCTGCGAAACCCGCACTTTTAGCCCACAATCTACCGCCTTTCCGTTGACTACTCTTCTGCACCCTGTTATCCTCATTGACCAGCAACGCGGTGTTGTGCGCAGTTTCTTGCAGCGCGGGGTGATGTCACTATGTATGAGGGTTACTACGGACTTCGGGAGAGACCTTTCAATCTCACGCCCGACCCGAAATACCTCTATCTGAGCGAAAAGCACAAAGAAGCATTCGCACATCTGCTCTTTGGTATCAAGAACCGCAGTGGGTTTGTGATGGTCACCGGTGAAATCGGGACAGGAAAAACGACCATCTGCCGGACGCTGCTCGGCCAGCTCGACGAACACACCGAAGTCGCCTTTATTTTCAATCCCTGCCTCTCGCCCGAGGAATTGTTGCGCAAGATTAACGAAGACTTCGGGATCAAGACTGTCGCGACAACGGTGCGCGGTCTGATTGATGAGTTGAATGCCTACCTGCTTGAAAAGAACACCAAGGGCAAGAATTGCGTGCTTGTCATCGATGAAGCGCAGAACCTTACGCCAAGCGTGCTCGAACAGATCCGGCTGTTGTCGAACCTTGAGACCGAAACCCAGAAGCTGCTTCAAATTGTGCTGATAGGGCAGCCGGAACTCATGCAGGTGCTAGCGTTGCACGAGCTTCGCCAACTGAACCAGCGCATTACGGCGCGGTACCATCTGCATCCGCTTAGCCGAAGCGAGACGATGCAATATGTCGCGTATCGAATGCGGGTGGCAGGCGCCCGCCGGCGGATTTACTTCACGCCCGTAGCGGTCAAACAAGTCTACAAATCGTCCAACGGTACGCCTCGCGTCATCAATGCGTTATGCGATCGGGCATTGCTGATTGGGTACACCAAGGAAGCGCGTGACATTACGCCGGCGATCGTGCGGCAGGCGGCCAAAGAAATCCGCGGCGAGCAACCGAAGCGAAGCATCTGGCCGCGGTTCCGCGCATGGTTGCCGAATCCAGCCGTGATTACGGCGGGCGTTGCAGTGTTGTTGCTGGCGTTGTTCCTGCGTGATCGCAACCTGTTCGCGCCCGGGCCGGGAGTTCCCGCAACAAACAATGGCGCGGCTGCTTCCACCGTTTCACATCCAGCCGCTGCAAGCTCGAGAGAGATAGCGTTTGCCGCACCCGTACCTGCGGAGAAATCCGTCCAGGTGTCGTCTCCGCCAGTGTCGGGTCCAAGTGACACCTCGTTCGCGGGGTTGATAGACCGGCAAGACCAGGTTGCAAGCCGGAACTCGGCAGTGCAAAGCCTTTTGCGCGCGTGGAACCTGGCGCTGCTCACGAACCTTCCCAAGGATGATTCCGTTCAATCGCTCACAACGTTTGCTGACGATAATCGGCTGGACTGTGAAATCTTGTCAGTGACGCTTGAACAACTCGAGGCGATAAACCTGCCTGCGTTGATCAAACTGCATGGACACAGCCGATCCATTTGGACTGCCCTCGTAGGAGCGCAAGGCGACGATCTGAAGATTGCGATGGCGTCGACCGAAGCGACGCTTGTGCCGCGTGACCGTGTCGCCGAGTCGTACTTAAACGAGGCAATCGTGCTGTGGAGGGACACGTCTCCCGAAACCGCGGTCTTAAAGAACGGAATGAACGGAGAGGACGTGCGCGTGTTGCAGGTGCAATTGCGCGCACTTGGCCGGCTTGAACGCGCTCCGACGGGTACCTTCGATGGCGCGACGGCGGAAGCGATTCGAACGATTCAACGCGAGACCGGCCAGAATGCCGATGGTGTGGCCGGAAAACGCACGCGGATGGTGTTGAGCAGTTGGTTGCCGGGATTCAATACGCCGGGCCTGCGCGCAATGCCCGCGGTGTTATTGGATAACGACGATGGGGCCGACACCGTGCCTCGGGGCGGCGAAGCGCCGGACGCGAAAGCGGCCACGGCAAAACCGGACGCCGCGACAGGAGAACCCGCGCGCAAAAAAGAAGCGCGGACCGCACCCAAACGTAACAGCGAAAAGAAATTGGCCGCCGAAACCAAAGCTACCAGACCAGCCACACCCTCCGCTGCGAAGGCAGAACCGGAGACTGTGAATCCGCCGGCTTCCCCGCTTGCGCAATTAGAATCCGCTTCACCACCCGGTCCGGCGCCGCCAATTGCCACCGAGGAATTGCCAAAGCCTGGCGAGCCACAGGTTATTCAGGCGCAACAATCACCTGCGGCAGGTCCAGTCGTTGCGGTAGAAGCGCCCGCAATAACTCCAGTTCCCGTCGGCGGGCAAACGCAGGACAGCTCACCGGCATGGACCGGCGGGCTGCTGTTGGTACCCGATGACGCGGCCGCCGCCGGCGCCACGCCATGAGTTCGATTCTCGATGCACTGCGGAAGCTGGAGAAGGAGAAATCTTCCCGGGAAGAACCGCAGGCCGCAACTCTCCGCGAGCTGACGCTGGAGCCGGACTTTGAGGCGCCGGCAGGTGGTGGCGCCGGGAGCGCCGGGAGCACCATCGGATTTATCATCGCCGGCGCGCTGATACTCGCGGGAATTGCAGCGGGCACGGTAACGACCGCGGTAATGCTCGCGGACAACAATTCGGAGCCGCTGCCCGTGGCTTCCGCATCGGCTCCCACACCGAGCGTGCAGCGGGCAAGCGTGCAAACTATTATAACACCTGTACCGGTACTCGACGACGAGTTGCCCGAAGAATCGGACCCGCCATCCAAACCGTTGCAGACGGCGCGAGCGGCCGTGCCCAAGTTGGAAAAAATAAAAGCGAAACCGAAACTCGAAGCGGTCACCGCGGCAACCGTGGAGAAAAGCGCGGTAGTACCGCTGCCTTCCTTGCCAATCTCCGCGCCAGAGCCTCCCGCGGCCCCGCCCGCGCAAGCGCCACTTGGGAAAATTAATTTCGACACCTTGCCGATACTTACCGAATCGGATCGCGTGCGGCTTGGCTTGCCCCCCTTGAAAATCAATATCGTGGGAATTCCGAACACCCGCAATCCACGCGCGTCGGCGCTTATCAACATGCAAAAAGTCTACGTCGGAGAAAACATTCCGAGCACACAGGCACGGCTGGTCGATGTGGATTTGCGCGGGGTAGCCATCGAGATCAGCGGAAACCGTTATATGGTATCGAGGCGCTAGCAAATGTCTACTCAATCCGCGAATTCGTGTATCTGGTTTTCGACCTATAACCTGGCCCACCTCAACGCACTCGCCGTTGGCACCATCCACGAAGTGCTCGATATTCAATTTACGGACATTGGCCATGACTCTTTATCGGCGAAAATGCCGGTAGACCGCCGGACTGCGCAGCCCGCTGGATTGCTGCACGGTGGCGCAAGCGTCGTGCTGGCGGAATCGCTCGGCAGCATGGCATCGTCACTCGTGATCGATCCCGAGAAATGCCGGTGTGTAGGCCTAGACGTGAATGCGAACCATGTCCGCTCCGCGCGCGAAGGCTATGTCACAGGGACCGCGAAACCTCTCCATCTCGGAAAATCGACGCATGTTTGGGAAATACGCATCAATAACGATGCCGGTGACTTGGTGTGCATCAGCCGGCTGACGATGTCGATTCGCTTCGCGTAGTTAAACACTGCGAGGTGGATTACGGTAGCGCGCGTTGCAGTTCGACGATGGCGCGCGCAATGGCTTCACGCTTTGCGAACAGGACGTTTGGATCGCGGGGATAAGTCACGAGATCGGGCACCAAGTCTTTCAGATTGTACACAGGCTGAATCTTCGCGAGCAGGGCGGTGTTTTTCGCCTGTTCCGCTTTTTTTATCAGCGCGCGAAACATCACCAGATAATCATAATCATCGATCCCGTCGCGAATAATTTCCCACCGGATCGAGTTGACGGGGCCTTGTGGACCGGGATACACAAGAAATCCATCGCCATTCGCGGGCGTGACATCTAGTTGGCTGAGCATCGGGTTGACGCCGCCTTCGCTGTAGTTCACGTTCCAATAGTGGACCCCCTTGATGCCAAGCGCCCAAGTCTGCCAAAACAGAATACGGTGCTCGATGCCCGCGAGATCGATGAAGAAATTCGCATAGGGACGCGGCGGTGTATGGTTCACGTACCACCAGGCTTCGCCGTTTGCCGTGATGTGATCAAGTACGGCCTTGTTATTCAACGTATCCATCAGCGGCGTGTGAATCGCCCAAATCGGCGCCGCTTCGTGGAAAAATGGTTGCATGCCATACGTAGTTAGCATGAGCGGAATGTCCGGCGCTTCCGCGCGCCATTTCGTCATCGTGTCGAACAGGCGTTGCCACGCGGGGCGCTCAGGTTCATCCGCGATCTGGCAAAAGACACGTCCCGCCAGCTTGTGTTTCGCGACGAATGCATTGGCGAGCCGCAACTGCTCGGGCGCATCCAGTAACGACGCCGGCACACTGACCGTTGTAGCGCCATCGGCAAGCGCCTTCGCGAGTCTCGGTTCAAACGCGCGCAGACTGGCGGCGTAGTCCGCGCTTTCCGCGGGAAACTGCACGAGTGAGCGCAACGTAACGCGATGGTCCGCGGCGTTCTCGAGATAGGCCACGTTCAATTCCGATTCTGTGCCTTCATATCCGAACCTTTTCGACATGGACAACGCGTTCTCAGGCCAGAATCCGAAATCTGTTTTTAGGGCAGGCGTAGTGGGGAGTGCGAAGTCGAAAACCTCGACGCGCAAAGTGAACTGCATCGGATCGGAGCCCGGCGACGTCGCACTGATGGCGCCGTCGTACACACCGGCCGGCGTGCCCGCGGGCGCGTACACGGTTACCCAAATTGGCGTGGAGCGTCCCGCCTCAATGCGCACGGGGGCAAACGGTGGCAATGGATCGGGCCAGAGTCCGGTGGGCCCTTCGTAATGCGTGGGCACGCGGACCGGATAGAACAGCGCGCGGTGCAGCGTAACATTGTTTGCGCGCAACACGTCGCCAGTTGATTCGTTTGTGAGATCGCTGACATCAAGCGTGAGCAACTCCAACGCAACGTCGTCCGGGCGAAACACGATTTGGAACGATTCGCGTTCGTTCTTTGCGAGCGCGACGCGCGCCACCGATTGGACCGCGCCCACGGGTTCGGGGTCATCTTCTGGAAAGACTTTTTCGAGAGAACTTTCAAACCACGCTCGCGTCGGGCCGTTCGCGGCCATCGCGCGGCGTAAAGCGCGCTTACCGCGGTCCAGCGCAAATGGCGCGTCTGACCACGCGGCAAACTCGACCGTTGCGGGTTCTCCGGTAATGAATTGAGTATCAATGCCGCCGTGCGGCGAGCCGGTATCCGCGCCGAGCATCACGGCCTTGCCGTCCTGCGTCAGTTTCGCGAGAAAATCGTACGCCCCGTCTCCGGGAGATTGCCATTCGTAAGTACACCGGACATTCTTGCCCGGCTCGAGTGAAAAGGTTTGCGCGGGCAACCGCCACACGCGATCATTGGATGCGAGCACACTCGCCTGAAAGGAAACGTTCGGCATCGCGCGCGTGGGCGCAATGATGAGCGTCAGCGCGCCGTCGGCGTAATCCAGTTGGGCGGCGAGTTCATCCGTGGCGAAGCTCACGTGCGACAGGCCGCGGACCGCGTTCACGCGGTAGACGGTTTCCCACGCATCGCCCTTTTTCATCACGTGCGGCACATACGCCGTCTGGAATCCGCAATACGTCTCCATTTCTTCGCGCAACGCAAGAAATGAATGCGTCTGATCGCAATTGAACACGGCATATACCGTTTCCTTCGACACGGTGTCCGTAGCGGCGATCCAATTTCGCGAAGCAGGGTAGTATGCGCTGCGCTGGGCTTGAACGATGCCGTCCAGCGTGGGAACGTCGATGCGATCATTGGCGTCAAATTTTCCGCCGGGGGCGAGCTCATTGCGCACCCACGGAGCGACCCATTGATCTTCCGTGCCTCGATTTTCGACACGCAGTTTTACGCGAACCGATGCCTCGTCGAGCAGGGGCTCCATGGTGCGGGTCACGCGCAACCCGCGGATGTTCGGTCCGTCGCATTCGTAGGTGTATTGCAGGACGGGCCGGTCCGTAACGGATTCGAGCACCTCGAGCGATTCGTTCAGCCGCCGGTTTGGCACATAGAAATTGCCAATGCCGAATCCTTCCATGAGTAGACCGTCGTGCGCCGCCTGGTTCAGTTTGGATGAATTCAACCGAAACAATTCCGCGCCCGCGCCTCCCTGCGGCGCAATCCGCAGGACGTAGTGCGATGTTGGAATTTCGACGTCTTCGGTGACTGGCGCGGCGGCACAATGGAACACGGCGGCAAACGCCGTGAACAGCGCAAATCGCATGGATACGGTGCTCCTGTCTCGTGGGGGGAAACCGGAATTGTACCCGATGGCGGCGCGGGGAAAAAGAAGCGCGCCCTGGAGTGCGGTAGCGGTAGCTGCCGCTTTTACTTCGGACACCCGGTCACCTCAACCTAAACCCGGTCGCCTGGCATACTCGAAGTGAGAGCGGTCGCTGCGTCCGAAGCGGACTCCGCTACTGCAGTCCAAAAACTCGCCCGATTAAAAGCGAAGCCGCGATTCGACTGCGAAATAATCCAAATCGTCGTCGCTCGATCCGCCCATAAACTCGAGGCCGTTCGCGAATACAAAATTGCCCTCGTCCACGTCGTCATCCACGAACATATGGTTCCATGTCACGCGGAACATCAGTTGGTCCGAGTACTGGTATTCAATGTCCAGACCGGTGACGATGCCGACGTCGTCTCCGGATTCCTCTGTGAGAAATGAGAGCGCGGGCGCGACTGGCACGCGCCAGCCCCCCAACCCTATCGTTAGCGGCGTGTCGAACGTATCGTTCACACCCAGCTTCGACACTTCAAGCGAAGCGAAGATTTTTTCGGTGGGATGCACTTCGACACCACCTCGGATTTGGTAAAAGTTGGTTCCATTGCGGCCTTCGTCAAAGAACTCGTAATACCGCTTCGATGAGAACAGCCGATTGAACGAAACGCTGGCTTCGGGGCGATCGAAGGGATTCAGCCATTCGAGAAACGTAATATCCCGATTATCTTCTCCGCCGAAATACGCTCCGCCAAGGTAAACGCGAGGCGTCCACACCATCTCTTCAAAGGAATAGCCAATCTCCGCGTCTCCGCCCCACGCGCTGAATTCGGCCGAATCGTCTCCGTACACGAATCCGTTGTTCTTGAACAGCGAACCTACGCTGTCGGCATCGCCGAATTGATACGCTGCTTCCGCGACGTAGTCGAACGAGCCAAGCCCACCCGCGGCGCGCGCCCCCACGGTGTGCAGGTTTGTTGCGCCGTAATCGTCGAGATCGAAAATGTCTTCGAGGCGTTCGATCGGCGCGACGAAGTTGGTGTCATTGAGCGAAGCGGCATCGCGCAGGTACAGCCAGTACACCAGAAACTCCTGTCCTTCCACCGCCGTGCACGACGCGCTCAATCCATAAAAATCGACATCCCCATCCTGCTCGCTTGCTCCGCGTTCCGCGAGTTTCGTGTACCAGCCGTCAATGGCGTAACCATCGCCGCAATACGTCAGGCGTAATCCGTCAAACGCAATTTCGATCTGCGATTGGGTTTCACCGACCAGCCAGCCGCTGCCAAGTTTAATCTGCTGCCGGCCCACGCGCATGCGTAGCGGCATTCCGAAAGTTTCGTTGGTTTCGATATAGGATTGAAGCAGTTCGACGTCGTTGCTCGAATTCGACCTTATGTCGGCCCCGGTAAGATAGTCCGATCGGAAATCCTCGCCCCAGATTTCGAAATCGTCGAGCTCGATTACCGCGTTCACGTAATTGGTGAAGTCCGCCGATATCCGAAGTTTCGTGGTCTGTTCTACCCACGTGCGCGTGTTGCCTTTCTCGTCGAATCCGTAGCGGCTGGAAACACCGAACGGTCCAATGGGCCGGTTGGGAAGAAAAAAGTCCGGGATGCGGGTTTCCCGTCCGGAATCCGTGTAGACATTGCTCCAGTAGCGTCCCCGGATGCGGAGCTGGCCGCCGATGGAGACGTTTTGCAACTCCGCGCCGGCTTCGGCGCATAGAATGAGTGTGGTGATTGCGATGACCAGGTGCTTATACATGGATTCCCCCTTCCCGCCGGGACGACGCCGCAGCCTTCTGTCCATGGTGATGCTACGCAGTGTATTCGGCGCACGGGCGACGATCAAACAACACGCCACCTCTGCTATGCTGTTCGCGAGGAGGATCCGAAATCGTGCCGACATATGATGTTATCGTGCTGGGGCTCGGCGGCATGGGCAGCGCAACGCTATACCATCTGGCCAAACGCGGGGTCCGTGTATGCGGGGTCGAGCAGTTTGGAATTGCGCACGATAAAGGCAGTTCGCACGGCGCGACACGAATGATTCGAAAGGCGTACTTCGAACACCCGGACTATGTCCCCCTTGTCGAAAAGGCATACGGCCTGTGGCGCGAACTCGAATTGGAATCCGGCGCGGAATTGCTCGTGCAATCCGGCCTGCTGCTTTCGGGCAAGCCCGGATCGGGATTCATTCGCGGGCTGGAAACCTGCTACCGCGTGCATCCGCTGCCGCACGAACGGATCGATGCGGCGGAGGCCATGAATCGTCATCCGCAATTTCGTTTGCCGGACGACCACGCAGTTTACTGGGATCCAGACGGCGGGTATCTCCGCGTCGAAGGGTGTGTCGACAAGCATGTACAAATGGCGCAAAAACACGGTGCCGACGTGCTGATCCATGAGGACGTGCTGGGGTGGCGATCAGATGCAAATGGCGTTTCCATTACGACAACAAAGCGCGAGTTACACGCGGCGAAGCTGGTATTGACAGCGGGCGCGTGGACGACGCCGTCGTTTGTCGAATTGCTCGTGCCGCTTCGCGTGTTGCGGAAAGTTCAGTTTTGGTATACGTCGCCGAACATCACGGAGTTCCGCAGAGGCGCGTGTCCCGGATATTTTATCGAGACGGACTACGGCTCGTTTTACGGGTTTCCGACTATCAACGATCAAGGAATGAAAGTTTCAGAACACAGCGGGGGGGAACCTGTCGAAGACCCGGACGAACTGGATCGCGGGTTGCACGCGCATGACGAAGACGGCGTGCTCCGGTTCATCACCGACGTATTTCCGTCCGTGCAACCTTCGCGGACGCGCTTTAGTGTTTGCATGTATTCAATGACCGCTGACGAACATTTTATTATTGATAGGCACCCGCGGCATCCGAATGTCGTTATTGCCGGAGGCTTCTCGGGGCATGGGTTCAAATTTGCATCGGTGATAGGCGAAATTCTCGCGGACCTTACGATGCAAGGGAGTACGCCGCATCCAATCGGGTTCCTCGGGCTGGGAAGGTTCACGTCGTTTTAATGGACACACAAAATCATTACTCATCGCGTGTCGCCGACGCATTCGCGTTCGCGCACCGCATCCATCGCGAACAGACGCGCAAAGGTTCCGGCGCGCCATATATCACGCACATCATGGCGGTGGCCGGGATCGTCGGGGAACACGGCGCGAGTGAGGACACGTTTATCGCCGCGCTGCTGCATGACGCCGCGGAAGACGGCGACGGCGAAGCGACGATCGAGGAAATTCGCAGGTTGTTTGGCGAGCGTGTAGCGGATTGGGTCCGCTCATGTTCAGACACGATGGTGAAACCCAAACCCGAATGGCGCCCGAGAAAGGAACAATTCATTGAATCAATCCGTCGCGCCCCGCACGAAGTGCGCCTTATCGTAGCCGCCGACAAACTGCACAACGTTTGCGCGACTATAAGCGACTACCACATGCACGGCGACGCCGTGTGGGAACGGTTCAACGGCGGCCGGGAAGGCACCCTCTGGTATTATGTCGCGATTGCGACCGCGCTCGCGGAAGGTTGGGAACACGATCTCATCGAAGAACTCGCCGCGGCCGTCGAGGAATTGCACGAAACCGCGGCGGGGTAATGCGGCGCTTGTGTTTCAGCCAATTCTCTCTGGGTAGTCAATACCGTACTCCCAAAAGAGCCCGTTCAATACGCGGCGTAATGAGAAGAAGACTATTTGGACTGCGGCGGCCCCTAAGGCGCCGCTTTGGCTGTTTGTCACAATCAACCTACCCCGTGCGCGCACAAAGCCGTCACCCATAAACAGCCAAAGCGGTAGCTACCGCTACCGCATTCCAAAAAGCGCACTCGATGTCCTTCTGCGCTTTAACTAAAACTAAGTTGATCATCCGTAACCGCGCCTTCGGAGGCGGAGCTGACGTGGCTCGCGTATTTTGCGAGAACGCCCCGCGTGTATCGAGGCTTGGGTGCTTTCCACGCCTTTAACCGTTTCGCAATCTCGGTCTTTGGTAAATCCAGATTCAACACGCGCTTTATCGCATCAATCGTAATAGGATCACCGTTCTTGATGATCGCAATTGCCCCGCCCATCTGTGCTTCAGGCGTGATATGGCCCACAACAAATCCGTGGCTTCCGCCGGAGAACCGGCCATCCGTAATCAGCGCGACATCTTTTCCCAAACCCTTGCCCATGACCGCGGAGGTGGGGGCCAACATTTCGCGCATGCCTGGTCCGCCCTTCGGCCCTTCGTAACGAATGACGATGACATCGCCCTTTTTAACTGTGCCATCAAGAATTGCCTTGAGCGCAGTTTCTTCGCTGTTGTACACGCGGGCCTTGCCAGAAAACTTCATGCCTTCCTTGCCGCTGATTTTCGCAACCGCGCCCTTGGGCGCGAGATTGCCGTAGAGCACGACAAGGTTGCCTTCTTTTTTTATGGGATCAGAGAGTGGACGAATCACTGTTTGGCCCGCGGGATAAGGCTTGACGTTCGCCAAATTTTCCTTGAGCGCCTTACCGGTGACTGTCAGGCAATCGCCGTGAAGGATGCCTGCGTCGAGCAATGTTTTCATCAGCGGGGTGACTCCGCCAATCGCGACAAGTTCCGCCATAACGTGCGCGCCGCTGGGTTTGAGATCTGCCAGAAGTGGCGTGCGTTTGCCCACGCGGGTGAAATCGTCGAGCGACAGTTTCACGTTCATGGCGTGGGCGATGCCAAGCAGGTGCAACACGGCGTTGGTGGAACCGCCAAGCGCGTTGACGACTGCAATGGCGTTCTCGAATGCTTTACGCGTCATGATATCGCTCGGACGGATTCCGCGCTTGATGAGTTCGAGCACAGCCGCGCCTGCGTTTCGGCAATCCTGCGCTTTTTCCTCCGAGATGGCGGCCTGTGCTGAGCTGTTTGGCAGGCTCATGCCCAGCGCTTCGATTGCCGACGCCATGGTATTTGCGGTGTACATGCCGCCACACGAACCCGCGCCGGGAATCGCGGTCGCTTCGATTTGTTTCAATTCCTTGTCGCCGATGTCTCCGCGCGCGTGCGCACCCACTGCCTCGAATACCGAAACGATATCGACATTCTTTCCACGATGTTTTCCCGGCATAATCGTTCCGCCATAGACAAACACGGAGGGACGGTTCAGCCGCGCCATCGCAATGAGGCATCCCGGCATGTTCTTGTCGCATCCGCCGATGGTCACGAGTCCGTCGAACCATTCACAACCGACGACGGTTTCGATGGAGTCCGCGATGACCTCGCGCGACACCAGCGAATACTTCATGCCCTCGGTGCCCATCGAGATGCCATCGGAAATGGTGATCGTGTTGAACTCGACCGCTTTACCGCCGGCCGCGTTGACGCCATCCGCGGAAATGGCGGCGAGCTTGTTGATGTGCATGTTGCACGGCGTGACCATGCTCCAGGTCGATGCGATTCCGACCTGGGATTTTTTGAAGTCCTTATCCGAAAACCCTACGGCGTGCAGCATGGCGCGACTGGGCGCGCGCTCGACGGTCTCGGTGATTTGCGATGAATACGCGCGGTGAAGCGACGCGCGTTTGTTGCCGTTCGGGGTCTTGGTTTTCATTAAGATACTCCGGATATAAAGGGGTCACGCATCAGTGAAAGTGGGTAGCAGACATTATAGTCCTCTACAACGTGAATTCAATGCGCATTGGCAGGAAACTTTAGAGCGTTTGCGCCGGCATGGCCAGCTTACCTGATTTTTTGACCAGGAAACGCATCAGAATAGCATTCTCGATCGCATCGGACTCATAGGGGTACCACGTGGAAAACCAAGAGTTGCCGTCGTCGAAATCGATTGCGAACACAAACTGCGACTGGCCAGGCAACCAACCGCCTACCGGTCCGGTAAGCGATGCGCGAAGTCCTTTAATGTCCGAATAGGAATACGATGTGACGCCGATGCCGAACACGGGATTGATGTGTACGGCATCGTGCGCAAACTCGACGCTGGATTTCACAACCATAAAGAACGGCGCGCATGCGGCGAGAATCAACAATGCGGACTCACCAATAGCGCGAATCGGGGGCAGTAGCTTGCCGGGGTCTTGGAGTCGCAATACGTAAAACCACGCTGCCACGAGTCCGATGGCGATTGCTGGGGGGATTGCGCACAAGATATACATATGGCTTGCCGGACGCAGTACGTGCTCGGCAACGCCGACACCGGGATTTATCAACATTGGGGCCAATGCTCTCATGCCGAGCGCAAGGAGAGCGAACGACAAGACGGCGCTTCCCAGAAAGACACCCGCGCCAAGACCTAACGCGGCAAAGCGGCCGATGTCTTTTTGCGCGGGAAGGGCTTCTGGTAGCGCGTCCAATACGCGCACCGTCGCCTTTTGGCCGACGCCTCCCGGCAGTGGAGGTGGCGGCGAAAATATGAATCTAAGCACTTCGCGAAGCATAAGCCCTCGAAGAATTCTTCCCAACCGCCTGCATTGGTAGCGTGTTGGAGGTAACGGACTCCATTGTTGCGCAAGCGGCGATTTGCGTCAAGGTTTCTTCATTCGGCCTACAAAACCCAACCCTCGCGGTACGGCATATCCACAAATCGATTCGCTTCGGGAACATTGGTCACCTGTTTCGACGCGGTATTCCATTCGATGGGTTGCTGTGCGCGTATCGCGATATTTCCGAGCAGCACGACCTCCGTGAACGGGGCTGCATACTCGAAGTTGGACAACGACGGCTCCCCGCCCTTGCAGGCCTCTATCCAGGATCGGTGATGGCCAGTGGCGGTGGGGCGTTCCGGCGCATTGGCTTCCCATTCCTGCTGCTGGGCTGGATCGAGGAAGCGCGGGCCGTTTCCGTAGGTGCCTACCGTGATGGAGCCTTTCTCGCCAATGAGGATTGAGCCGCCGTCCTTGTCGCCAAGCTTGTAATCTGGGGCAAGCCCCTCTGGGCGCGGCGGCAACTTTCCGCCGTCAAACCAGGTCAGTTTTACGGGCGGCATATCGCCGCGGGCGGGAAACTCGAACGTGATAATCGACCACAACGGGCCGGTTTCATCATTGACCCCCGAAGTCTCCGTGCTGAGCCGGACAGGCGCGCCCAATTTCAGCGAAGTGTAGGGCGGGTCGAGGATGTGGCACCCCATGTCGCCCATGGCGCAGCAGCCAAAATCCCACCATCCACGCCACTTGTGCGGCGCATAGGCGGGATGATACGGCCGATCCAGCGCACCGCCTAGCCAAACCTCCCAGTTCAGGGTATCGGGAATCGGCGGCGTATCCGTTGGACGTTCGAGACCCTGGGGCCATGTCGGGCGATTGGTCCAGCTATGCACTTCATGAACTGGACCTATCATGCCCGAATCGATCATTTGGCATAGCGCCCACACGCCCGGCATTGAATGCCCCTGGTTGCCCATTTGGGTTGCGACTTTGTATTCATTCGCGGTCGTGGCGAGTTTGTGGACTTCAGCGATGCTATGCGCCATGGGTTTTTCTACGTAGACGTGTTTGCCAAGCTGCATCGCCGCGGTCGCGACAAATGCGTGCATGTGATCGGGAATAGCGATCACGACTGCGTCGATGTCTTTTTGCTTCTCGAGCATGACGCGGTAGTCGTTGTACTTGGGAATGTCAGGGAGATTCTTATACGTCACCGCGGCGCGTTCGGAATCGACATCGCAGAGCGCGACGACGTTTTCGTGCATCACGGATCGCAGATCGGCCTGGCCTTGGCCCCCAACGCCCACACAGGCGATGTTTAGTTTCTCGTTCGCGGAGACCTTGGGCCCCGCGGCAAGCGCCGTGGATTTGGGGGTTCCGGTCCCCGTCGCGCAACCTGCGAGGGCCGCGGCGGATAGACCAAGCATGGATCTGCGGGTAATCAATGGCATGGGTGACTCCTTAAGATCAATCTGAAAAAAGAATGCATACGGACATGGAGCAACATTGACGGACACCGACAACTATGTGCTTCCCGCGCCATTTTCTCAATTCGCATACAGGGCGTAAATGCGTTTGTCGCCACGGAGGACAATGCTGGTTTTGCCGCTGCTGGAAATTTCGGTAATGTGCTCAATACCCGTGATGCTTTCGGGAAACGCGTGTTTCTCGTCGGGGTTTGGCCGGAACCCGTCATCGAAAAGCCATACCCCGAATTCGTCTTCTTCAGTACACATGCCGAGATCGGTTTTGCCGTCACCATTAAAATCGGCCAAAACCTGATGCCGCAGAGGGCCGTCACCGGCGAGAAACCAGGTTACGGGAATGCGGAACTCGAACGACGCCGCGACGGCGGGTTCGTATCGGCCCTTGTCGGGCGAATAGAGATGCGCCGTAAGTGTGATAGGCCAATTTCTGCCTGTCACCGCGCGCAGCAACGAATCCACTGAAATGCCTGGGCGCGGCGCATTCCACAATAGAATATCCGTGAACCCGTCGCCATTGAAGTCCGCCGGGGGCTCTCCAGTGTTTACAAGTGCTCCGGCATAACGGCGCTCTGGTCCTGGGACGATAGCGCCGTTGGCGACGCCGTCTTGTGTCGTAGGCACGTCGGCGATACGGATCACCGTATTCATTATTTCGTCAACGTACCAATAGGCCCGCGTAGTCTGAGAGTCCATTCGGTTGACCATAAACCAAAGCAGATAGTCTGGTGCGCCGTCGCCGATGGCCGCAACTCCACTAAAGTTGCGTTCCAGCGCCACATCATCGGGTGATGCCGCGTCTGGAACGAGTTCCGTGTGCGAATAATATTGAATGCTCAGACCAGTCGCAGCCAATTTGGATTCGATCGGATTCGATATTGAAGAGAATACTGTAGAAGTGGATCCATAGGGAACTTCATTGACGAGGCTGCCATCTAAATTCCGGTACTCGATGCCGCTGGCTGTCGGAAGCGCGATCTGTTTCGCGCCGCCCGCATGCGCTTCCACGACGAGCACGCTGGGCATTGGCCCGTTGTACGCGCTCGCATAAAGCGTGTCGGCGTCGAATAGCCGGCTAGCTTCGATCGTGGCGCCTTGCAATGCCAAGGGAATGCGAAATATTGCGCGGCGTTGCACGGCAATAACCTCACTTGTGCCGTCGCCGTCAATATCCGCCACATCGAATACGGAAACGCCGTGCGGAAGCACTGTTTCATGAATAGAACCATTGCGCGACACGACGGTAAGCAAGGTGCCTTCAAGTACAAACAGGTCGGCGATTGCGTCACTATCGGCATGCGCAAAAAATGTAAGCGCGGGAGAAGGACCTTCTCCCGGGGCGGCTGCCTCAAGTGGAATAGAATGGAGCTCAAAGATCGCTCCGAGCGTAATCCCCGCCATAACAAGAACTGTTGTCATGGCGCGGACTCCCGCGACAAATGGATCACCGTTTCGAATAATCCGTCGCGGTTAACCCGCGTGACAACCAAATCGTCCCGGCCGTCACCGTCAATATCCGCCGCGAAGAATCCGCTTTCTTCGGCTACCGTAAGCGACGCCAGCACTCCGGACGCAATGTCGGAAGGTTGGCCTTTGTGTACGGCAAGCCGGTTTGGACGATCGCGGATAGCGGCATCGGAGATGCCATCGCCGTCGAAATCGCCTTTCAGCGAAAAAAGGTTTCCCCGCAAAAACTGGTTAAACATCACCGAACGGCTTGCGGGGGGTTTGTCGAGTTCAATGCTGAATTTATGCGAGATGGACGGTTTGGCCGTAAACGCCCCAACGCTGTCCTGGAACCGCACCTCGACCTGCAAATCCACCTCTTTCCGGGTAAGCCCGCGCACCAGCGTTTCCCGGATACCGCCTTCCACGAGTCGCTTTGTTTCAGACAGTATGTCGATTCTACCGTCGTGGTTGTAATCCACGAGTACACTTCTCGGGGCGGGCCCGTAACTGCGCACGGTGAACATCGTCATTCCCGCGTCGGTCGAAACGTTGGTTTCAACAATGGGCGTGGTGAGTGGCGGTGGGGTTTCACCGGCAACGCGCACGCGCACGAGATCCATCGTCTCGTCATCGTTGAGCCTTCGTGGGTCGAACCCTGAATCGACCGTGTTGCTCGTATTGACGCGCACCGGCTTGTCGGTCAACGCGAAACTGTTCTCGGTGTCATAGGTGTAGACGTACTGCCGGACGCGGTGGTGACGGCTGTCCAGCGCTTCCACGCGAACGACCTGCACTGCGTCGCGCAACAAGTGTACGGCGCCAATGGCGTCCAATTGCGGCGCGCGCACCTCGCGCGCTTCGGCGGGCCAAAGTTCGTTTGGCAGCGCACGGGCCAAAGGCCGTTGAAATACCCGCCAGACGGTCCGCAGCTCGTAAAACAAGTCGGCCTTCGCATAGATATGCAAGCCGTCTTGCGCGGACCGAATGATTTCGGGTTTCCCATCCCCGTCGAGATCGCGTAAAAACCGTTCGAACCGGATCGCGTTTGAATTCGCGGACAAATCTGCGTTCTGCCCGGAAGCCGCGGGCCATTCGATGGGCTGGCTTAAGGTGCGCTGCCATTCCGGCTCGAACCACCGCACCACTTCTATCCGGTTGTCGAGTAGGACATAAAGCTCGTCTTCCCAGACATCGCCAATCGGCCGCGCGCCCAACACGGGTAGGGGCGTCTGTTCGCTCTTTGGAAAATTTCCGCTCCGCTGGAAAGCCGCAACCAGCGGCGTGATGATATCGTTCGCCCCGTCGCCATCCAGATCTGCATGGCGCGTATTCAACAGGCCAGAACCTACGGTCAGCCCGTCGATGGGTTGTTCAACAAATACAAGGCTGACGGCAGCCATCAATGACACCAGCGCAATCATCCGTTGAAATTGCGCCGGCGAAGGCCGATGAGCGCCACGGCGCCGAAAACCGCCGCGGCGACCGCCGATGTGCCGAGGCACCAGTACGTTTTTTCCGAAATCCATGCCACCGTCAGCCCCTCGGCCTGGCTTCGGAACACCTCCCACGGCGTATCGACATAGGACCCAAACAAATACTTCGCAATTCCCAGCGGATACTTCACCGCATCCACAACGATCCAGGTTCCAATCGCCGTGATCACAGCCGCGCCGGTATTCCGCACGTAGGTCGAAACCATGACCGCGTATGCGACGAAAGCAAACTGCGGGGCAAGCGCAATCAGAAAACCGAGCGCGTAGACGCGGACCATGCTCCCGCTCGTATGGACGACTTCGCCCCCGTATTCGACGCCGCTGATGTTTCCGAATACCAGCGCAACGGTCCATGAGGTAATCGCCGCCGCGGCGCTGAGGGTGAAAGCATACGTCGCGCCCGCCAACAACTTTGCGAGCACAAATTCGTGGCGGAAAAGGGGGCGCGTGAGGATGAGCCGGATCGTGCCGCTCGAAATCTCCGAGGAAACAAGGCCCGCGCAGTAGCTAATCAGAATAAACAGGCCCAGTAAGTTTAGCGCGGTCGACGTTGCCACCCCGACGAAGATAAAGGGATTTTGACCCTCACCCGCAACAGGGTACAGCAAAGGCGCGAGACCCACCATCGCAATGATGAGCAGTGGCCCTAGGTAGGTGAATTTCCAGCGAAGCGCCTTCAATAGTTCCGCGAGATAGGCTGTAAATACGCGGTCGATCATCGGCTCAGCACCTTGAGAAAATACTCCTGTAACGTGCGCTGACGCGGCATGACGCCCGCCACTTTGAACCCTGAACTCACTAAAAACGCCGTGAGCTGGTGTACCGTGCCGCCATTGAGATGTACGCGAAGCCTTCCCTTTTTGGTTTCGACGGACTTCACCCAGGCCTGTTCGGAAAGGCGTTTGCCGGCGGCTTCGAGAGAATCGACCAGGACGTCCACTTGGGCAGGGTCGTAGGAAAGGAGGTTTTCGATTTCCTCGCAAGCCACCAATTTGCCTTGGTTGATGACCCCGACACGATCACAGAGATACTCGACTTCCTGGAGCTGATGACTCGAGAAAATGACCGTGACCTTTGCTTCGTCCGCCAGAAACCGGAGTAGTTGGAGGATTTCCTGGGTCGATTCCGGGTCCAGGCCGGCCGTTGGCTCGTCAAGTATGACCAGTTCCGGCTCGGACAGGAGGGCTTGGGCAAGACCCAAACGCTGGCGCATGCCGTGGGACAAGGCGCCGACGCGGCGCTGGGACACATTCAGCAATCCGACTCGATCCAGCGCCCGATCGATATTCACGTCTTTCTGGCCCAACATGGCGAGAATCTGCATATTGCGCCGGATCGATAAATGGTTATAAAAGGCGGGCCGTTCCGTAAGGATACCGAACCTGGAAATCACGGAGAGAAAATTGTCGTGAAGGTCACGGCCGAACAGCGTGACGCTGCCGCTCGAGGGCGTGACGAGGCCACACAGCATATACAGGGTCGTGCTTTTGCCGGCGCCGTTAGGTCCGAGGAGGCCGAATACCTCCCCCTCGTTGACCGTCAACGAGAGACCACTCACCGCCGTTACCGACCCGTACCGCTTCATAAGATTTTCAGTCTGTAGGCAGACTGGCATAGCGGAAATGGTAACAGTAACGGTACGTAAGGATGCAAACCAGTTCGCAGGGTCCCGGTAGACCGCCCTTGACGCGGTCTTTCCCGGAGTGCGAAACTGACGCGGTTTGCGGTGTGTTTGCCAAGAATTAGCTGGAGGAGAAGGTAGCATGGGGGCCGAAGCAAAAGGGCGGCGCGGACTGCGGATGCGGGAGATTCTGGCCATTCTGGTGCTGATCGCGGTGGCAGCCCTGCTGGCATTGCCGGTAGTGCGCACGACACGCACCGCCGTATTGGACCGTACCTGCGTCGGGAACCTGAAGCAGTGGGGCAGCATTTTCGCCCAATATCGCGCCGAACACCACGCTATGAATCCCATGCCGCACGGGTTCGAGCGATTCGGCCCGGCATCCAACGCCGAGGGCTGCACCAATATCGACGATGCGTTTGATTACGCGCCGCAGGTGGACTCCATTTTCCCCGAATATTCCAACGACACCGCGATACTTGCGTGCCCGGACACCTCTGGCGTCGTACCGGCTGTGACGGCGGGGCCGGTTGTGTTTAAGGCCCCACGTTTGGACACGAACATTTTCAAGATTGCGGAAGGCACTTGCGGATTCGAGGGATCAATTACCCGGCCCGCTACCTCGTATACCTATCTCGGCTTCGAAATTCATCGGGCAAATGACAGTGACCCCCAGATTTCGCTGGAACAGGCGCGGAAATTCGGGTTGCCCGCTTCGGGTCCCGCGACTATCGTCGCCCTGCTCGCACACCTGCAAGTCAGCCCCAACAAAGGATGGGAAGAAGTCCAGCGGTTGCGTAATTACGGCTTCATGGCAACCGAATACGTACAGCGCCTTGGATATCCTTATACGGAAACCATGAAGCTTGCCGTGACCCCTCTCAGCGAAACGGCGAAGAGTTCAAACCTCAATGACCTCGGTATAGACCGATCGGCCGAAGTTTTGTTGTACCCCACGATGGCTGTGATGTGGGACGCGATTCATCAGGATGCGGCAGGCGAACCGGTGTTCAACCATTCCGCGCCCGCCGGCTGCAATGTCCTGTACATGGATGGGCACGTGGAATTCAAATCGTTTCCCGGTGACTTTCCGGTGAGCAAAGGCTTCGCCAACATGAAGGCCGTACGGTAGCGTGGAAGACGACATCCGCGCGTTGCGAGGGGTCCGCCACTTTCTTCTCGACCTTGATGGCACAATTTATCTTGGAGCGAATCTCATTCCGGGCGCGGCCGAATTCATTCAATACCTGCGCGAAACCGATCGAAAATATCTCTTCTTCACCAATAACAGCTCGAAGAATGCCGAGGAATACGCAGAAAAACTTGCACGGCTAGGAATTCCCGCGACCCCGGCGGACATCCTGACTTCTGGTGAGGCCACAGTCCGGTATCTCCTCGAGCAGACGACGCATCGCAAATTGTTCGTCGTCGGGATGCCGTCGTTTGAAGAGGAACTGACGCGGGCTGGATTTACCTTGACTGAGAAGGGGGTGGACGCTGTCGTGTTGGCGTTTGATCGGTCGTTGACGTATGGGAAACTCGAACGCGCGTGCCTGCTGCTGCGCGAAAACCTACCCTATTTTGCAACGAATCCGGATAAAGTTTGCCCGACCGATTACGGTTATATCCCCGACTGCGGATCGATTGCCGCCCTCTTGCATGAAGCCTCCGGGCGAACACCCATTTATATCGGCAAACCGAATCCGGAAATGGTCCGCATCGGCATGGAAAAACTCGGTGGCGCCATTGATTCTACCGCAATGATCGGCGACAGACTATATACGGACATGCAGATGGCGTATACGGCCGGAATCGTTTCCGTGTTGGTGTTGAGCGGCGAGACGAAGCGGGAGAATCTGGGGGCATCTGCGCAGCAGCCTCACTTCGTCTTTGATTCCGTGAAAGGGCTGCGCGACGCGCTTGCCGGTTCCACGCCGTAGTTGGAAAATGAGCGTGACACAACGCACACAGTCGCTCATCCAGCTCGCACTGCCGTATGCCGTACTCGCGGCAATTACGCTCATCGCCTTCAGCCCGGTCCTCACGCACGACTTTATCCGCTATGACGATACGGTCTACATCACCGATAACCCCGGCGTAAAGCAAGGCCTTTCCCTCGCCGGACTTCGCTACGCCGCGACGAAAATTGTCTCGTCCAACTGGCATCCGCTGACAATTCTCTCCCATCAGCTCGACGTCACACTGTTCGGTTTGCGCGCGCCGGGACACCACGCCGTCAACCTGGTCTTTCACATCACGAATGCATATTTGCTGTTTCGTCTCCTGCGCAAAATGACCGGGCAAACAAAACGCTGTCTTCTGATCGCCGCGCTTTTCGCGGTGCATCCGCTGCACGTCGAATCAGTGGCGTGGGTATCTGAACGTAAAGACGTGCTGAGCACGTTCTGCATGTTCATGGCGTTGGGCGCGTACGTGAACTTCTCCAAACGCCGGCGCGCCGGGTCGTATGCGTCGATGTTGGTCTGGTACGCACTAGCGCTCCTGGCTAAACCCATGCCCGTGACCATGCCGTTCCTCTTGTTGTTGCTGGACTACTGGCCACTGCGAAACCCGGGCGACCCGGTGCGGCAATACGCACGACTGTTTCCACGACTCGCCGTGGAGAAACTGCCACTTTTTGCGCTGAGCGCAGCGTCTTGTATTGTCACCTACGTCGTCCAACAACGCACAGGCGCAACGCGTGATCTTGACGCTGTTAGTCTCGGCCATCGCATCGAAACCGCGGCAGTCGCTTACGCCGGATACCTCGCGAAAATGATCGCGCCCGTGCATCTCGCTCCGCATTATCCCCTTAGTAGCCCGGCTTCCATCACATTGCTTGCCAGCGTAGCGCTCCTCATCGCGATCACGATAACGGCGCTGGCGTTGGTCCGCGCACGGCCCTATCTAGCGGTCGGATGGTTTTGGTATCTAGGAACGCTCGTTCCCGTGATCGGTCTCATACAAATCGGAAACCAGGCGATGGCGGACCGTTATACCTACGTGCCCTTGATCGGAATTTTTATCACAATCGTGTGGGCAGCCGCGGACATGCTTTCGACCAATCGCTCACGTCGCGCGGTAACCGTGACGGCCATCGTTGTCCTTGCCACGCTATCGATGATGGCATTCAAACAAGCGCGTTATTGGAAAGACAGCGAAACCTTGTTCATCCACACACTTGCGGTATCCCCGCGTAGCGCGGTCGCGCATACCGTGCTCGGCCTGGTGTATGCCAAAGACAAAAAACATGACCAGGCGTTAACACATTTTCAGCGCGCGCAGGAACTCGACCCGCGACCGCGGGACGCCGCGTTCAACCTCGGCACTGCGTTGCTCAACGCGAACCGGCCAAGCGACGCAATTCCGTGGTTAACTGCCGCGACCACTGCGTACGACAAGCCCGCGGACGCGCGCGCGAACCTGGGGATGGCGTTGCTTCAACTCAATTTCGCGCAAAACGCCATGGCGGAATTTGCGAAAGCGTTGGCGATCGACGAAAACCACATACCCGCCCGCATGAACCTCGGAATCGCCGCGGGCATGCTCGGCGACACGGCGACGGCAATCGCAACGCTGGCCGAAGTGGTGCGCCGCGCCCCCAACGACGCAGACGCACACTACAACTACGGAATCGCGCTTCTTAACGGTGGCCGCACAGCGGACGCCATCACGCATTTCGAAGAAGCCCTGCGCCTCCGCCCCGGATTCGCGGAAGCCAAAACCTCCCTCGACCAACTTTTTGGAGTGCGGCCGCGGTAGCTGCCGATTTCCATTCGGAAACCTACAGCCCCGCGAAACTCTTCCATTCCAAGTTCTACGAAGAATCCTATTTGGACCGGTGGGCCACATTCCAAACGCGACGTTTCGGGAAGAAGCCTATTTGGACTGCGGCGGCCCCCAGGGCGCCGCTTTGACTGTTTATCACAGATGGCCTACCCCGTGCTGTGCGCGCACGACGCCGTCGCCCCTAAACAGCCAAAGCGGTGTCTGCTCTACCCGCTTCGCCACCGCAGTCCAAATAGTCCTTCTCCCCAAACCTCCTCCTAACAAGAAGCCTATTTGGACTGCGGCGGCCCCCAAGGCGCCGCTTTGGCTGTTTATCACCGAAGACGATGGACAGCGATTGCATTTCCAATAGTCGCGCGATTTTATACGTGTCCTCGGCAAGCCGTCGCATTACAAGAGCACTTCATTCCATCAATATGCGGCGTTTCACCATAATCAATCGTCAATTCAGCACCCGCCGGAATGTCCACAAGCGCGTACATCTCCACGCGCATCCGGATGATCCGCAAATAACAATTCGGCTCACAACTATGATTGATGTGGCCAAGCTCATTTCCCCGCGAACAATCCAGCGCCCACTGGTGAGTCAATTCGACCATATAAATCCGCTTCGTCCGCTCGACCGCCCTGCGCGCCTGCGGCAACCGAACCAGCGTTCCCGTGATCTCGCCGATTTTTCTACGCGCAGGTAGATTCGACAGCGTGAATACGCCGTGCCCCTGAATTGCGCTTTTGCGCAGGGTGAACGAATAACTTTCAAGACCGTTGGTATGTGTCCCTTTTCGCACGTGCATCCTTACTTGTTGAAAACGTTCTCGATACCGTTCACAGACTGAATACTTAACACCAACTCGGCTTCCGAATTCCAACGTTTTTATAAGAGCGGACTGCGCGTAAATTCAATTCGACTACGATTACGATAACGATTACGATTAAGCGTTACCGAACATCGAGGGGGAGAGGTGACCAATGCAAGCAATCATCATGGCAGCGGGACAAAGCACGCGGACGCATCCGCTGACCCTCACACGCCCGAAGCCTTTGCTCAAGGTTGCGAATAAACCCATTCTCGAACACCAGCTCGACGCGCTCAGCGGATTGGTGGACGAGGCCGTCCTGATCGTCTGGTACCGGAAGGACATGATCGAGCATCACTTTGGCGCGTCATACAACGGCATGCCGATCAAATATGTCTACCAGACCGAACAACTCGGCACGGGCCACGCCATTCTCCAGTGCAAAGACGTTGTAACCGGTCCCTTCATCGCCATGAACGGCGACGACCTGTACGACGGTGCGGACCTTTCGCGCCTGGCGACGGTGCCGCAGGGGGCGCTCGCGAAGCACGTAGATGATCCCCGCATGTACGGCATATACGAAGTCACCGACGACGGGTTCGCCAAGCGCATCGTCGAAAAGCCCGCCGATGTATTTTCGAATCTCGCAAACGCCGGCGTGTACAAGTTTCAACCGGAAATATTCGACATTCTCGCCGAAACCCCAAAATCCGAACGGGGCGAAATCGAAATCACGTCCGCGGTGCAGGTGCTTGCGGAACGCGGGTCGTTCCGCGTGATCGAAATGAACGGGTTCTGGTTGCCAATCGGATATCCCTGGCACCTGTTATCTGCGAACGAATACTGGCTGGAAAATTTTCTGGCGCACGAAATCCTCGGCGAGGTCAGTCCCCACGCGCATATCAACGGCCGTGTGTACGTCGCGAAAGACGCCATCGTCCGCAGCGGCGCGGTCATCGACGGTCCCGCATACATCGGCGCAGGCGCGAGCATCGGCCCGAATTGCTTCATCCGCCCATGCACCACGATTGGAAATCACTGCAAGGTGGGCCACTCGGTCGAAATCAAAAATTCCATCCTCTTTGACCGCGCCGCCGTGCCGCACCTCAGTTACGTCGGCGACAGCGTTATCGGTGAACGCGCGAACCTCGGCGCGGGCACCATCACGGCGAATTTCCGGCATGACGGCAAAAACATCGCCGCAACGGTGAAGGGTGTCCGCGTCGATTCTGGCCGCCGCAAATTCGGCGCGATCATCGGGGACGACGTGCATACCGGCATCAACACTTCGATCTACCCAGGCCGAATGCTCTATCCGCACACGGTCACGTTTCCCGGCGAGGCCATTCGCAAGGACGTACCGAGGTGCGCCGCACGCCGCAATCCTGATTGCGCTTTTACCAATAAACTTTCATACTGGATGCTGCGTCCTACTTGGGCAATGTAAAATAACAGGGAGTGGTGGAGCCATGAAACAACTGTGCGTATTGGCGGCGATGGTCATATTGGCAATGGGAGCGGCCTATGCCGAAACCAAGGAAGGTGACGTAGCGGGCACCTGGTACACGGAAGGCGGCGGCTCAAAGGTCGAAATCGTGAAAGACGGCGACACGTATAACGGCAAACTTACCTGGCTGAAAGAGCCAAACTACGGCAAGGACCACGCTGAGGCCGGCAAACCCAAGCGCGACGTCGAAAACCCAGAGGCGGCAAAACAGAACGATCCAATCGTTGGCCTGAAACTGCTGAACGGCTTCAAATGGGACGGCGCGGGCGCGTGGAGCGGCGGCACGATCTATAACCCCGAAGATGGCAAGACCTACAAGTGCGTCCTGAAAATGCCGGTCGATAACAACACGCTCGACGTGCGCGGTTACGTCGGCATTCCCGCGCTCGGTCAAACCCAGACCTGGAAGAGGATGACGGAAGAGGAAAAGAAGAAGGAAGCGGAAGCTGCTGCGGCGCTCCCTGCTCCGGCGCCCGCTGCCGCGACCAACAAGAAATCCGGCGAGTAATCGAGGTTCAATGAATCACCGGCGTCCCACCCATAGGGACGCCGGTGATTTTTTACTTTTCGACTACGACGTGGTCTTTCACGACCCCATCGGGATCGTGCGAAGTGTACTCCAGCCGATTGCCCTTGATGTCTATCGTTTGATAAAAGCCCGGCGCGGATACAACGTAGTAAGTTCCGTCTTTCGCCGATGTAACTTCCTTGCCATTTCGAATCGGGTTGGTTCGGTTGTAACGATGCGTATGCCCCGTCAACATGAAATCCAAATGGTACTTGTCGAACAGCGCGCCCCATTTCTCACGCTGTTGATCGTAGTCGTTCTGGTATCGCGCGGCGTTCGTGTACACCGGGAAATGATAGAGCGCAAACTTCCAGGTCGCGTCGGTTGCCGACAATTCCTTTTCCATCCAGTCGCGCAATGAATCAATCGATATGCCAATCGGCAACACAAGAAACAGCGCGTTGGCATACCGCACGGAATACGCCCGTTCCGTTGGTATACCGTCGAAGTTGATATCCGGCAACGCAAACTGCTTCAGAAACGTGCCCGGTCCGAGTCCGTCCTGATCATCGTGATTGCCGATGGCCGGCAGCGTGGGATACCGCGCCAGCGGTTCGCCCATGTACGCGAATAATTTATCCCACGTATCACGATGAAGCCCGAAATCAACGAGGTCGCCGGAGATCAACGTGAACGCCGGCCTTGGAGTGCGCGCATACGCGGCGGCAAGCGCCTTGCCCGCGGTCTCGCGGTTGTGCGTGTCCGTCAAAAATGCGAAAGAGAACGTGTCGCCATTCTCCGGCGCGGTCGTAAACTCGTACACGTCGCTCCATACATCGCGCGAAGCTTCGCCAACCTGATAGACATAGGTTGTCCCCGGTTTTAGTCCTGACAGCACCGCGGTGAACCGGTGCGACGTGCGATCATTCGCGAGCATGCGGTCGTCGATGGTCTCCAAGGTAGCATCCACCATCTGCCGCGCATCCGATCCCTTTTCGCTAAAACGCGCCGCGCCCGTCTTCACTGCGGTGTTCGTGCGCCACAACACCGCCTGCGACGTTTTCGGATCGCCGTTCCACGTCAACGTGATCTGATCGGGTTTGTCGGACGCCGGAAACAACGTCTCGCGAAACCCGCCGCCGGTGAGATGCGTTTCCCGCGCGCGACCGCGGAACGTCGTCAGCAGCGCATGTCCACGCAGCGACTCAGGCGCCTCCGTCAATACCAATTCCGTCCAGTCGATATACGTCATCGCGCCGGGTTCCATCGTCAGCATCGGCGGATGGGCCGGAACGAGATTGGTAATCTTGACCACGTCTCCCGCGTTCTGCGGGCCCACCGAAGCGAAATAACTGAACCGGTGCCCATCGAACCCGTTCATCCCAAGCCCGACATGGCCCGCATCGAACTTCTTCTGCCACACCGCGTAGTTGTTCGACTCGTTCTTCACGACAAGATCGGTCTTCGCAAAACCGGACTCCTCGAGCCAGAACGGAACCTGCGCCTGATCCATGTGCCGCATCACCGAAACCACCACCGGCACGTCCACGTCAAACGTCCAATACGCCGATGCCAAAGCCGCGCGATCCCCGGGTGTGATGTACTCCGCCAACTTCGCTTCGTCCAGCGCCTGCAACTGCTCCAGGTTGTTCGACGCATACAACCGTGTGACGATTGCGTCCATTGCCGCATCGAGCCGCGCATCAGCGTGCGCGCACGTTGCGAGAAACAGAACGGCAACGAAAGTCCACGTAGCCTTTGCCAATGAGCGCATGTTGCCCCTTTGCGACGGTCCGATTTGCGATAGAAAATTGTGAGGCATGATAGTATGCCTCGAAACAATGCGGACCACGTAGAACTATCAGGTCACGTGCCGGCCTTTTCGTAAAACCTTGATCCAGCCTCGTTCTCCGTACGCGAAACCGTGACAAATACGATCACCTGTTCGCCGGTCTTTTCATTCACGAAGGTAAATCCATTCCAGGCACCAAGTTTAGCGTCGATCTCCGTGACGAACCCATCTTCATAATAACTTGGCATCATTACTTCGCTGCGGTGGAGGTCTGGACCGGTTCGCCCCTCGATGCGAAACTGTCCTGATGGCTGATCATTGCGCTTAAAGCGTTGTACAAATCCAAACCCAAGATGTACGGAATCACCTGAATTGTGACTCACGAGTCGCGCAGGAATCGCATATCCGGTTACCTCTCGTCGAAAGGCTGAGGGCTCTGATTCATCGTGTACCATTTCCTCGAAGATATCCGCGACGACACCCGATTTTGCTTTACCTTTTGCCAACAATGCTGAAACAATTGGTGAAGTCATCGGCCAGGTGGACGAAACGTTCGGTCGTGGAAGTGAAGGTTTGTTTTCGCTGGGTTGCGAATTATTGTGGGCAGAGGCAAAAACACCCCCAAAAATAATGCGCGGCGCCGTCACCAGCTCGACGCCGTCCAAGGACTGAAGCCATTTCTGTACTGCGTCCCAATCCCGTGCCGGGTCATCTTGTGGTTCGGGACGAATTGCGTCGAACCGCGAAACAATCGGTGGGGTTGCGTTCGCATCAATTCTGGTAATTAATCCGTCGTGCATTTTTTTCGCCGTCGCATTGTTACCGGCCGCAAGCGTGTAGACGTGAAACTGGCAGGTGTGTAACGCTTCGGTCTCGATTGGTTCGCGGTTAGACTCTGCTGTTGATGTGTCATGCATTCGCGCGAATACAAACACCCGTCCCGATTCCGGGTTTTGTCGACCCATTACGGCCCATGCGTTCCACACATCCGGCACGTTCTTCATGACGGCAAAATTCACGCGGGCGCCTTTCAGCGGCTTGCCGACATCCAGCGGAACACCTTCCAGCTTTTCGCGCGTCGCTCCAAAACGTTCGCTGTACCCGACCATCGAAATAGCGGCATCTTTATATACAATCGAGAACACAAATCCCGCCGCCTCTTCAGTTTCCTTCAAAACAAACCGATTCTCTTCGTCCTTCTCGATGTATTGAAGCGGGTCGCCGGTCTCGATGGCGATAACCCATCCGTCCGCCAGGCCATCTTCTGATACAAGCCTTGAAACTCCCTCGGGATTTCGGGACAAATCACCATCCCAAAACAGCGCCGTTCCTTCGTTTAATTGGAGCCCCGACTCGGGCATTGCGCTTAGTTGCGCGAGAGCGATTTCCTTCAGAAACGGTTGATCGCCGCCCGGATCGAGCGCATCCCCGAATGTGGGGCCAGCGACGTGAAACACCCGAACGTCGTACGTCACCCCGGTAACTTGCGCCCATGCAGCAGCGCAGCACAACAGTGTCAGGGCGAATATTCCGCGTACCATCATTTTCCCTCTCCTGTTTCCGTGTGACGCATTACGCGGACCAGCGCAATCACATGTCCGCCGTCACCTGCCATATGAACAATCGCCGACCACGTCCCGAGTTTCACGACCATCCGCTGCTCCGTGCTGGCGGTCGCAAAGACAGGCTCTCCAATTTCCAGCCGTACGCCTTCCATGGCTTTCCGCGACGCAACCCGCTGCATCACGCTCTTCCAATCGACAGAGACCGAATCTTCATCCGGCGTTTGCGACACAATGCATTCGAAACGAACAGCGGCATCGGTCGCTTTCAAAACAAAGGTGCCGTCATTGTTGCGCACAAAGTACGGAACGCTTTGGACAACTTTTATCTCCGCTGGTTCATCCAGGAGCGTGATAATGTTCGGCGTGACCAACGCGGAGGGTTCGCTGATGGTGGTCGCGCCAGTGTCTCGTGAATTCCAAGTTACCTCGCCATCCTTGATCTCCACAGTGAGTCCGGTCAGTTCGAGCTTTCCGCTCTCAATCGATGCGATTACGGGCGCAGTCACTATTTTCGGAATTTCGCGAAATGAAACTCCTGGATCGGTCACCCGGAGAGTGTTGACCTCTGGCGCCGACAACGGTTTCGCATAGAAAAGTTTCGCATCTACCCGCACCTTTTGCGGTGGGTCCCCAATGGCGGAGAACGCGCAGGCAATACCAAATGCGAGTATCGCGAAACCTGGGCATCTTGAAGGCAACATTTATATCTCCCTTTCGAGAGTAGGTGCGTCATTCGCTGATAGCACGCGCACACGCACCCGGCCCGGATCGAAAGCAGGGATATTCTGTCGCGCTGATGCATCGAAAATGCCGCGCAATGCCGGGTCCGGTGGGATGACGTACACCGTGCTCGTGGGTAAGCTTGCCGCGGGCGGGGGCTCGACATATGCGTGCAGCAAATATCCAAATGCCAGACACGCGCAACAAGCCGCTGCCGTCTGCCACAGCGCCACGTTCGCAGACCAGAATCGCGGACGGTGAAGCGGGGCCTCCGCAAAGACACGCCGCATTGCCGCATCGTGTGCGGCGGACGGTTTGGCCAAGGGGACCTTTTGCAGGCGGTCATCGAGATTATCCATTACACATCCTCCTTCATCAACGCGCGGAGTTTTTCGATGCCGCGCCGGTACCACGAAGCCGCGGTGTTCATCGAAACGCCGCACACGTCTCCGATCTCGGCAAACGTGAGACCGTTGTACGTCTTCAACACAATGCACTCGCGTTCCTGTTCATTGAGTTGTTGCAACAGCGCATCGAGTTCCTGGGCAACAGCCGGATCGTGACCGTTGTTGCGGTGGCCTGGCAGGTCAAAGATCGATTCCAATGCGGCAATGCGCGCCTGCGCGCGGTGTTCATCCACTGCAGCGTTCCGGATCGCGCGAAACACGTACGGTCGCAAGTCGCCGGGAAGCCTGGGCCGGTTCAACACGTTGCGGAACACGTTCTGCACCACGTCCTCCGCGGCCTCGCGGGATCTTGTGAGCGCCAGCGCGTACGTGAACAATTCTTGCCGGTTCAGTTCATAGAACAACCGGACAATATCAATCGTCTTACCGCGCATGCCCAAATTGCGCCCCCATTCTCATCCAGTTCGCACTATACCACGCGCAGATCGATTCGATTTGTGCATCGCGCTCGACTATTGAGCCGAATGCGTATACGATCCTCGGCACTCCCGAAAGGAAAACCGGTTGAAACCCAAACGAAAATCACGCCCGTCGCCGCAACGCGAACCCGCAAAACTCGAAGGCGTCGGCGATATCCTTGCGTCCCTCACCAAAAAAACCACGCTGGGCAAGCGGTTGAAGGAAGCGCAGATTTGGCAACAATGGCCGAGCCTCGCCGGCCAGCGATTGTGTACGCATGGCCATCCCGTCACCGTGAAGGACCAAACCTTGCACGTGGAAGCCTATAGCTCCGTGTGGGTGAACAAGTTTGCGTATCACAAATGGGAGATCATCGGCCGCGTAAACCGCATGGCGGGGCAGGAGCTCATCCACGATATTTTCGTGACGCTGCAACAAGACGAGGGGGAACCGGAAAACGATGAAGTGAGGAAGGCAGGAAGGCAGGAAGGCAGGAAGACAAAAAGCGAGTAGCGAACGGCGTAAGACGAGGAAACGGCCGCTTGGAGTTCCGCCGCGCTCTCTCCGGCACGCGCCGCCCTCGGCGATGGAGCCGCTACTTCCTGCCTTCCTCACTTCCTGCCTTCCTGCCTTGTTCCCTGCCTCAAAAAATTCCCGCATTTTCCCCTCTTTCCAGTTGTGCTTAACCCCGCGAATTTGCTATACTTGGGTACTTAGTGGGAGTACTCCAAGATGTCCGCAGACGATAGTTTCGTCGAGGGGTCTGCCTCCACCCCGGAATTACCCAATCAAGACAAGGTAACCCAAATGTCCGCAAAGAGTTATGATGCAGGCTCCATTCAGGTTCTCGAAGGTTTGGCCGCCGTTCGCAAACGGCCCGCGATGTATATCGGTGATACGGCCACTCGCGGCCTCCACCATCTCGTCTATGAGGCCGTCGATAACAGCATCGATGAGGCCCTTGCAGGCTATTGCACGAAGGTCCACGTCAAGATTCACATCGACAACAGCATATCGGTGATCGACGATGGCCGCGGCATTCCCGTGGAAAAGCACCCGAAGTTCAAGAACAAAACCGCGCTCGAAGTTGTGCTCACCATGCTGCACGCCGGTGGCAAGTTCGACAACGATTCGTACAAGGTTTCAGGTGGTCTGCACGGCGTCGGTATCTCGTGCGTGAACGCGCTTTCCGAATGGCTCGAGGTCGAAGTGAAACGCGACGGCGAGATTCATTTCATGTCGTTCAAGCGCGGCGAAGCCACGGGGCCGATCGAAGTGCGCGGCAAAGCCAAAACAACCGGCACGACAGTGACGTTCAAGCCCGACTCCGAAATTTTCGAGGAACTCGTCTATAACGCGAGCACCCTGTTGAACCGTCTTCGCGAACTCGCGTTCCTGAACAAGAACGTAAAGATTATTTTCGAGGACGAGCGCACCGACGCCGAAGCCATCGTCATGCAGTACAAGGGCGGCATCTCCGAGTTTGTCGAATATCTCAATGAGAACAAGGAATCGTTGAGCCGCAAGCCCGTCTATCTCGAAGCGGAAAAAGACCGCGTGCAGGTCGAAGTCGCGATGCAATACACCTCGCTGTACAACGAGGTAATCCTCAGCTTCGCGAACAATATCAATACGCACGAAGGCGGAACGCACCTCAGCGGGTACAAGACCGCGCTAACGAAAGCAATCAATGACTATGCAAAGCGCAACAACCTGCTCAAAAAGGCCGAAACGCAAATCTCCGGCGACGACGTTCGCGAAGGATTGACGGCGGTTATTTCCGTCCGCATTCCGAACCCGCAGTTTGAAGGCCAGACGAAGATGAAGCTCGGCAACAGCGAAGTGCAGGGGATTGTCAATTCGCTGGTGTACGAAGGCCTTCAAACGCATTTCGAAGAGAACCCCACGATGGCAAACCGCATCGTGAACAAGTCGCTTGAAGCCGCGCGCGTGCGCGAAGCCGCGCGCCGCGCAAAAGACCTCGCCCGCCGTAAAGGCGCACTTGATTCGTTCGCCCTGCCCGGCAAACTCGCGGATTGCTCCGAGAAGGACCCCGCGCTATGCGAGATATACATCGTCGAGGGTGACAGCGCGGGCGGCTCTGCGAAGCAAGGCCGGGATCGCAAGTTTCAGGCGATCCTGCCCATCCGCGGGAAAATCCTGAACGTCGAAAAAGCGCGTCCGGACAAAATGCTGAACAACGAAGAAATCCGCAATATCATCACCGCGCTCGGCACGGGCATCGGCCACGACGATTTCAAAATCGAAAAACTGCGGTACCACAAAGTTATTATCATGACGGACGCGGACGTGGACGGCGCGCACATCCGCACGCTGTTGCTTACGTTTTTCTACCGTCAGATGCCGGACCTCATCAAGCGCGGGCATCTGTACATTGCGCAACCGCCACTGTTTCTCGTGAAGAAGGGCAAGAAGTCACGCTATCTCAGCACCGAAGACGACATGGAGAAATTCCTGTTCGAAACGGTGCTCGATTCAACGACGGTAACTGCGCAAAACGGAAGCGACCAGCGCGCAAAGCTGCAATTCAAAATCTTGTTGCGCGGGTTGCAGGCGGCGCAGGAGCGCGAACGAATGTTCAACCGGTTGCAGCGCGTATTCGGCGCCCCGCGTGAATCCGTCATCAAGGCATTGGCGCTGCCGCGCGAACAGCGGCTCGATCCTGGCAAAATATCCGCCCCCGAACAACGCGAAATCTTTGGCGACCTCGAAATTATCAATTCGCGCGCGGAACAGTTGGAACTGGTTCAGGGCAACGGCGCGTTGCCGAAACTGAAACGCAAAGAAGGTCAAGTGGACCTCGCGTTTTTCCTGAGCCACGACTTCTCGGTGCTTACGAGCCATGATGAACCGATCGCCGCGTTGGGGAATGCGCCGTTCCGCCTCGAGAACAACGAAGGCGAAACCCAGTTCGAGACTGACAGCCTGCTCGTGCTTCGCGCGCATCTGCACGAACTCGGCCGCAAAGGCATCGAGATCAAGCGGTTCAAAGGTCTCGGCGAAATGAATCCGGAAGAGTTGCACGCAACCACCATGTCGATCGAAAAACGCACGGTCCTGCGTGTGGACGCGGAAGACGAAACCGCCGCGGACAAGATGTTCGTCACCCTCATGGGTGATATGGTCGAGCCGCGCAGGGAATTCATCGAGAAGCACGCGCTGGATGTCCGGAATCTGGATGTTTGACGTTTTTACGGAATCGTTTTTTGGATAAATATCGCTATTGAAGTGCATGTGTTCTGAAACGGCGCGGAGAACGATGTGCGGATTCCCAAATTCTTCAGAAAAAGGGCAGATCTGCTTTTCGAGAATGCTAAGTTATTGGTACCCGCAGCGCACGCGTCGGCAGTCACGATGTTTGTCCCGATGCTAGATAGATTTCCTGCATTGGAGTCTGTCGACCCTAAACATTGGGATTTCATTCTCACTGTGGCAGCAGTGTTTCTTGCCGCGACGAGGCTTAGTGGCTCCCGGATCGGAAGTGTTCGCGAGGAAAAGTTAATGGAAATAGTTGCTCAACAACTTAACGTCTGGGATGCAGATGGGATTTTAGCGTTCGAAGACTGTAAAACGTTCTTCGAAATCGAGTTCGACCGATTATCAAGTACGCAGCACCCACAAGAATTTGTGGCAGTAGACGCTCTGGGCCTCTGGATTGTATGGAACGCAATGGAACGTCAACCCGACGTTCAAAAAGATATGATTTTGGTACGCACGGTCGGCACAATAGTGGTAAATGGATTCTTCAATTGGTGGAAAACCTAATGCCAATAAGCATTGTGCTTTCTCTTGCCGAACTGGAGTAGGTCGAATGGAATGGAACTTAGATACGATGAATGCCTTGCGCGCGTGGTTGGGCCTCGAAAACTGGTTCAAAGAAAGTCCACATGAGGATGCACGATTTTACAAATTCGTAAATTGTGTTTGGCAGGAAAGTCAACAACTTTGGGACGAGTCCGATACACGAGACACCATAATGCGTGAAGCTTCGAAACTACACCCTGGGTTCTCTGATTTGGCTAATATTGTGGCCGACCGCGTAGCCGAAGGAACGACGATTTTGGATTTTCTGACTCACATAAAACAACAAAAAATACCAGTCACATTCGATTAGCGGTAACCCGCGTCATCAGATGAGAAACTATGCCGTACAATTGCCCTAGGAAAATTGCCGAATGCTGAACAATCCGAACGAAAAAATTATCCCGATAGCCATTGAGCAGGAAATGAAGACCTCGTTCATGGACTATTCCATGAGCGTTATCGTGAGCCGCGCGCTGCCGGACGTGCGCGACGGGTTGAAGCCCGTACACCGGCGCATACTGTATGCGATGCACGAGCTCGGTCTGGTACACAATCGCGCGTATCGCAAGTCGGCGTCAATCGTCGGTGAGACGATGGGTAACTATCACCCGCACGGCGACCAGGCGATCTACGACACGCTGGTGCGTATGGCGCAGCCGTGGGCGATGCGCTACCCGCTGATCGACGGCCAGGGCAACTTCGGTTCGGTCGATGGCGACAGCCCGGCGGCGATGCGGTATACCGAATCGCGCATGTCGGCGATCACGGCGCTGATGCTTGCGGACATCGAAAAGCAAACTGTTGACCTCACGGACAACTACGACTCCCGGCTGAAAGAGCCGACCGTGCTGCCGTCGGCAATCCCGAACCTGTTGGTGAACGGTTCCTACGGCATCGCCGTGGGCATGGCCACGAGCTGCCCACCGCACAACATCACCGAAGTGTGCGACGCGGTAGTACACTACATCGACAATCCGGAGTGCAATACAAACGACTTGATGCGGTTCATTGAGGGGCCGGACTTTCCGACCGGCGGCATCATCTACGGTCGCGAAGGTCTGCCCGAGGCGTACCACACCGGCCGCGGCAAGATTAGCGTGCGCGCGAAAGTGATCTTCGAACACGACAAGGCGTCGGGCAAAGACCGCATCATCGTCACCGAAATTCCGTACCAGGTGAACAAGTCGCGGTTGATCGAAGCCATCGCAGCGCTCGTGCGCGAGAAAACCGTCGAAGGCATCACCGATCTGCGGGACGAATCCGACCGCGACGGCATGCGCATCCTTATCGAAGTCCGCAAAGGCGACGAGCCGCAGGTAATTCTCAATCAGCTTTACAAACACACGCAGATGCAGGAGACGTTCAGCATCCTGATGCTGGCGCTCGTGAACAACCAGCCGCGCGTGTTGTCGCTCGTCGAAGTCATACACTACTACGTCAAGCATCGCGCAGAAATCGTGAAACGGCGCACCGAATTCGATCTGCGCAAAACCGAAGACCGCGCGCACATCGTCGAAGGGTTGCTCAAAGCGATCGATCACATCGACGAAGTCATCAAGATCATTCGCGCTTCGGAAACGCCCGAGTCCGCGCGAGACGCCTTGATCGCGCGGTTCGAATTCAGCCACATCCAGGCGAATGAAATACTCGCCATGCGCCTGCGCCGCCTGACCGGGCTCGAACGTGAAGAGCTGGAAAAGGAATACGCAGAACTGCTCAAGACCATCGAAATGCTCAAACGCATCCTCTCGAGCGAACGTACCATTCTCGCCGAGGTCCGCAAAGAACTGCTCGCGGTCAAGGAAAAGTACGGCGACAAACGCCGCACGCAGATACTTGGCGAGCGCACCGAGTTTTCCGTCGAGGACCTCATCGCCGACGAAGAAATGGTCGTAACGGTCTCGAATCTCGGTTACATCAAGCGTGTCCCTGTTGCCGCGTACCGCAAGCAGAAACGCGGCGGCAAAGGCATTACCGGCATGGACACGAAGGAAGAAGATTTTGTACGCGACCTGTTCATCGCGTCCGCGCATCAGTACATGCTGTTCTTCACGAACAAGGGGCGCGTTTACTGGCGCAAAGTCCACGAGCTGCCCAAGGCCAGCCGCACCGCGCGCGGGCGCGCCATCGTCAACGTATTGGAACTTTCCGGTGACGAAAACGTGACAGCATGCCTGCCCGTGCGGAACCTGGAAGAAGAGAACAAGTACGTCTTCATGGTCACCGAAATGGGCACGGTGAAGAAGACGGAATTGAAAGCCTTCAGCAACCCCCGCGCAACCGGCATCATCGCCATTAACCTCGAAAAAGAAGACACGCTAATTGACGTGCAAATCACGGGTGGCGAAGACAATATTTTGATCGCGACTTATCTTGGCATGTCTATTCGCTTCCCTGAAAAAGACGTGCGCCCCATGGGCCGTACCGCCGGCGGGGTGATCGGCATTCGGCTGGAAAAGGGGGACCGCGTCATCGGCGTATCCATCGCGGGCGACGATAGGACCGTCCTTAGCGTCGTCGAGAACGGCTACGGCAAGCGAACGCAGGTCGGCGAATACCGCCTGCAACATCGCGGCGGCTCCGGCATCATAAACATCAAAACCACCGAGCGAAACGGAAACGTCGTCGCCATGATGACCGTCGATGACACCGACGACATCGTCGTCGTCAGCACCGACGGTATCGTCATGCGCTGTTCTGTGAAGGACATCCGCGCCATTGGCCGCAATACGCAGGGTGTGAAAGTCATGATGCCCGGACCGGGCGCAAAAATCAGCGCAGTCGGCCGCGCCATCCCCGAAGAAAAGGCTGACGAAGCAGCCGAAGCCGCCGCGCCCGATGGTGTTGTGTCTGATGATGGCGCCGACGACGAAGAGGAATAGCCTGCCCATGAACTATCGCATCGAAAGCGACACGATGGGCGAGATGCAAGTGCCCGCGGATCGGTATTACGGCTGCCAGACCGCACGGTCACTCGTTCATTTTGCGATCGGCATCGAAAAGATGCCGCGCGAACTGATCCGCGCGCTCGGCATTTTGAAGAAGGCCGCGGCGCTCACAAATCTCGATATGGGACTGCTCAAACCGGACTTGTGCAAAATCATTTGCGCCGCCGCGGATGAAGTGATCGACGGAAGACTCGACGATCACTTTCCGTTATCAGTATGGCAGACCGGCAGCGGCACGCAGACGAACATGAACGCGAACGAGGTCATCTCGAACCGCGCCATCGAAATGGCCGGCGGCGAAATGGGCAGCAAGCAACCAGTACACCCGAACGACCACGTGAACATGTCGCAATCCTCGAATGACACGTTTCCGACCGCCATGAGCATCGCCGCATGCGAACAGATTTATCATTACCTGCTGCCCTCGTTGCGCGCGTTACGCGACACGCTCGATCAAAAGGCCAAAGCATTTGACGGCATCATCAAGATTGGCCGCACGCATCTCATGGACGCGACGCCGCTCACACTCGGCCAGGAATTCTCCGGCTACGCGCAACAGCTCACCAACGGCATCGATCGCATCGAGTCCACCATGCCGCGCCTGTACGAACTCGCGCTGGGCGGTACCGCAGTCGGCACGGGGCTCAACACGAAGATGGGCTACGACGTAAAAGTTGCGGCGAAGATCGCGGAGCTAAGCGGCCTGCCGTTCGTCACGGCGCCGAACAAATTTGAATCGCTCGCCGCGCACGACGCGCTGGTGAGGACGCATGGCGCGCTGAAAACCGTCGCGTGCAGCCTGATGAAAATCGCAAACGACGTGCGCTGGCTCGCCAGCGGACCGCGCTGCGGCCTCGGCGAAATCACCATTCCCGAAAACGAACCTGGGTCGTCCATCATGCCCGGCAAGGTCAACCCCACGCAGAGTGAAGCGATAACCATGATCGCCGCGCAAGTTATCGGCAACGACGTCGCAGTGAATGTCGGCGGGGCGTCGGGCAATTTCGAGTTGAACGTGTTCAAACCCGTCATCATCTACAACATGCTGCAATCCATCCGGCTGCTCGCCGACGGCACCCGGTCCTTCAACGAACATTGCGCCGAGGGGATTGAACCCGATACGGCGCGCATTGATGAACTGCTGCACAAATCGCTCATGCTCGTCACCGCGCTCAACAGCAAAATCGGCTACGACAACGCCGCAAAAATCGCCAAAACCGCGCACAAAAACGGCACTACGCTGAAGGAAGAAGCCGTGAAACTCGGCTTGCTCACGGCGGAAGAATTTGACGCAACGGTGGATCCGACGAGGATGATCGGTCCGTCTTAGCGCGGCTTTATTCGATCTTTATCGCGACGGGTTCCTTGGCGCCCAAATCTTTCTCGCCAAATATCACCGCCGCCGTATTTTTGTCCGATGACGCTATCGACACATTGCCCGCGGCCTTTAAAGCGCCGTGCGGTTGTTGCACGCGCAACATATACTTTCCCTGCGGCACGTTCTTCATCGCAAATTGGCCGTTCGCATCCGAAACGGCAAACAAGTCATGGTCACACACAAAAATCCAGCCGATCATCCACGGATGGATATCGCACAACAGTTGAATCGGCCGGCCAAGCCGTTCGGGTTGGATGACATGTTCGTACGCGTCATCAAATGCGGTCATGACATTGAACTGGTTTTCACCGACCACCGTTACACTTCGCACGTTATGATTGGCTGGCTCGCTGTTAGTAACGGCAATTCTCTGTCCTGAACGAACCGCCACCACGCGCGGAACGAACTCGCCGTTATCCTGTGTGATTTCAACCGGCTTGTCGGTCGCGGTCCCGCGAGACAATACAACGTCGCCAATTGGATCGAGATACACGACCGCGTTGCCGAGCCCGCCACCCCTGTCCACGTCAAGCCTCGGACGGTACTTGCCTTCGTTGTCCGGAATATCTCGCCTTGGCACACCGCCTTCATACCGGACAATACCCGATACCGTCGCAAAGGTATCCTGGGCTAACGCGACTGGGGTCAAATTGAAAGCGCACAAAGCGCCAGCGCCAAAATTGACGACACGATTGAATAGTTTCAATTTCACAATCGATATCCACCTGTTGAAGCGTCATCATAGCAGTATTTCGCCGTACTGCGCTGATTGCGATATCATTAGCTCGAAACGGAGGCCTGCCATGTCCGATCTCGAACGCTTGAGCATATCGATCGAAAAATCGTTGCAATCGCGCTTGGAAAAACTGGTGAAGGACTCCCACTACACCAATCGCTCCGAATACATCCGCGATCTCATTCGCAACAAAATCGTCGAGCAGGAATGGGAACATGACGAAGAAGCGCTCGGCACCGTCACCCTGCTCTACGATCACCACACCCGCGGGCTCAGCGATCGTCTCACGCACATCCAACACGATCACCACAGCAATATCCTTGCGACCACGCACGTGCATCTCACGCACGATCTTTGCGCCGAGATGATCATGATCAAAGGGAAGGCAATGTTGATCCGCGCCATGTGCGACGCCATGTCGCGAGAAAAAGGTGTGTTACACGCCACCCTGGCGCTCAGTACGATAGGAAAAAAGCTGATCTGACGATCGGACTGATCCGTTGTGGCCGGTCTCGCAAAAATACAGTTGTGGCCGGTCTCCCAACCGCGCCACGCCGACGACCGCTGGTCTCCAAGCGCTACGCAATCATCCGGTTCACAACCTTCCCCGCGACGTCCGTCAACCGGAAGTCGCGGCCCTGGTAGCGGTACGTGAGTTGCTCATGGTTCATTCCGAAGAGGTGCAATAACGTTGCGTGCAGATCGTTGATATGTACCGGGTCTTTCGTGATGTTCCAGCCGATTTCGTCCGTCTCGCCGATGACCTGTCCGCCCTTGATGCCGCCGCCCGCGCACCAGATGGTGAACGCGCTGGGATGGTGGTCCCGGCCCGTGTTCGGTTTGCGGAACCCCGCGCGATTTTCGCCCAGGGGAGTGCGCCCGAATTCCGACGCCCACACGACGAGCGTGGATTCGAACAGACCGCGTTGCTTGAGGTCCTTGATGAGCGCGGTAATGGGCTGATCGCACATCATGCAATTAAACGGCAATCGTTCGCTGATCCCTTCGTGATGGTCCCACGTCTCGTGGTAGATGCTGATGAACCGCACACCCCGCTCGACCATGCGCCGCGCGAGCAGGCAGTTGAATCCGTATGTCTGAAATTCGTCCGGCCCGCCGCTGCGATACTGTTTCCATTCCTCGGGTTCGCGCCGGTTGATGCCGTAGGCCTCGATGGTCGCGGGGGTTTCATTCGAGATGTCGATAAGGTCCGGCGCTTCCGCCTGCATGCGCCCGGAAAGTTCGTAAGACGCAATGCGCGACAAAATTTCCGGATCGTTGACGTAGTCGTAGCGCATCTGGTTCAAATCGCGGATCGCGTCAAGACCAAGCCGCTGGCAATCGTGCGGCAACCCGCCGGGGTTGCTGAGGTTTAAAATTGCGTCCCCCTGGTTGCGCAACAGCACGCCCTGAAACGTCGATGGGAGAAACCCGCTCGACCAGTTCGACGCGCCACCGCTCGTGCCGCGGCCCGCGGTGAGCACGACATAGCCAGGAAGATTGTTACACTCCGACCCAAGCCCATAATTGATCCACGATCCCATCACGGGACGTCCAAACGTCTGCACGCCGGTGTTCATCATGAGCTGGCCGGGGTGGTGGTTGAACGCGTCGGTGTGCATCGACCGCACCCAGCAAATATCATCCGCAATAGTCGAGAGGTGCGGCAGCAGATCGCTCAGGTCAATCCCGCAATCGCCATACTTCTTGAACTGCCGCGCCGTACCCTTGAGCACCGCCGTATCCTTCTGGATAAATGCGAACCGCACGTTCTCCGTCATTGATTCCGGCAACGGCTGCCCATCGAGCTCATTCAGCTTAGGTTTCGGGTCCCACAAATCAAGCTGGCTCGGCGCGCCCGCCTGGAAGAGAAAAATGCACGCCTTCGCCTTCGGCGCAAAGTGCGGCGCCTTCGGCGACAGCGGATTAATCACATCATCAGCGTGCGCCAGCACGCCTTCCTGCATCAGCATCGACGTCAACGCCAGTCCGCCCAAACCGCTCGCAGCAGTATTCAAAAACTCCCGCCGGGATTGCACCACTTTTTCTACACGCGGATCCATGTCTAAACCCTCAAGTGAGAATGACTAACGGCTTTCGCCACTAACGATTCATCCTACTGTAAATGACCAAACAGCACAAATCCTGGCGATACGATGAAGCCTAGTGTCATGAATCCCAAATCCTTGGCAAAAGTCACACGCATAATCCGATCTTCAAAGTCCCCCTTTGAAGGGGGATTTAGGGGGATGTAAGGTCTGA
>JAWXCN010000195.1:0-3210 GCA_034408725.1 Candidatus Hydrogenedentota bacterium
CCGATCTTCAAAGTCCCCCTTTGAAGGGGGATTTAGGGGGATGTAAGGTCTGATTTCCAAACTTCATATCGAACGAATCTCAAACTCAGGACACTAGCGGCGCGATGGTTTATGTCACCGTAGGCACCATGTTTCTGGATTTCGCGCGGCTTGTCACCGCCGTCGATGCTATCGCGCGCGCCACCGGCGAACACGTCATCGTACAAACCGGCATGGGCACGACGATTCCGGAACAGTGCGAACATTTCGCGTTCAAGCCGCGCGAAGAGGTGTTGGCGATTCAACGTGATGCGCGGGTAGTGGTCTGTCATGCCGGGATCGGGTGCGTATCCGACGCGCTACGTCTGGGTCGTCCGCTGATTGTTGTGCCACGCCGCAAGCATTTCAACGAGCACATGAATGATCATCAACTCGAACTTGCGCGCGCAGTGGAAGCGCGCGGATGGGGCCGAAGCGTCCTCGATATAAACGATCTTTCGGCGGCCTGCGCCAACCCGCCGCTACCGCATGGCAACTACGCGCCAGCCAGCGCGCCGCTTATCGCATCTCTGCGCCAGTTCATCGCGCAACTCCCCAAACGCCCCTGACCCGCTCTCTAGTTGTTCACGCCTTTCCGAATTGTTTGTGTTCGTCCGTGCAGGTCCATGGCCGTCCGTGTTCTTTGCTTGCTCCCCTCCCGCTTGCATCCGTCCGTGTTCAATCGATACGCTTCCCAATTAACGCAATTTGGATTCGGGGGTAGTACATGAAGCGTCAGTATGTGCAGTCGTTGCAGGACGGCGACACGGTCAATGACTACTACATTGCCGTGCGCAAAGACGTGCGCGAACAACAAAAGGGTGGTAAGTTTCTCGGGATGGTTTTCAAAGACCGTTCCGGCGAAATTGGAGGAATTCTCTGGACCAACGCCGTTGCGGTCGCGAAACTCTTCGAGCTGGGCGACGTGGTCAACGTGCGCGGCGTCGTGACAAGCTACCAGGATCGGCTCCAAATCCGCGTCGACCAGGTGTTGCCCATGCGCGAAGAAGAGTATGACCTCGCGGACCTGATTTACACGCCCGAAAATGCCGACGAGATTAAGCAGCGATTTCGCGCAGTCATGGAAACCATCTCAAACGAATGGTTGCGCAAACTTGTATTCGCGTTTCTTGACGACGAAACATTCATGAAACGGTTCACGACGGCTGCCGCGGGCAAGAAATGGCACCACGCGTTTCGCGGCGGCCTGTTGCAACACTGCTGCGAACTTGCGCGATTTGCGCTCGCCGCAGCCGAAGTGTTTCCGCGGCTCGACCGCGACGTGCTGCTTACCGGGGTGCTAGTCCACGATATCGGTAAACTCGACGAACTGTCGCAGGACCTCGTCGTCGATTACACGACGGCCGGAAAATTGCTGGGCCACCTCGCGATTGGCGCGGAGATGGTGCAACAACGCATCAACGCGATTCCAGGATTTCCCGAGCCGTTGCGGCTTCAGGTGCTGCACTGCGTATGGTCGCATCACGGGGAAATGGTGAACGGTTCGCCCGTGGTGCCAAAAACCGTCGAGGCGCTTGTGCTTTACCATATCGATAATCTCGACGCGCAGACCGACGCGTTTTTCCGCATCATGGACGAAACACGCGATAAGGGCCAAGCCTGGTCAGAGTACATTCAGATGATCGACCGCCAGGTATGGACCAAGGAGCGCATGTAGCGCGGCATGTCATGGCGCAGGTAGAACGGCGATACAGCATCGGGGAAGTGAGCGAACTGCTCGAAGTTCCCATCCATGTGCTGCGGCAATGGGAGACGCGATTTCCGCAACTGAAACCAAAACGTGATCGCGTGAAGCGCCGTTACTATCTTCCCGCCGACATCGAGATGGCGCGCCGCATCAAACAACTGATCCGCCACGAAAAACTTTCGTCCGAAGGCGCGCGGCTACGATTGACACAGGAACTACACATCGAAGGCCGGCCCAAAACGCGCAAAGAGCTGATCGACCTAGTCGATCAGATCGAAAACGACGTGCGCGATCTGATCGATCTGCTCGACAAGAATTCCGTCAAATAATGCGTTGGCGATTGTCGCGCCTGCAATCCGTCATAGCCTTCGAAGACAAAAGTAATTTGAGATGAGGTGCGCCAACGGCCAGCCACCGCTTCGCCACCGCAGTCCAAATGCTCCTTCTCCCAAAACCAACTCCTAACAAGAAGCCTATTTGGACTGCGGCGGCCCCCAAGGCGCCGCTTTGGCTGTTTATTGCAGATGGTCTGCCCCATTACCTTGCGCGCACGAAGCCCTCGCCTATAAACAGCCAAAGCGGTGTCTACGCTACCCGCTTCGCCACCGCAGTCCCAATGCTCCTTCTCCCAAAACCAAGTCCTAACAAGAAGCCTATTTGGACTGCGGCGGTCCCCAAGGCGCCGCTTTGGCTGTTTATCACAGATGGTCTACCCCTTCACCATGCGCGCACGAAGCCCTCTCCCCTAAACAGCCAAAGCGGTGTCTGCGCTACCCGCTCCGCCACCGCAGTCCAAATAGGCTTCATTCCGACACCTAGTTTTGAGTGGAATTTTGGGAAAAACCGGGCAATATAATCTGTAAGCCATTGGCATTTCATGATTTATATTGACTTTCAGATCGAATGGAGATAAACTTTCTTTACCATTAAAGTTTTCGGCCTGATTTGCCGATAAACGGTACGGAGAAGGCCACGGAAGGCCACCTCCAGAGACTGAGGAGAATATAAATGGTTGGCGTACAAGGAGTTGGAGGGTTACCGGAGCCCACACCCGAACGCCCCGTCAACGCCCGCGACAAGCGGCGCGACGAGGCGGGCTCAGCGTCCGTCTCGTCCGTGGATGACGTCCTCATCAGCTCCGAAGCCCAGGCCGCCGCAAAGCTCACCAGCCTTGTCGCGCTAGCCCGCCAAGACGATGTCCGCCAGGATAAAGTCGATCAGGCCAAACAAGCCCTCGACCGCGGCGATCACAAAAACCCGGAAATCATCGCCAAACTCGCCGAGCGCATCAGTAAGTTCGTCTAGCGGCTGTTCGATGTTGAGTGCGTTTCTCAAAAGCGAAAGCGATAGCTGCTGCTTTTACTTCAAGACATCCGCACGTAATAAGGGACAGCCACCTATTTATTTGACTTTCCTGCCCCGCTTCCTGTACGCTACCTCCCATGCCACGGCACGCGCGCATCGTCATACCCGGCTTGCCCCAC
>JAWXCN010000196.1:0-10167 GCA_034408725.1 Candidatus Hydrogenedentota bacterium
AAGTAGAGCACCTCTTTAAGCGCGTCAAATATCTCGTTCACCGTCGTGCCCGTACCGTTCGATATGTTCATCGTCATATTGTCGCCGCGCTCGAGCGCGAGCACATTCGCCCGCGCGACGTCGCCGACGTAGACGTAGTCCCGGATGGGCTCGCCGAAACCGTAGAGCGTTGGCTGTTTGCCCTGAAGCATCAACTCCGTGAGCACGGCACATACACCGCATTCGCCGTGAGGGACCTGCCGAGGACCGAACACGTTTCCGTAACGCAGGATGACATATGTCAGCGGATATAGGCGCGCGTAGAGTTTGATGTACTCCTCCGTGCAGAGTTTTGAAGTGCCATAAGGGCTCATTGGAGCGGGTTTGGTTTCCTCGGTCGCCGGAAGCTTTTCGGGCGCGCCGTAGATGGCGCCGCCCGTCGACGAAAAAATAAACCGTTTGACTCCGCCCTTGATGCACGCCTCGAGCAAATTGATCGTGCCCACAATATTCGTGATGGCGTCGAACCCGGGGTTCTTCACGCTTTCCGTCACGTTGATCTGGGCGGCGAGATGGCAAACCGCTTCCGGCTTTTCACGTTCGACTATCCCGGCGACGCCCGCGTCCCCTATCGCCGTTTCATAAAATGCCGCCTTGGGATGAACGTACTCCCGCATGCCGGTGCTGATGTTGTCGATAATCGCGACAGTGTGCCCTGCCTCAATAAGTTGCCCGGCGACGTGCGAACCTATGAAGCCGGCGCCACCCGTAACAAGAACTTTCATTGCAGGGGTCCTTCCGTGTTTGCGGGGGATGATACCGGGAACGGGAAATGAATGCGAAATGGTTTAGAGCGTTCGGAGCCAGTTTTCTTGGACTCGAAAAACTGGCGACGCGCGCTGTCCCGACCGCCGCGTTTACTTGCCGGTGCTGCGGTTCTTGTCGAGAATCGCCACGACGATAATCGCAAAGGCAATCAGACGGAACGTATAGACGTAATACCGGAATTCATTTTCAGGCGATACGACGGCCAGCATCCAACGCTCGACCGCAAGGAACCAAAAAGAAAGTGCAAACAAAAAGAACAGCCGGTCGCGCGACATCGTCCAGGACTTCAAGAAGTAAAGCCCGCACGCCGCGGAAGCCATCATGATTGCGCCTGACAAGAATTGCATCATTATCGGGACTCCCAAATAAGCCCAAACAGCATGACCGTCACGCCCAGGAGCGCGGGGACCGTGCGAACCAACGCAAGGTCGGTAGTGTTCGGCAGAATGGCAAGATCGATGAGCAACACCATATTGGATATGAATAAGAGCACGAAGCAGCACGTGCTCCAGAGCAGCAGGCGATCTCCGGATCGCCTGAAGCCACGGATCAGCAGTATGGCGCACAGGGCGCTTGTAAGCGCGCACAGCGTGTAGACAATGCTAGCCATTGGAATCGGTTTCCTTTTTGAATCGAAACGCTTCCGAAAAACTCTGCATGGGGTCGCGCGGCGAATAAATAATATCAATGATTCGTCCGCGATATTCTTCGTATAACCCGGAAATGGCATCCACCATCGCGGCGAATTCCCGGGATTGCGGTGCGTATCCATATTGCGCGGGCTGGCCGTCGGTGCGCGAAACGAATCCGGATGTAATCAGCGCCCCGAGGCGTTGATTCACCGCTTCCGGAGAACTTCGGAGTTGCCCGCTGATTTGAGTCGCCGTGAAACGTGTTTGGGAGCGGTCGCGCAACAGCAGGAGAATTTCGAGCAACCCCAACGACGAAATATGAGTGCGAATAAATTGCGCCGTTTCTGGCGGGATGGTATCGGAAGTCAAAAGATTACCCCAAGAACCGTACACATGCCTGTAGTATCTATAACCTCTTAATTCCCCGATATGCGAAAATATTCCAACTCAAAATAGATAATAATGAAAAGGAAAACCTCAGCTCGCAAAGGTCAATCCCAAAAAGTTCGAGGTAATCAGCCCGGAACCGGTTCGTCGCGAGGGGTCGTGATGTCGGCCGCAGGCGGCTGGGGCGCAATCGGTTCAGATGACTGTTTGAAGTTGGGTTTCGCCCATTGATCGTGATCGTAGTAGGTTGAAGCACACGAGGTGGCAAACACGCATAGGATAGCGAGCAGCAGGTATCGCATTTGGTTTTTCCCTCCGCTAAAGTTCTGTCAATATTTTACTCCAGCCCGCCGAACAAGCGCAACAGACTTTTCCCCTCCCACTGCGGCCGAAACTGCCGGGAACGCGGTAAGAAATGCCCGGCATCAAGCCATATACAGAAAGGCGTGAATTCGTAACCATATGTAAATAACATAGTTACGCCATTTGAAATTTTCCGGCATGCTCATTGCTCCTGCTCCCATCGAGAGTTCTTTTTGACGGAGGGATTCTCGCAGGCTATGGGGTGGCCCGGACGCGGGTCGCCCCTGCTTTCAACCATTTTAGATTCACGGAGGTTAGATGGCTTTCGCAGGGATTTCGAGTGTCCAGGTATTGCAGAGCGCGATGCGTGTTGCCGTTCAGAACCACGCCGTGATCGCGAATAACATCGCCAATGCGGATACTCCAAATTTCTCGCCATCGAAACTCGATTTTCAGGGGACTCTTCGAGAGACCTTAGAGGGGCGTGGCCGCGTCGCACTCCGCAAGACCCAGGCCCGCCACCTTGACATGACCCGCGAAATTCCGCGTTTTGAGCATATTGCACTTTCCAGTAAGAACGACTACAATAAAGTTGATTTAGAACAAGAGATGGCCAATCTTTCGGAAAATACCGGAAATTACACAATATATGGTAGTCTCTTGGTCAAGCAGTTTAAGCAGGCAAAAGATATGCTCGCTGGACTACGGTAGAAAGTTTCGCTACACAATATATTGTAGGCTCAGTATGAACGTGGCGTATGGATAGAGGACTGCCGAAGTGCTAGAAGCAGTTTCAGCCCGGGAAATCGCCGTCAGCGGATTGCGCGCACAGCGCACCCGCATGAATCTGATTGCCAATAATATTGCGAATGCGACCACCCCTACTACGGCAAAAGGCGGCGCGTTCCGGCGCCAACTCGCGATCCTTCGTGGAGAAGGAGTCGAGATGGGCATTTCACCCACCAACCTAGGTGTGAAGGTCGAGCGCGTTATGAATGATCCTTCGCCAATGCGGCAGATATACGAGCCGGGCAATCCGTATGCGAACGCGGAAGGGTATGTCGAATATCCCAATGTCGATCTGGCGGTCGAAATGGCAGACCTCGTGTCGGCGCAGCGGGCGTATGAAGCGAATATCGCGGTGCTGGTTTCGGGCCGCAGAATGTCCGCAAAAGCCCTCGAAATTATACAGGCATAAGACTAACCGTAGCGTGAACTAATGGCAGACCCCTTAAACATAGGCGCAATCACCGGCAGCCGTATCGAGGTCGACCCGATCTCGATGCGCCAGGCGCAGCCGTCTTCGGCGCCCGTCGAAGGCAAATCTTTCAAAGATGTGCTGGCCGATACCATTGGTGAAGTGCAACGCCTTCAGACCGAAGCAGACACGACCATCAAACAGTTGGTCGCGGGGGAAATCAAGGACGTTACGGAAGCCATGGTCGCAGTCGAAAAAGCGGACGTGTCCTTCCACACCATGATGGCGGTGCGAAACAAGATTGTGGCCGCATACGAAGAAATTATGCGAATGCAAGTATAAGCGGCCAGCGGCTACGCTGGATGGGGATAGCAGTCACGCGCGGGGGACGCTTCGCGCGCGAACGAATGAGAGACAAGCCTGTGAGTAAACTCCGTCAACTCAAGGCCGGCATGATCGCACGGTGGCGCAAGTTGCCGCTCAGCGATCGGCGCCGGTGCATGTTGGTATCGGTATTGACGCCGTTGGCGCTGCTGATTGCATACGATGCGCGCCCGCGGCCAGACGCGTTCGAGGCGCTCGCCTCGGGGCTGACTTCCACCGAAGCCAGCGCCGTGCGAGGACACCTGGACGACCGGCATGTACCTTATGTTCTTCTGGACGGCGGGCAGACTGTGATGGTGCCGGCCGGACAGCGCGCGGAGTTGACAATTGAATTGACCCGATTGGCCTTGGTGCGCAGCGTGTTGTATCACGCGCCAAGGACGCCGCGCCTCGCCGTTACGGACCGCGCGCGCTTGCCCCAATCCGTGAAGGGAAGTGGTGGTGATTGATTTTTCACGACAGTTTCTCGCGGGGCTTCTGCTTGCGTGGGAACGGTTGTCGGCCAGCGCGCGCGTCACGGTCGCCGTCGCGTTTCTATTCACGGCCGCGATCATCGCCGCGATGGTGACCATTGGAAGCCGCCCACAGTACGTGGAACTGTTCTCCGGATTGTCGTCCCAGGACATGCTGGCCGTCCAGGGCCGCCTTGATACCGAAGGCGTGCCCTGGAAACAGGACAGCACGGGGCAGGTAGTTTCGGTGCCGTTGCAATACCGCAGCGACATGCTGGTCAAGATCAACGGCGCGGGACTCGTTACATCGCAGGGAGCCACGCCCGGCTTCGAAATTTTCGATTCCGCCAACCTCATGCAAACCCAGTTCACGCAGGATGTGAACCTGCTGCGCGCGAAAACGGGTGAGCTCCAACAACTACTCGGCCGGTTCGACTTTATCCGGAACTCCTACGTCAGCATCGGCGAGGCCAAAGAAGAACTGTTTGCCCAAAATGAAAAGCCTACCGAGGCGACTGTTACTCTGGACGTAACCGGCAGGTTGAGCGAAGAACAGGTCAAGGCCGTGTTGAACACGGTGTCGTCATCAATCGCCGGTTTGTCGCGCGACCACATCAACCTGGCGACAACGGGTGGCGAGATTCTACACGCGCCCGCGGAAAACGATTTTGATTCCATCGCGACATCAAAGTTCGATCTTGCGCGCAGCTACCGGACCGAGTTAAAGAGGGACGCGGAAGCATCCCTGGCCCGCCTTGGCGTGCGGAGCGTGGTCACGCTGTCGCTGGACGTCGATCACAGCATGCGCACGGAAAAGACGGAAGAAGTGCGCAAGGGCACAGAGGTCAGCCGTTATACCACGGAGAATTCGACCGAGAATATCAACACCGCGCCTCAAGGGCCCGCGGGCGCTCGCGCCAATCTCCCGGAAGACGCCCAGAGCGGCGATCAGCAGGGAATGCGGCAAACGCAGGAAATGTCGATCGAGAACATCGAACCGTCGCGCACGACTACGGAAACCGTGACCTCGCCTGGCACGGTGAAAGTTTTGGGCGCAACGGCGATTGTCGAGGGCAAATACGAAGACGAACTTGATGCGCAGGGCGAGCCGACTGGCAAAAAAAACTACGTCGAGCGCGGCAAAGAAGAATTGCAGAAATACAAAGACCTCGTCGCGATGGCGGTCGGAGTTACGGAAGATAAGATCAAGATTAGCGACCATCCATTCGAACTGGAGCAGCTTGCCGCGGCGTTACCCGCAGGGGCGACCGCGGCCGCGGCCAACGGCCTAACGTCCGGAATGATGGACGTGGATGGAATTCTAAAAGCCGTCGCCGTGGTCCTGCTGTTCTTCGTGGTAAGGTTTCTTGCATTGCGGGCAACCGTGCGCAAGGATCGGATGGATGACGACATCGCGATTGACCTTCCCAAAGCCAGCCCCGAAGAGCTGCGCAAGCGCGAAATCGCGTCGGAAGTCGAGCGCGTATCGAATGAACAACCGGAAACCGTGGCTTCATTGCTCCGGACATGGTTGAGCGAAACCGAGGAGTAGTACGCTGCCGGCGAGGCAACTCAAAGAACTCGATGGCCGCACCAAAGCCGCGGTATTTCTCGCGTGTTTGGGGCCGAAGATTGCCAGCCGCGTACTCGCCAAACTGGGCGAAGACGAAATCGAGCAACTTACGCTCGACCTTTCGAGCCTGGGAGCGGTCGAACCGGAAGTGCGCGAGAAGATCGTCGAAGAATTCCACCAGATGTATCTCGCGAACCGGTACGTGACCGCGGGGGGCGTTGACTACGCGCGAAATCTCCTCGAAGCCGCGCTCGGCCCAGAGCGCGCAATGGAAATGCTCACAAAGTTGCAGAGCAGCCTGACCGAAGTGCCATTCGAGTTCTTAAAACGCGCCGACCCTTCCCAGATATGCACCTTCATTCAGGACGAGCATCCTCAGACGATCTCGCTCATCCTCGCGCATCTGTCACCAAAGGTGTCAAGCGTGGTGCTGTCGGCACTGCCGCAGGACGTGCGCGCCGAAATTATCGTTCGCATTGCAAGCATGGACCGCACGCCGCCAGAAATTGTGCGCGAAGTCGAGCGCGTACTCGAACGCAAAATGGCCAACGTCTTCAGCCAGGGTTTTACGTTCGCGGGCGGCGTGAAAGAGGTCGCGGAAATATTGAACAACATAGACCGCGGCTCCGAAAAGGCAATCATGACGGCGTTGGAGGAGCGCGACCCGGAACTCGCGGAAGAAATCGCGCGGCTAATGTTTACGTTCGATGACTTAATCAAGGTCGAAGACAGCGGCATACAGAAAGCGTTGCGGGAGATCGATCAACGCGATCTGGCATTGGCCCTTAAAACGGCGCACGACGACCTCGCGGGGAAAATCCTGCGCAACATGTCCGAGCGCGCGCGCACGATGATCCAGGAAGAAATGGAGTACATGGGCCCGGTCAAGTTGAAAAACGTCGAAGAGGCCCAAATGAAAATCGTGAGCATCATCCGGCGCCTCGAAGATTCAGGCGACATCGCGATTAACCGCGGCGGAGCCGGTGGCGGCGACGAGATCGTAGTGTAGGCGCGGGCAAATAACGCGCATGTCCAGGATATTCAAAACGGCGTCGCCTCCGGTGAGCAAGACACGCCGGACGGAACGAAACGTCGCCGCCTATGATCGGCCGGATTTGAACCGGAATCCTGCGCTCGACACCGACGCGCTCGAAGGCGAATCGGCCGTGGGCCGCGCGGAGCGCCTGTACCAGGAAGCCTATGCCGCGGGACTCCAGCAGGGAGAAGCCGCCGGCCTTCAACAGTTTCGCGACAACGTGGGCGAAGCGCATCGCGCGCTCGAGAGCGCGTCCGTGGCGTTGCGCCAGGCGCACGAACAGTTCCTCGATTCACTCGAACCACAGCTTGTCGAGTTGGCAAAGACTGTGGCGGCCCGCGTGATTCGGCGCGAAGCGCGGGCGGACCCTGACCTCGTGCGGCGGACAGTGCGCGCGGCCCTGGAGAACCTCGCGGATCGCCAACACGCCGTGATTCATCTCAATCCCGGCGACATCAAGTCACTGACCGAGCGCGGCGTGTCCCTCGATGACGAGTTCCGATCATTCGATCGTGTCGAAATCATTCCGGACGACGGCGTACCGCACGGGGGCTGTACGATTGAAACGAAGACGGTAGACATCGATGCGCGGTTGGACACGCAATTGATGCGCATCTTCGACGCGCTCGAGGAATAGCGGCATGACACTGTCGCTTCAGCGCCGCACCGAACGCGTCATGGCCGCGCGGCCCATTGCCGTCTACGGGAAGATCGTGGACGTGGTCGGCCTGACCATCGAAGCGACAGGCCCGCCGATGCACATTGGGGACCTCTGTTATATCCGCCCGCCGCGCGGCGGCGAGACCGTCCCGGCTGAAGTCGTCGGGTTTCGCGGCGCGCGTGTCTTACTGATGCCGCTCGGCGACATGGCGGGCATCGCCCCGAACAGCCTCGTGGAGCCCACGTTTCGCCCGCAGTCGGTGCGGGTTGGGTTGGAACTCCTCGGGCGGGTAATCGGCAGCATGGGCACTCCGCTCGATGGCGGTCCATTGCCGGCCTGCGCGGCCCAGATTCCGTTGTCCGCCTCTCCTCCATCTCCCATGCGCCGAAGCCGGATTACAGAACCCATCGGCACCGGCATTCGCGCGATCGATGGGTGCGTGACAATCGGCAAGGGACAACGCGTCGGCATACTCGCGGGGAGCGGGGTCGGCAAGAGCAAACTGATTGGAATGATCGCGCGCAACACAAACGCGGACATCAATGTGATAGCGCTGGTCGGTGAACGCGGACGCGAAGTGCGCGAGTTCATCGAAGCGGACCTCGGGCGGGAAGGCCTGGCACGGTCCGTGGTAGTCGTTGCGACATCCGACGAACCCGCACTGATGCGTATCAAGGGCGCGCTGGTCGCCACGGCAATCGCGGAGTGGTTTCGCGAACAAGGCGCCGACGTGCTGTTGATGATGGACAGCGTAACCCGCTTCGCAATGGCGCAGCGCGAAGTAGGCCTCGCCGTTGGCGAACCACCAACCACGCGCGGCTATCCCCCATCGGTCTACGCAGTGTTGCCGAAACTGCTCGAACGCGCAGGCACCTCGGATAAAGGCAGCATCACGGGTATCTACACGGTGCTCGTCGAGGCGGACGATCTGAATGATCCCGTCGGCGACGCCGTGCGCAGCATTTTGGACGGCCATATATCGCTGTCGCGCGCGCTTGCGAGCCGCAACCATTATCCCGCAATCGACGTGTTGGAAAGCGTGAGCCGGTGTATGATGGACATCACCCCGGAAACGCACCGGTTGCTCGCGGGCGAATTGCGGCGCGTGCTGGCAACGTACCGGGACGCCGAAGACCTCGTCAACATCGGCGCGTACGTCGAAGGAAGTAATCCCGACATTGATCGGTCCATTCGGCTGATTCCTACGGTGCGCCGGTACCTTCAGCAGGGCATCGGCGAATCGACGAAACTGGCCGACATTCAAGCACAATTGCACAAGGCCTTGAAGGGATAGCGCGGCATGCCACGCCCCTGGGATAAATATGCAACCCTGTTGCGGGTGCGCGAGCGCCAGGAACGCCTGAAAGCCCAGGTGCTGGGCGAAGCGCGCCGGGAAATTCGATTCGCCGAAGCCCAGCGCGAGGCGCTGGCGGAGGAACAACGCCGCGTGCTGGAAGAGGCGGGCGTCGCCGCGGGACACACCGTGGACGCGCGCAAGGCGCAGGCATTGATTCACTATGAACGTCATATCGCCCGGCGGGCCGTAGACAAGGACGCGGAAATTCACGGGTTGCGCGCCGTTGAAGAACGGAAACGCATCGACTTGGAAGAGGCGATGAAACGGCGCAAGATCGTCGAACGTCTCACGGAGCGCGTGCGCCTGACATACCTCGAACACGTGCGTAAGGAAGAACAGAAACAGTTCGATGAAACGGCATCTGTCCAGGCCGCGCTGGAACGCAAGGCGGCGCGCACATGAGACTGTATTTTGTACTCACCATGTCGCTGTTCGCCGGTGTCGCAGTCCTCATCGCCGCGGTTTACCTGTCGGGAGCGCTGACCAAAGAAGGCTTGCGAAAACTACTTGATGTAGAACCGGCCGCGGTGGTAGAAACAGTGGAACCTGCCTCCGAAGCGCAAATTTCCGAAGTCGTGAAAGCGCTTAACGAACGGGAACTGGAACTGAACGATCGCGAAGCGGCATTGAAGACCGAAGCCGCCCGCGTCGAAGCAACACGCGTACAGTTAGAAGAGTTGCGCACGGTGCTCCGCGATCTCGTCGCCGACGCCACCCAATCGCTCGACGAAGCCGATTCGGATAGACAAGAACGGCTGCAAAACGTGGCCCTGTCGCTCGGCGCGATGAAAGCGCAGCAAGCCGCGGAAGCAATTGGCGCATGGGCGCCGGAAGACGCCGCGGTGGTGTTGCAAATGATTGAAGAACGCGCGCGCGGAAAAATTCTCGACAACCTTTCGCCCGACGAGGCCGCGGCAATCCTTCGCGCAATGGAAAACGTAAGTCTTGTAGAGGCTCCAGCCGAGACCCCAGAGTAAAGTATCTCCCCCGCTAATTCGTCCTCGTGCTCTGACTCTGCCTTTGACGCCTACTCCTACTCGTGCTCGTGCTCGTGCTCGTAATCGTAATCGTAATCGTAATCGTAATCGCCAATCGTAATCGCCAATCGCCCCGCAGTCAGCAGCAATTCCCCATTTTCCCACTTCACACGGCCGCCAACTGCCGCCATGTGTTTTGGATACCCCAACAGCTTCAAAAGAAAGGAGGTGAATCATGTGCAAATCACGACAATTGATGTTCGCGCTGAAAACGTAGAAGCCAAACCGTCCAAAAACAAAAAGGACGGTGGCAGTGTTGAGTCGGTTTTTGCTTCGCTCTTTGCGAACGCGAAACACGAAACAGCGCCAGCGCGAAAACTACGCTCCGGCGATTTGGAAG
>JAWXCN010000197.1:0-3360 GCA_034408725.1 Candidatus Hydrogenedentota bacterium
AGCACGACGAGATCGTATGCGGGTTCATCGTAGGGGTGCGCATCGCGCAGGGCATCGAGCACTTTGGCCGTGCGCGCGCGAGGAACGAGTATCTCGAAACGCCGTTCGTGTTCTTCGTTGATAACTTGCTTGCGCCCGGAAAATGGATCGCTCTTCTCGCCTGGAAGGAACGTACCTATGCCGGGCGCGCTGAACGAGCAGAAACTATATTCTCCAATGACGCCGGCGCCTGCGCGGCAAACAGCGTCGCGCACCGCCGCGAGGTGCGTGTCGGGTACAAAAGTCACGAGTTTTAGCTGCGACGCCTGGGGCGCGGGAAGGAGCGGCGAAACATTGCGCAACTTGAGCCGTTCCGCGATGGCGGTGTTTACGCCTCCGGGCACGACATCAAGATTGGTATGCGCGGCGAAACAGGCAATGCCGGCTTCCGCGATATCGAGACACAGCCGCGTGTGCGGGTCGTCGGCGCGCAACGTTTTTAACGGTTCCCAAATTAAGGGATGATGCGACACGATCAATTGCGCGCGCGCCCGGCGGGCCGCGTCAAACGCTTCGCGCGTGACGGTGAGTGCGACGAGAACGCCGCGCACTTCCATGTCGGGTTCACCGGTGTGAAGTCCGCACCGGTCCCAGGAATACGCGAGCGCGGGTGGGGCCAGCGCGTCCATGACGTTGCACACATCTTGTACGGTCATGCGGCGCGTTCCATGCTCATGGCGAGGCCTTCAAAGCGAACATCGCGGTGGTGGCGCGAATGGTATTCTGCGTCATGTTGCATCTCCGGGGCGACGACGCCAATTCGGTTTGCACGACCAAGAGTGTAGAACACTTCGAGCATTGTTTCACGCTTCGGGCCACGCGCGATCAAAGCTGGAGTGGCGGAAAGCTTTTGAAATTGCCGTTCTCGCGGATGCGGCGGCGTGTGTCCTGCACGCCTTCCAATGTTGGGATAACTGATTGGAGGTGGTGAATGAGCATGAGCTGGCGGTTGGCTTCTTTTTCGATCGACAACAACTCGATCTTTTGCGGCAACGTCAGGCCCACTTCCTGCGCGATCTGGAATGAGACGTTTTTCGACGTAAAATTGTCGCGGGTGTACCCTGTCTTCATGATCTCGTGGAGCCGCGCGTATTGGTGCGCCAACTCCTCAGTCGAGACGGAATACGTCTCCGGACTGTTGTCGAGCATGGTAACGTGCGCGCCGTAATACAGTTTTTTGGGAATGTCCCGGATGAATTCGTCGAGATGAAATGCCGCTATGCCGTCCGCGAGGATATCGAGCCGGCCATCGCCGTAGGTCTGGAAGACCGTCAGAAGGCGCATCTCGGTGCCGAATTCGGCCACGCGTCCGTCGATGTAGGCGGGGATGCCAAATGTTGCGTTCTCGTCGCGGCATTCGCCAATGAGCTGCTTATAGCGTGGCTCGAAAATGTGCAGCTTGAGTTTTTCGCCGGGAAATACAACCAGTTGAAGCGGGAACAACGGTAGAAACTTACCCATTATCCTGCGGCTCCGATGAATTTGCCGAGCGCGTCGAGCGTCAGACTCGAGTATACCAAACCACGCGCGGACTGTTGCGGCGTTCAATTCCAGGGCCATCGCGTTTTATAGTGGCCTAGACTGATGTGTGGCGCTGCTGGTGTCTTAAAGTGAAAGCGGCAGCTACCGCTTTCGCGTCGGGATTGGAAGTGGTCTGGACTGATGTGTGGCGCTGCTGGTGTCTTGAAGTGAAAGCGGCAGCTTCCCGCTACCGCACTCCAAGGCCAGTTATTTCGATGCGCTGGGCCGGGTGAGTATTCCATAAATTTCGGGGCGCCGGTCTTTAAGATGGTTGTCGTCCATTGCGAGCGACAAGTCGATGTCGCAAACAGTGACGCCGGGGCTATCGCCAGTCCACTTGGTCACGATGGCGCCTTTCGGCCCGGTAACCAGGCTGCATTCCGGGTGGGCAAACGCGATGTAACACTGATTCTCGAAGGCTCGGGTGCGCATGATCGCCTCGTTCATGTCGCCGTGAAACCCATAGGTGGGGTTGAGAATCAGGCGCGCACCGCCAAGCCGCAATGCGCGGGTGGTTTCGGGCCAGCGCCGGTCCGCGCAGATCATGATGCCTACTTTGCCGACTGTTGAATCCCAAACCGGAAACCCATCCCCTGGGGCGTACTGGAGGTCGTGGGCTTGCAGATGAGTTTTGTGATACCGGCCAATTTGCGTCCCCTCGGCATTCCAGAGTCCGGCGGTATTGTATAGTCGCCCGTCTTCAAGGGATGTGTAGCCGAAACAAATAATCATCCCGCGCGCCTTTGCTTCTTTCGCGACACGCCGCAGGTACGCGCTTGTATCCTGTTGCTGTGCAATGGCGTGCAACTTCTCCGGGGTCGAGTCCGGCGCGGCGGCGGCATAGCCGTCCAACCAACATTCCGGAGTAATGAACACGGTTGCGTCTTGGCTGGAGGCCGACTCGAGTTGATCGAGAAAGACCGCGAAATTGCGCTCGACTTCCCATTTCTCCGGCACACCGTGCATTAGCGCCAATCGCGCGGTGTTTTCGGGCGACGCGGCTGTCGCAGCGAACAGGGCAACCATCCACATCAGAAATTCTCCTAAGCCGCCCGCAGGCCAACTTGGCCGGTATGGCGGAATTGCTCAATCTGTGCTATTCTTTTTGCGCGTGGCCACGGCCTGTCGCGATTGGTGCATCCTATACAAAGGGGTATCGCGAATGCAGGAACCAAAGCGTTATTGCTCCGAGCCATGGCGATACACGATGACGGCGCAAGAAAGCTGTTCCTGGCGCGAGGGTGATCGCGCCCAACGGCAAGAACTCCTGTTGGCGCTCGCAGCCCGCGCCCAGGACGAGGCGCTTGACCATCGTCGAAGCCGGTATCTCATCATGGACGCGGACGGTGAAATCGTTGCCAAAGGCAGGATTCACGCTCCGAATATCATGGTGGAACTGGAAGCGTACCGCCAGCAAATTCAACTGAATTGACCGGACCCCAAAGTCGTAGCAAGCGGCGTCATTCCCGCGACCATTCCGGCCGGATGGTCATGACGGGGCATTTGGCGAGCCGGACTACCTTCTCCGCCACGCTGCCGAACAACATGTGACTCAAGGCGGAACGGCCGTGCGTCGGCACGACGATAATATCAACGCCGCTCTCTTCGGCAAACGCGCAGATTTCGCGATGTGCCCGGCCCATGCGGACCTCACTTTCGACCGTGATGCCGCTGATGCTGTTGTGAAGGTTCTTCATGAGCCCGCGCGCTTCTTCCTCAAGCTGCGGGCCAAGTTGTATCGCGGCCTCTGGCAGCGCATCGGGCAACATTACCGGCACTTCGGTCGCATGGAACAGCACC
>JAWXCN010000198.1:0-43685 GCA_034408725.1 Candidatus Hydrogenedentota bacterium
CTTATATTCAGTCGATGCTCCGGCTACCCATGTGCCGTCCGATAACACAATCGGCTTGTTCTTTACTGGCCCACGGCCGCCCTGGTCATGTTTTACGAGTTCGACAGGCTTGCTCCAGGTATGCCCGTCGTCCTTGGTTTCCATCCAGCAGGTTTCCCACAGCGGAATTTCCCGACCGACTTTGAAGAAGAGATAGACCGCGGAATTGGCGGCGCGAAACAGCACGGGGTTCCAATGTGCTGTTTCATTGACCTTAACGACCTTTTGGGGTTGTGACCAGACGCCACCGGCAAACCGGGACAACCAGATTGCGACATCGTCATCTTTCTCTTTGGTGCCGCCAAACCACGCGCAGAGTAATTGACCATTGGCGGATTCAACGATTGTGGAGGCATGGCACTCTGCGAACGGCCGGGTATCTTCAAATACAAAATCGGCCCTTCCCCCAGCTTCTTTGACTTTGCCTAAAAATTGGGCGGGTGAGAGTTCACCATGACGCACTACGATAGGAGGCGTTTCCTTAACGGGTTCGGCGTCTTTGGCGCGAATTTTTCTTGGAATGGTGCTTCGGGGTGGCGTATGCGATGGCGCGATAATATCCGGCCTTCCCTTCGACAGCGGGGACCTTCGGACTGGGGCATCAGCCGCGCCTAGCAGAAGCACCAGGCAGATCGCCGGCATGAGGCGCCGAAATAATATCGAAAGCATTAAAACTCCAAAGCCCCGCGACGACAACGAGATGATACCGCAAAAACTGCGAAAAACTCAACGGTTTGGTTACAAATCCTTGAATTGAGGGTCATGTTAGAATGTTTGCGGGTACTTTCAGATGTTGCCTGAAACCGATAAAATGAAGCCCCTAGACTCCCGACACTATATCCTGTATAATCCGGGGTACGGACACCAGCATATTGGGGCATCGATGAATTTTGGGGTTAACAATTCATCGCAAGGGTAGAACTGACGACTGATCAACAGATACTCAGCCATCGAGTAAGAGCATCGAACGTGCTTGCACGAAAAGACATTGCGCCTGTAAAAGCGATTTCCAGCGCGCCACGGATTCGTGTTGCCGCCATCATCGCGCAGCAGGGCGAACTGTTACTGGTTCGGCATTTGAAACAGGGGAAGTCGTATTGGTTATTGCCGGGGGGTGGAATCGAATACGGGGAGCCTTTGGCCGAAGCTTTGCAGCGCGAGCTTCGCGAGGAGGCGTGTATCGAGATTAAGGTCGGGGGCCTTGTGATGGTGAACGATACAATTCCGCCTGGCAATGCGCGGCATACCATCAATCTTTGTTTCACGGCAACGATTCTTTCCGGCGAAGTCCAGCGGGGTTCGGATCCGCGTGTTGTTGAAGTACGTTTCGTTCCGTTGGACGAGGTCGAATCATTGTCGTTTTATCCCGACATTCGTCATGAACTTATACCCGCGCTTCACGCGGGATTTCCGCACCGGGCGACCTATCTGGGCAACCTCTGGAAAGAGTGAGAGCGGGGGAATATGCGCGTAGCGTTTTTGAATCCGACGTTTGGCAAGGACTTCACCAAGTCCGCGCGGTGGTTTGCGCGATCGCGCGGGCGCGTGCAGCGCCACCCGGATTATTTTTGCACGGCAGCGGGGGTTGTCGAAGCCGCGGGCCACGAGATTTTCTTCCTGGATGCGCAGGCGAAGAATATGCCGACGGAAGTGATGCTTCCGAGGCTGAAGGCGTTTGCGCCGGATATGACGGTGTACCAGGCGACGACCCCGTCGATTGACGCGGACATCGAATGCGCGCTCCAATGCAAAGAAGCGGTGGGCGGGATGCACGTGATGATCGGTCCGCACGTGACCGCGGAACCGGAAGATACGTTACGTCTTGCCGATGGCGGATTGGACGCGGTCGCGATTGCCGAATACGACTTTACCCTGCGCGATCTGGCCGGGGGGATGGCCGTGCGCGACTGCCCGGGGCTTGCATGGATGGACGGCGGACATTACGTCTGCAATCCGGGCCGGGCGTATATTGAAAATTTGGATGAGGTTGCGTTTCCCGCCTGGAAGCATATCGACATCCACGATTACCGCGATTTCGGAAAGTTGTTTCCTTTTCTCACGCTGATCAGCGGACGCGGCTGCCGCGCGAAATGCACGTTTTGCCAATTGCCGCAAGTGATGAATGGGCATTCGTATCGGACGCGCAGTGTTGAAAATGTTTGCGACGAGATCGAATACGACATGGCGCTCTTTCCTGATTTGAAAGAGATCATGTTCGAAGACGATACACTAACGATGCGGAGTTCACAGGATCGGCTTGTCGCGCTGTGCGAGGAGATGATCCGTCGCGACCTCGGGATTTCCTGGAGCGCGAACGCCCGGGTTGATGTGAACGATCTGGAAGTCCTCAAACTGATGAAACGGTCCGGGTGCCGCTGGTTGTGCGTTGGTTTTGAATTCGGCGATCAGCAGGTGCTCAATAACGTCAAAAAAGGCGCCACCATTGCGCAGATGCACCGGTTTGCGCACAACGCGCATTCGGCCGGCATTCGCGTGCATGGTTGCTTCATGTTTGGCGGACCTGGCGAAACGAAAGATACTGCGCAGAAGACGCTCGATTTGTCACGGCAATTGCCCATTGATACCGCGCAATTCACCGCGGTGGTGGCGTATCCCGGCACGAGTTATTACAAATGGGCACAGGAAAACGGCTATTTGAAGCAGGCTCGTTGGCGCGATTGGGTGGACGCCGATTACGAGCAGCAGTCGACGCAGGAATTGCCGGGATTGAGCGCGGCCCAGATCAATGAGTTTATCGACACCGGCCTGCGATCTTTTTATCTTCGGCCATCGCAGATGTGGCGTATGTTGCGAAACATTCAGAACATGGCGGATTTGAAGGCAAAGCTCCACGGTGTGCGGAGTTTCGCCCAGTATTTCGGGAACAAGGAACGGGCGTTTGTCGGGTTTGTGGGGAACAACTAATGAAAACGAATATAGTTTTGGCATTTGGCATATTGGCGCTGCTCTCGGGTTGCGCGGGAATGGGGATGAGCGATCCCGCGCCGTTCGACGATCCCAACGGCAATTTTCATTTACGAGTGTATGTGGACAGCATGCACTACGCGGGCGTGCCGGTCGACATCAAGGTTTGGATTGACGGCGATCTTGCGTTGAACCGGAATTTCTCGAGCCGGCGTGGCCATTACAACGACCAGTTCCGGTTTAACCTGCCGCCGGGGACTCACGAGATTAAAGCGAAGACGATCAAGGGCAACACCGAGATTGCGCGTACATTCGAGGTGAAAGACCGGCTGTTCGGCGCGCTATACTTTTCGCCCAAACAACGCGGTCTTCCGCCGGAGTTTAGTTTTAGTGTGTCGCCCGAACCCATTTACGTAGCGCCGGGACAAGGTAGCGTGTGACTTGAAGTCCGCGGTTTACACTGCAGTCGCACTGATAGTGCTTGCCGTGTCCAGTTGTCAAACGGCTGGAAATGGCGGAAGTGGCGCGACAAAGCACGGCACTTTATTTTTGAAAGTCTTCAACGAAGAAGGCAATCGACTGGGACCGACAGACATTAAATTGAAGCTCGACGGAGCGGAAATATTGAACCGTAATTTCGCGACGGATCCCAGCGGGTTTGACGGCCAATACCAAATCCGGTTGCCGCAGGGTAAGCACCGGCTGGAAGCGGCCGGCATGCAGGGGAGCACGTTTACGAGCCGCGCGTTCAAATTGGATGAAGAATCGTTCTTGCAGGTGTATGTGACGGAGGGCGGAAAGTGGCGCTTTACTCCATCGTCGAAGCGAAGCATGTCGCGCCTTGTTATTAAACACATGCGCGAAGCGCGGGGCATTCAATCGAATCCCGCGCTGTGGATGATTATTACCGCGCCACAACCCGCAACACCGACACGGCCGAAGCGGTCGTTCGCGAATAATGGCGGCACGCTGGTGCGCAAACCGGCCGATGGTACAATTAAACGAGGGACACGATGAAGACGAACCTAAATGTAGCGCCATTGGATGCCGCCGGTATGTTGGAGACGTCTCGCGCCGGCGCCGCGATTGCGCAACCCCGGTTTGGGACGTCAACGGCTGGCCAGGGAACGGGCTTGTTCGATACGCTCCAGAATCGCATCCTCACACATTGGCCTGAAGCGCGGATGATCCTGGAGCATAAGATGCCGGCGCCGCGGACGGCGATTGTCTACCCTACGTATGTCTGCAACCAGGATTGTCTGTGGTGCGAATATAACGCCGAGAACACGGACAAGAACCTGACGAGGGTGATGTCCAAAGAGCAACTGTTTAAGCTCGCGGACGAACTCCATCAGTTGGGCGTCCTTGGTGTGGAGTTCTGCGGGGGCGGTGAACCGACTCTCCACCCGAACCTCGCCGAGCTCGTTCGTATCATGAAAGCCCGCGGCACCAGCATCGGCTTGCTCACCAACGGCACGAAACTCAAGGGAGAGCTTGCGTCGGCGCTCGTGGATTGCGCCAGCTACGTGCGGGTCGGGTTTGACGGCGCAACGCCCGAAACTGCCAACCGCGTAAAACGGCCGCGCACGCCGGAAGCGCGTTTTGAGGCGGTCTGCGAAAACATCGCGCACATGCTGGCGTTGCGGAAAGAGCGTGGGGCGGGGGTGCGCATCAGCATCAAGGTTGTGCTTGACGCCAACAATTATCACGAGTTGGAAGAATGCGTGAAGGTCGCGATTCGGCTGGGCGTGGACTCGGTGCAGTTCAAGGCAGCGCGATTGGTTGCGTCTGAATTGAACGCCGAACAAAGCGAGCAGGTGGATCGACAGCTTGCCGATATCCGCAACCGGTATCCGCAAATACCGGTCGTCGGCGGGACCGAGAAAATCACGATGACGACGCATTGCTGGTTGACGCCGTTGCAATTGACTGTTGATCCAATGGGTGAAGTGTATCTTTGCTGCTACTACCGGCACCGCAAGGAAAAGCACTCAATTGGAAACTGCTTCGAAACGCCCCTGCAGGATCTGTGGTACAGCGAAAGTCATTGGGAAGCTATCAAGGGTATCCAGCCGCACGAGTGCAATAATTTGGACTGCCGGTTCGTGAAATACAACCAAGTGATGGACGCGGCAATGAAACAAAACGACATGCAGTACGAGTTCATCTGAGCCATGCGCGTACTTCTGCTCAATCCGCCTGGCCCTTTTTGCCGCGCAGGTTCACGCTGGCCGCATGGGCGCAAACTGAAGAAGACGGGTATCGACTACCATCCGTTTCCCTTTCAGCTTGCGTATGCCACGTCGCGATTGTTGGCGGATGGTCATGACGCGGAATTGGTGGATTGCATAGCGACGTCCGTGTCGTTGGAGCAACTCGCTGAACGCGCGAGCGCGTTCAAGCCCGATATCATTTTCATGGAGACCAGCGCGCCAAGCTGGAAGCATGATATCGAAACGTTGCAACGGCTCGGAACGCCGGCCATCGCGGGCGGCGCGCATGCAACTGCTACACCACGCGAACATTTGGAAGCGGGGTTCGCCGGGGTAATCCGCGGTGAGTACGACCAGGTTATTTCCGATGCGGTCTCATTAGGGCGGTTTCCGTGGCTGGCTACGAAGGATCAACCGGACGCGCAATACGCGCCGCTCATTCGCGATCTCGATGCCATTCCGCGACCACCCTGGCAGACGATGGCGATGGAAAAGTACAACGACCCATTTTGCATGGGCCTGTCGGTCACGGTGCTCACCTCGCGCGGATGTCCGTTGGAGTGCGGGTTTTGCACGATTGCGCCGTTCGAGGGCAAGCGCAATTACCGGCGGCGCGACCCGAAGTCGGTTTGTGACGAGATTGCGGAACTGATTGCTTTGTATCAACCCGACGAAGTCTATTTCGATGACGACACCATCACAGTAAATCCCAAGCACGCGCTGGCGCTGAGCGCGGAATATGAATCACGGCAATTTGGCATTCCGTTTAGCTGCATGGGCAACGCAGTCATTGAGCACGATGTTATCGCGGGAATGGCGCGCGCGGGATGTCGCGCAATAAAATTTGGCGTTGAAAGCGCCGACCCGGAGGTGCTTCGCCAAATACCGAAGGATCAGCGACCGGAAGATGTCGTGCGCACGGTGCGGGATTGCCGGAAGTTTGGCATTCAGACGCATGCGAATTTTCTGGTGGGGTTGCCGGGCGAAACGCGGGAGAGCGCGTTGCGCACGATCGATTTCGCGTTGCGCCTCAACACGCACACGCTTCAATTTGCGATTGCAACCCCGTATCCGGGCACAGCGTTTTACGAGAACGCGAAGCGCAATGGCTGGCTGACCAAGGAAAGCTGGATGCAATTCGATCCGTCCCGGGAAGCTGTCGTTTCGTATCCCGGCTATAGCGCGGACGATATTGCGGGGATGTATGATCTCGCGTGGCGCCGATGGCAGTGGCACATGATGACCAAACGTCCGCGCACGGTCCTGCACCACTTTGGCAATGCGTTCCGGCGCGAAGGGTTGGGCGGAATGATGCGGCTCGGCAAGTACAGCGCGCAACGATTCCTAAAAGTGGTGGGAGCGCAGGGATGAAGATCGCGCTGATCAATCCCAGTGTGCCGAAGTCGTTGAAGAAAGAAAATCTGGGGCTTGCCTATCTTTCCGCGACGCTTCAGTCCGACGGTCATTGCACCAAGATTATTGATGAAATTGCCGGCGATGATGTCTGGGCCGGACTTGACGAATTCAAACCGGATGTCGTAGGGCTTTCATTCATGACGATGTATGCGTTGCGCGCATACGAGATCGCGGCGCGAATTAAGAAAGAGCGCGGTCTACCGGTCGTCATGGGCGGAGCGCATCCCACGGCCATGCCGGAGGAAGCGATTCAACACGGCGATTGCGTCATTCGTGGTGAAGCGGAGTGGTCATTTCCGCAGGCGCTTCGCTCCGGAAAACTTGAGGGGATCATTGATCCCGAGGTTCCGGCTGATCTTGATGCTCTACCGGAACCTCGTCGGGATCAATTGAATCTGGATTTGTATGCGGCCGCAGGGGAGGAGATCGCGGGATTCTCATACCGTACCCTTGGCATCATCACCAGCCGTGGCTGCCCGTTCGTCTGCAACTATTGCATCAACTCGAAACGCGAAACCCAGCTCCGCTTTCACAGCGCGGCGCGGGTCGTCGAAGAAATAAAGTATCTCGTAAACCGGCACCACATCGAGAGCATCGCGTTTTACGATGAGCTCATGGCGACCGATATCGACCGGTTCCGGGATATCTGCAATGAGATGATCGCGCACGATTTACACCACCTGAAGTGGGAGTGCCAGATTCATGCGCGGCGCATTCGGCCGGACGTGCTGCGATTGATGCGCCGGGCGGGTTGCGTTCAGGTGACCATCGGTTTTGAGAGTGGAAGCCAGCGTATGTTGGACCGCATGGTGAAACACGCGACCGTCGAGCAGAACATGCAGGCGGCGCGGTACATCCACGAGGCGGGACTTCGCGTGCGGGGATGTTTCATCATCGGCACGCCTGGGGAAACCGAGGAAGACGTGGAATTGACGCGCAAGTTTATCCGGCAGGCCGAAATCGATTTTGCTTCGATTCACTATCTGACGCCCTACCCCGGAACGGCATTGTTTGATGAGTTCAAGGATCGGATTCTCGCTTCTGGAATAAGTTGGGACAAGTTTACCGCAGGCGATCCGGAAACGTTCAATTGCAACGAAACCATGTCCCCCGCGATACAGAAACGATTGTTTCTGAAGCTCAGCGCGCGCCAGGCGTTTCGTAACTATAGCTGGACGGAAATGGCCAAGCGGGCGATTCAAAACCCACGGCATGCGCTTCACGTGGTATCAAACATGATCTAGTGTCCTGAGTTTGAGATTCGTTCGATATGAGGTTTGGAAATCAGACCTTACATCCCCCTAAATCCGCCTTCAAAGGGGGACTTGGAAGATCGGACTATGCGTATGACTTTTGCCAAGGATTTGGGATTCATGACGCTAGATTGAACCCGTAGCATTAAAACGACGACGGCCCGCGTTCACATCCATGAACGCGGGCCGCCTTATTTCTGCTAACGGGTCAGATTAGAGGGAATCCATTTTCTTCTGTAGGTCCGATTTTCCGTCTGTCACAAGCTGGCGTTGAGCCAGAAGCTCGAGTTTTGCCTCGTAGCCAGGCGTCCGCGCGGCGAAAATTTCCGCTTCCAGCTGACGGGCCTCGGGAGAATCCGTCTTCAGATCGATAAACGTATACTTCGCGGGACCATCTTGCGCGACGTTTTGATAGATGCCAATGTGGGCACCATCCAACGTGCGGTAATAGATGCCGTGATTTCCGTTCATCACGCATTCGGCCCAGATGTTCGAATGCGTGCCGAACCGGTCTGTTACGGGAAGCTTCGCGAAGAAATATTCGCGGGACTGGGAAATCTCGAGTTCCGCGAGGTAAAGCGAAGTGTATTCATCGAGTATCGAGGGCTCGACCCAAGCGGCCGAGCCTGACTTATCTTTTAGGGCCTGGACCCGGGCGATACGCTCATTACGTGCGTATTTCTCCGGCGTAAGCGGAGAACCTTCCTGCACGGTGATCATCAGGCGGTCGATATTGCTCTCGAGGGTTTCCTTTGTCATCATGCTGCGGGTGTTCGCGGCCTCAAGTTTGCCAACCTGGTTTTCCAGGCGTTCCGTTTCCGCGGAGAGCCCATCGCGGCGCGCCTGGGTGACGGCCGTCTCGTTCGCGAGTTGATCAAAATCGGCCTGCGCTGTGACGAATTCCGTGTTGAGCTGTTCGAGCTCGGATTGGACAGTGTCACGTTGTGTGCCCAGACTTTGAACTTCGGTGGTCAGGGTTTCCTGTTCCAATCGCTGGGCTTCCAGTTCTTGAGTAACCCGAGCCTGATCCGCAATCAATTGCTCAAGGGCTTCCGGGGAAACCGTTGTTGTGCCGGAACCTGCCGTAGCCTGGGTAAGATCGGCAACGCGCTTTTTCAGCGTCGTGTTTTCAGTTTCAAGGCTGGCGACCTGTTCATTCTTTGGGTTAGGCACAAGGGGAAGATATGGACCTAAGCCCATACCGATCAGGATTCCAACGAGTGCCGCAATGCCAGCCCAAAGACCGGCGCGGCCTTTTTTGGGCGGAGGCCCGCCCGCCAACACCACCGGTCCCATCGAAGGGGGTGGCGTCATCGCCGTTGGCGCATTGGTGTCCGGACCGAAGTCCGGGATTGGCGTACCTTCGAACCCACCTCGGCTCGCACCTGACGGTCGCGAACTGGGGGCAAACGCATCGGGATCAAACCCGCCAGCATCGGCGGTGAACATCGGTGTTTGCATTGCCTGCGTAGGAGCAGACGTATCCGCGGCGCTGAACGCGGCGGAACCGCCTCCGAATGCGCTGTCGAACAGTGGCGTATCGATGTCCGACTCCGGCCCCGGAGGCGCGACTTCTGGCGTTTCTGGGGTGAAATCGCTGTCCGCGGACAAATCCTGGAAACCTGAACCCGAAGGCGTATCAAGGCCGCTATCTGACGACGGCGTACCGAAGACGGGAGTGCTTCCATAGCCTGCAGGAGACGGCCGAACCGCGCCACCGGTTGGAATAGGTGTTTCAACGGGAATATCGCTGATAGGTGGAAGACCGCCGATCGAGATGCGGTCTTTGTCGCTCGAGGGATCGATTGCGCTGAGTGGCGGAAGGCCACTGTCAAAACCGCCACCGCCAGATGACGATTCAAAATCACTCAATGGGGGGAGATTGCCCAGTCCGCTATCACCGCCGGTAAGCGCGCCGAAATCACTATCTTCCGGACCGCCTGTACCGAAACCGTCTGTACCGCCTGATCCCCGCTTTTCATCGGCCATGAGACCCACCTCCGTACCGTATGGACACGACGCACCGTATTGGTGCAAAGCGATTGTAACATGCCCCTTTTGGAGTGTCAACAATAGTTAGTTGAAAACGATGCTGTGAAAAGGCGTGCAACCTCAAGCCTCCCGGACTTCTGCATTGTCCGTGAGACACGAGCGCCCGAGCCTCGGTAGTTGTGAAAACTGCGAAAGCTTTTTGCATTGTTCATTGACAAGGGCGCCACCTACCCGGCTACTACGCCAATCGTCAAAAGCAGGTTCGCGTAGATACGTTGGTCGCCTGTAACGATTTGAAGGCACGTATCCGGTCCTGACGCTTCTTCGTAGAATTCAAAGCGGCCAAAGCGGGTCAATTCAATACCGGTAAGCAGATGGGCGAAGTCCCGGAAAATCGGCGGCTCGGGACCATCTTCCGGCTCCATGACGGCGGCGTCTTCGATGGGAATTGCCGTTGTTAACACGGACAGGATGTCCGTGACTTTGAGAAGGCCCGGCGAGAGGTTCAGATAAACCAGCGCCGCGTTGTCACCAATGCGGGTGCTGGCGGGATAGTTCCCATCTGTAATGAGCACGCGCGCGCCGTGACCTGCCGCAGCCAATGCTTCAAGAATGTCGGGGTGAAGTAGGCGTTGTTTCAGCATGGGATGTGTAGTTCACTCCGTTGTGGGTTGTTGGACTTGTTGCGGGGGAACTGTGACTTTGGCTGCGTCTGGCGCAGTGGGAGTATTTTGGTTCTGCTGACGATTCTCGAGTTCGTCAAACTGTTGTTTCAATGCCGGTATGCGGTCTTTCCCTTCCTGGAGCAGTTTCGCGGCGTCGTCTTTCTGGCCGGCGTCCAACAGCAGCCGGGTATATTCGATGTATGTGCGGCCCAGCATTGCGGCATTCGAATCGGTAGCTTCCAGCCGCCTGAGTGTTTCGTAATGGCGCGCGGCACGGTCTGGCCGATTTTCACGTTGATAAATCCGGGCGAGCGAAAGATGGGCTTCCATCTCGTCCTGATAGACGTCTGCAGTCCCCGTGTCAATTTTTCGTTGTTGGTAGAGTGCGAGGACCTCCTCGAAATGACGGCGAGCGCCGGAAAGGTTTCCAATCAAATCCTCGTAGGTAACACCGAGATTGTAGTGAACCCGAATTGAGTTTGGGTTACTTTCCAATGTCGCTGAATATATGGTCTGATTGTTGCGCCAATCATGGTTTCGTTCCGTTGTAATCAGTGTTAGCACGAGTATAGCAGCATAGGATGCGGCATAGAGCGCGTAGCGCAACGGTGTTGGGCCCACGGCGAGCCAGGCCAATTCATATAGCGCCCAGACGAAACCAAACATGGGCAGATACATCCAATGTTCCGCCATGGGCGCGTTTAGCGGGAAAATACCGGAAACTGGAAACCAGGTGATGAGAAAAAATCCGAGGGCGAAGGCCAGCCGCTGCTTGCGCGTGACGACCGCGCCGATAGCCAGCAAAATCAGCAAACCGAACATTGCCCAACCGAGAACTGCAACCCAGCCCGGCACTCCGGCCAGGGTCCGTTCCATGTGCAACCCTGTTGGAACGAACATGAGTTTGAGATAGAGCGCGAGCGCCTGGCCTGCGTCCAAGATTCGTTGGGAAAACGGCGGCGCGGCGCCCGTGCCGGTGGCATCGGAAAAGCGCAGGACGGTCATCCGCAGCGCGGCGTACACGCCAAGAATCACACCTGATACGACGAGGGGGCTGATGAGGGAGCGGCGTTTCGGTTCGCCATTCTCCATTTCGCGTGGTTTTCGCAATACGACGGCTGCGCACAGCAGGACCACGGGAAAAATTAACGCGGATTCCTTGCTGAGCAACGCCAGGGCAAAAAAAACGCCACACCACAGCGCCGGTCGTTTCAACGTCATCGAGAGCGCGCAACAGAGCGCTGCAAGTAGAAACGCAGCAGCCATGGAATCGGCGCGTCCGCTGATGTACGCAACGGCTTCGGTGTGCAAAGGATGCACTGCATACAGCAATGGCGCCAGTGCGCGGACCGCCCGCGGCGTATCCAGAATCGTCAGTAGCCCGAAGAACAATACCGCAACGAGGGCATGCCAGAAGGTGTTGCTCACGTGGAAGATAAAAGGACTTAGCACCTGCAATGGGGCCATCCCGCCCTCGACTGGCGCGGGTGGCCTTGAACACCAATACTCGATCATGAACGATAAGGACACGAGCGGGCGGTAGAAATTGCCCTGGCCACGGCCAAATGCGTGCTGGTCTTCCATGAACAGTCTAAGAAACTTCGAGGGGTCCTGCACGTGTTCGTGCAGGATGATCGACGAAGCGTCGTCCCAAACGAAATCATTCGTAAAGGTATTTGCATAAGCCAACAGCGCCGCGAACACAATGAGTGCGGACACACACCAACGGAATTGTTTTTCGGTCATTGCCGCCGTCGCCATGATGGGCTATAAATCTCTATTTCGTCGCCGGTCACCACGTAGATGAGCCGGATTCCCGCTTTATTCCCAATCGTTTTCTCGAATCGCAGGTTCAGAAATTCTTCACCTTCCCGCACTTGTACATGGTGCACTTTGCCGTCCTCGGGTGTAAATACTTCCAGGAAAGCATATATAGTCCGGGTTTCGGTATCGCGTGGTTCGTACCAGCCGCGGATAACGACGACGGGCCGATTTTTCACCATCTCGCCCCATTTTTCGAAACGGGGCAGGCGGGCATTATTCGGGTCAAGGCGCCGGACGATATCGCAAAGGAGCAATACGAGCGCGCCATTCTGTGTGTCGCGCGCCGCGCGGAGAGAGTCCTCGAGCTGGTTGATGACGCGGTTTACGCCTTCGGGATAAGCCGGGGACGATGACAACTTCTGGCGCGCTTCCTCCAGCCGGGTGCCATATAACCCGCTCAATTCTGGCGCCACGGGAGAATCGGCGTTGGCGGTTTCCACCAATTCATAGAGCGGCGCAAGAATCGCGTTAAACTGCGCCTGAATGTTGTCCGCGGAAGGCGGTGGCGGCGAGCCTGGCGGCTGCGCGGAACCCGTGCCATTTTCCCGGCAACCCGCTAGCAGCAGCAAGACAAACGCGCACACCTTCAGCGATGCAAAACTCCGTCCGCGGCTCGTAATCGTAGTTCAACCTCCGTCTTCCCAATCGGTGATGTACGCGAACGGTTACTGGGACACTCCTTTGACCGCAAAGCTTTGATCCGTTTTCATGTATTTAATCTGTACGCCTTCATCATTTCCAAGAATCTTTTCGAGCAGTAATCCAAAAAATTCTTCGCCCTCGCGGACCTGCACGTCCTTTTGCTCATTCGTCTCCGGCAGGTACACGTCCATGAAAACGGTTGAAACGCCGTCCACTTCGAATATCCCGCGAACGGTCACGATGGGTTTGTTCTTTTCCGCGATCGCCCGCTCTCGATAGCGCACGACTCGGGTGTTGCCGGGGTCAAGAAGGTCGGTGGCGTCGCAGAGCGACAAGACCGCCTGCCACTGTTCGCCATCGTACGCGGCTTTAAGGGCGGCCTTGATATCGGTCTCGACCTTGGCGCGGGCTTTTTCACCGTTGACTTGCGTCCTCAGTTTTCCAAGCTCGCTGCCCAAGGTGGCAGGGAGGGCGACCTGGCTTGCCGGGTCATTATTCATAAACGGCCGTACAGCATTCATAACCTGCCCGTGCAATTGTTCCGCGGAAGGAGGCGGGGGCGGTGGCGGTGTTGGGGGCGGAGGCGGCTCTCTTTCACACGCGGTAAGCCACAGAAGACACACGGTGACGGTTATCAAACAACGTTTCATCGAAATGGCATCCTTATATAACTTACGCTGGCCCGCATGAGTACCCGCAGCATGGATATCGCCGCAAAAAGTATACGTGCCTCGAATAGCGTTCCACAACTCTTTTGTTGACAAGTTGCCGATTCGCCACTCTTCCGACTATCATATAAGCGTAGGCGGTATTTCAATGTGGCGTTTTCAGGGGGTTAGATGAGCAAGATTCTCCTAGTGGATGATGATGTCGATCTCGCGGAACTGGTGAAGACAAAGCTGTCCGCCGAGGGCCACGAAGTGCATGTAATTCACACGGGAGATGGGGCATTCGAGAAGGCCAAGGAACTTCGGCCGGATACCGCCATTCTCGATATTATGCTTCCGGGTGTGACGGGTTATCAGATATGCCGCCGGCTTCGCAAGGACCCCGAACTTTACCGGATCGGTATTTTGATTTTGACGGCGCTGGGCGAAGAGCCGGAGGTCATGCATGGTTTGGAACAGGGTGCGGACGATTTTCTGGCGAAACCTTTCAAGTTAGACAACCTGACGGAAAAGATCAGCGCGTTGGGCGCGTTGCAGGAAACGGTTGTCAAACACAATGCGCTAACCAACCTTCCCGGCACGGAAGCGATCAAACGTGAAGTGAACCACCGGTTGGCGCGCGGCATGGCGATCGCCTGCTGTTACATCGATATGGTCGGCTTCAAGCCCTATTGCGTCGCGTATGGGCAACAGGGCCAGAAGCGCGCGCTCGAATTCATGTCGCACTTGTTGACGAAGCTGACGCACAACATCGGCCTCTACGAAAGTTTTATTGCGCACCTTGGCGGGGAGCATTTCGTTGTGTTGGTGAATATCGAGGACTACGAGCGGTTCTGCAGCACGCTAATGCAAATGTTTGACCAGAGCGTAGGCCAGATTTATTCGCCCCAGGAAGTCCAACGGGGGTACATCATCGCGACGGACAAGCATAACCGCGAAGCGAAATATCCGTTGATGCTGCTTTCGATCGGTGTGGCGCATACCCAGTTCCGGCATTACAAGAGCGCGAAAAAACTGTTTGAGGTGCTTGCGCAAACGCGCCAGATGGCGCAGCCCAAAGGCAAGAGCTGCGTGTTTGTGGACCGCCGCCAGACCGATCGGTAGCACGCAACGACTGTTACAGCGTGCGGGACACCCAGTGATCTTTAATTTCCGAGACTATGGCTGCGAGTGACTCGTTATCCTGGAGCGCGTCCGAGGCATTCATGGGGTCGATAAACATCAGCCCGTATTTTCCGGCATGGTTATGACGAACTTCAGCAACGAAATTGGCGGTCCGCCCGTCGAGTTGAATTTTAATTTTGTGGCCCGAATTTAAATCCAGGCCCGGATCGTCGGGAAATTCAACGAGCATGCCGCCAGAGCTTAGGTCGATAATAGTCGGTTCAAGGACGCGATACCCTTGCTCTTCCACCTGTACCCGCATCCTGACTTGATCGATTAAAGGAACCCGGAATGATCGGCGCAAATCGGGTTGAAGAATGAATGGCGGTATGGTAAGGGTCAGCGTGCCCGAGCTCGCGCCGGGTAGAAAACCGATTACTGCGCCGACAAATACGTGCAGCCGATCCTCCATGACAAACGACACAACACTCGGCGTGAGTTTTTCGAATATGGCGGCGGCCTGGCCAACGACGTCGAAAGTTACGGCATCTGCGAGGACCGCCGAAAAATTTCCCGTCACGGCCGAACCGGTGAAAGGAGACGCGACTATCACGTGGATTCGCCGCGCACAACACGCTTTGAGCGCGGGGAACACGTCACCGCTGATTAGCTTCGAATTCAATTCCGGCGAAAACACCATCCCGCTCCTTTTCCGGCGCGCGGTTCCCACCGCGCTTTCCTCACCCGCTAAATTAATTGTGACCTGTAGGATACGGCTTGGAATTTGTCAGCGCAATCCCGCTTTGCTAGTTGAGAAACCTTCGAGTTGAAGGGTATAGTGTCGCGTCATGCCGTTGCCACCACTTCGATATCTTGATGTGTTCCATACCGAATTCGAAGGGGAAGCAGCCGTAATACTGAGCGATACCGAAGGTTTCATCGAGCAGCCGCTCGTGCTCAGTCCGCTTGCCTATTACATCGCGGCGCAACTGGATGGCGAAAACGATATCTCCGACATCCAATACCTGTTCTCCGTGGCGTCCGGGGGCCGTGAAATACGCGACGAAGACATCATCCGCGTTGTTGAAATTCTGGATGATCACGGCTTTTTGTTTTCGGAGAACTATCGTTCCCTGCGCGAAAAGGTCATTGCGGAATTCAACGCCTTGACGGTCCGTTCCGCGCACCTCGCCGGGAAATCTTACCCCGATGACGCGACGGAGTTGCGGGAATATTTGGACGCGTACTACCTTTGCGACGCCGGTCCCCGGCAACTGCCTGGGGCGGCCTCTATCGGTCAAAAGCATGTGCCTTGTTTTATTGTGCCCCACATTGATTATGAGCGCGGTGGCCATTCCTACGCGCACGGCTATTTGCGCGCCGCTGCTTCCGGACGGCCCGAAACGGTTATTGTTTTCGGCGTGGCGCATGGAGGTTCGCCAACGCCGTTCGTGTTGACCCGAAAAGATTTCGATACGCCGCTTGGGAGGGTGTGCACGGACGTCGATCTGGTCGATGAAATCGCCACGCGATGCCCCTGGGACGTCTTCACCAATGAAATCGCGCACCGCACGGAACACTCTATTGAATTCCAGGCGGTAATGATAGCCCATGCGTTCGGCGCCGATGTCAGAATCGTTCCCATTTTATGTGGACCGTTTCTGACGGAAGAAAACATTATTGCGCCGCAGGTTGAGGAATTTCTGCACGCTTGCCGGACCGCGGTCGCCGGGCTTGGACGGCGGGTTACTGTTCTTGCTTCGGCGGACCTGGCGCATGTCGGTCTGCGTTTCGGTGACGCGGCCGACATTGATGATGCGATTCTCGACAGTGTCCGAATGCGGGACGAGGAAGATCTTGCGCCAGTGCTCACCGGTGAAGCGGAGGCTTGGTACTCGTCGGTCATGCGGGACGGCAATGCGAGAAGGGTCTGCGGCATCAATTGCATTTACGCAGCGCTGAGGACTGCCGAAGGGGCTGTTGAGGATGGCCAATTGCTCCATTACGGCTATGCGCCCGATCCAGGCGGCGGCATCGTCACTTTCGCGAGTGTTGTATTCCCTTCAAAGCCTTAGCGCCGCCGGATGCACATTGAATCTTCGGCGTCCCAGTTTCATACTAAGGCTTGAGCCAAGTTCCCCCGGTCGATGTAATCCCCAAGGAATCAGCGCGATGAGCGGACATGGAGAGCAGCCCCCCGAGGATGTAGACACAACACTTGCCGCGCTACGCTGGCGAATAAGCGAATTGGAGTCAATGCTTGCGCGCAAGCAACAGGAAGTGGCGAACTTAACCCGCAACGAAGAAGTGTTGCACGCAACACTTAATGCGGCGGCGGACGGAATTCTTGCCGTCGATACGTTGGGCCACGTGCTTGTGTCCAATCGGCAGTTTGCGAAGATGTGGCATATTCCACCCGATCTAATCGAAGCCGCGGATGACAACGAGCTCGTAAAATTCGTTATGGATCAGCTCGTTAGCCCAGAGCAGTTTGCGTCGAAAGTGCGGGAACTTTACCGATCCTACAATCCTTCGACGGATATTCTGCATTTTCGCGATGGCCGCATCTTTACACGTTTTTCGCAGCCATTGGTCATGGGGGACACGCTGTGCGGCCGAGTATGGACATTTCGCGACATTTCCCCGCATGACCAGGTGAAGGCGGCGACCGATCAACCGCACTAGGGAGCGCCCTCCCGCATTTATTTGCGAAAACATTCCGGAAGTTTTCGGGAAGTCCGGTTTGTTGGGGTATAGTGCCCGAAACTGTAGCGGAAGCTGGCCGGTCTCAAAATAAACGACCTGGAGAATTCACCAATGCTTAGCCTGCTTGTGACGGGGCTTGCTGTTCTTGCCGCGGGCGAGCCCCGCATTTTCGCGCTCCAGGCTGACAGCAGCATATGGGATGTAACGGCCCACGACATTAACAATGACGGTATGGGCGATATCCTTGCGCTTTGCTGTGATGAAACGTCAGATCCGTTGACTAAATCGGTTGCGGTATATCTTGCCAACCCGGAAGGCGGATATCCCGCAATGCCAAGTTTTAGCGTGCCGTTGGATACTGCTTTGAGCGTCGGGTTTCTTGCGGAAGTCGATGGCGCTCCGCCCAAAGAACTCGTGCTCGCCAGCGCTGAAGGGCTTATAGCGTACGCATTTCGAGAGGGCACGCTTCAACCCGTTCTGGAAGCAAAATTCATGTCGCTGTTTCCCAGCGGAACGCGCGAACCCACATTCATTCAGGACGCCACCCACGACATTGATGGCGACGGGATTGACGAGTGGTTCGCTCCAATGCCTACGGGATTCGCGGTGCGCAATCCTGAAGGGCTTGTCGCTGTAATCGGGTGCGACGTGGACAGCGCCATCCGCACGGGTAGCGGGATGTCGATCAGCAGTAAATTCCCCGCGTACCACGCGTTCGAACTTCCTGGCCAATCCGACCATGCAATTGCGTTTCTGAGCGATGAATATGCGGACTTTGCGTTTGGTGACGGCTGGGGGAAGCGGGAACGGTTCAAAATCCCGGTCAATCTTGGAGACAAATGGGACACGAGCTCATCGATGGAAGATATAAACGGTGACGGGCTTCCTGACTTAATCGTGACGCAAACGGAGGGAACGATCAATCTGAAGGCGCTTACACAGGTTTATTTCGCAGATGGACCGATGAAGTATCCGGCGCAACCTACGGCGAAATTTGAGTCGGCGGGTTCGTTTGCGGCGCCCATGGTGAAGGACGTGAACGGGGACGGAAAGCAGGACATTATTTTCGTGAACATTCCGTTTGGCGTGAAGTCAATCGTCAACTTTTTTATGTGGCATAAGCTGGGCGTCGATCTGCAAATCTACGTGAACAACGGCGCGGGGTTTGGAGCAAAACCTGATTTCAGCACGAGCGTGAGCATTGAGGCCCCAGACGGCAAGGAGCAGTCGGCGTATTGCATGGGAGATTTTGACGGCGACGGCAAAACCGACGCGGCGTTTGGCGCGGGCCGGGAGAAACTGATGTTGCACGCGGGTGGTGACGCGAAGTTCATTTCGCAAAAACCGTATCTCACGCTAACCGTTCCATCGTTTGGCGTGGCGCGAGCCTATAAACTCAATGATAACGCGGCCGAAGACATCGTTATTTTTCATCCCGGAATCACCCGGAAAAAGTATATCGAGGTCCTGGTCTTTTAGACCCAGGTGTATTCATTGCGAATTCAGGGCGATTACGTTACTGTCGCGACATGCTTACGTTGTCGCATGCGTTGCGCGCGATTTTTGGCGCGAAACTTATCCCGGAGAGTCTCAACATGCAAAAACTGACATCGTTGGATGGTTGGACGGCATGTCTCGAAGCATCGCGAACACGCCCTGTGTTGGTGTTCAAACACAGCACCTCATGTCCTATTTCCACCGAGGCGCATCGACAGGTCGCGGCGTATGCGGAATCCGCGGCTGAGAGCGATCCGCCAGTGTACATGGTCAGGGTGATTGAAGAGCGGCCAATTTCCAATCAAATCGCGGACGATCTCGGGTTGCAACACAAATCGCCTCAACTCATTTTGCTCCAGGATGGACGCCCGGCGTGGAACGCATCACACTACGGAATTCAGGCGAAAGCGATTCGGGATGCTATTCCGGCGCAGACCTGAATCATGGACGATGCCGGGCGGCAGTCATTGAGCGAAGAGAGTGTCATCCGGCAAACGCAAGCCATGGTTACGCCGGACATCCTTGCAATCGGCTTGCGCGCCCTCGGCCTTCGGGCTGGAGATACTGTACTTGTTCACGTGGCGCTTTCCCGATTTGGCTGGGTTTGCGGTGGCGCGCAGGCAGTAGTCTTGGCTCTCCAGGAAGTGATAACAGAGGCGGGAACTTTGGTAATGCCCGCCCATAGCGCACATCTTAGCGAACCGTCCCTTTGGCGATCCCCGCCGGTGCCCGAGGAGTGGTGGGAGGATATTCGGGAAGAAATGCCCGCGTATCAAAGGGAATGCACCCCTACGTGGGGCATGGGGCAGGTTGCGGAATGTTTTCGCACGTTCCCCGCCGTATTGCGAAGCGATCATCCTCATGTATCGTTTGCCGCGTGGGGGAAAGAAGCTCACATTATCACTGGCGATCACGAATTGGAACTCGGATTGGGTGAAGGTTCGCCACTCGCGCGCATCCATGAACGCGATGGCCGTGTGTTGTTGCTCGGCGTTTCGCACAGGGTCAACACCTCCTTGCATCTGGCGGAACATCGCGCTGAGTTTTCATCGAAGCATCTGTACTGGCAAGGAGCGCCGGTTATCGAGGACGGCCGGCGCACCTGGCGTGAGTTCGAGGAATTGGCGATGGACACCGATGATTTTCAGGAAGTCGGAGCCGCTTTTGACGAATCGGGAGGAAGCATGCGCGGTTCCATTGGCTTGGCGTGTTGCAGGCTCATGTCCCAGCCACGCCTGGTGGACTTTGCACAAGAGTGGTTTTCAACTAATCGCCGGTGAGATGCCCGGCATTTTTTCGCGCGATAATTGCGTTGCGGCGAAGGCCCTCCATTTTTGCGCGCATGACGGGAGTGCCCGCGAACTGCCGAAAGAAATCTGCCTCCGTGAGCGACTCAATCTCAGCGAGACTGGGGTTCGCGTGGCCCAGCCGGGGTAGGAAATCAGTCTCGGTGGTTTCCCCAAGCCTCCTATTCCAGGGACAAACGTCCTGACACTCGTCGCAGCCAAATACCCAATCGCCAATGCCGTCGTGAAGTTCTTCCGGTATCGCGCCTTTATTTTCAATCGTCTGGTAAGAGATACAGCGGCGCGAATCGACAATCCGCGCATCAACGATTGCCGCTGTCGGACAAGCGTCAATGCAGAGCCGGCAACTGCCGCATTGGTCGGGAATTGGCGAATCGTGATCGAATTCGGCCGTAGTGAGAATTACGCCGAGGAAAAAGTACGAGCCCAGTTCACGCCGCAAAACCAAGCTGTTCTTTCCGATCCAACCGAGGCCCGCGCGGACCGCCCACGCCTTTTCCATGACGGGTCCGCTGTCTATGCAGCAATAGGTAGCGCTTCCCGCGCAACGTTCTTCGATGTAGCGCGCCAGCGCGCGCACCGGTTTTTGCAAGACGCGGTGATAGTCACGGCCCCACGCATACCGCGATACGCGACCCTGTCCTTTCCCGCTCTCCGGCCGTTGAATGAAATAATTCCGGGCTAGCACGATGACAGACTGGGCGCCGGGTAATTTTAGTTGGATGTCCCGGCGTACATCCCTGGTGCGTTCCATCCAGTGCATGTCCGCGTGATATCCGGCGGCAAGCCATTGTGCAAGATGGTCCGTTGGATCAATGTCATCCGCCGCCGCTATGCCGCACGCGTCAAACTCAAGTTCGGCCGCCTTGCTTTTTAGGCCGGCGGCATGAAGTGGGGAAGACATAGGGTCTGCGTTTTTAGTTGCTGCTTGCGACGGACCGCGTGCCCAGCGTCATGGCCGCAAATACGGGATAGTGATCCGAGGGATAGCGTCCGTCCTTGTTGAACGTCACTGTTTCACAACGGTGTATGTCCACGTCGCCCCGCGTCAGTATCCAGTCAATTCGCCGGTCCGCTCTTGGTTCAGGGGCTTTGAACGCGCTCCACGTGACCGAAGGCCCGAGTTGTTCGCCCGCGGTTTTCCAAGCGTCGCCAAGTCCCCCTTCGGTGAGGACCGTGTACGCTTCGCTTGCGCCGGCTTTCGCGTTGAAATCTCCGGTAAGGACCAACGGAATTTGCCGGGGTAGCTTTTGAATATAGTCGAGCAAGACCTTGGCGCCCGCCTGACGCGCGGGTTCACTCTTGTGATCGAGATGCGTATTCAGAAAATAGAAAATTTCTTTGGTTTCGATATAGTAGAACTTCGCCCATGTTACCGTGCGGCGGCATGCGCTGTTCCACGCGATGCTGCCGACGACCTCCGGCGTTTCCGAAAGCCAAAAGGTCCCCGTTTCGATAGGCGCAACGACTTTCGGTTTATAGAGCACCGCCATATACTCGCTTGTGCAATCCGGTTCGCGGCCTACACCGAACCACCGGTATTCCGGCAATTCATTAACGATATAGTCGGCCTGAAAATCCAGGCACTCCTGGGTCCCTATTACGTCGGGAGTGAATTCCTGAATAGTATTGACGACGAGGTCCTTGCGTTCATCCCAATGGTTGGGACCGTCGTTGGCGGTGCCGTATCGGACGTTGAACGACATCACGCGAAGATTTACTTCCGCGTCCGCGGAAATAGCGAGCATCGTACAAAGGAACAATGGGAAAACTATGTGCTTCATGGTTACTCTCTTCCAGTTTGAATTGATTTTTTACGGTCGCGCTTTTTAAGTGCATTTTTTGTGAGGACGAGCTTCGACGCGGCATTCCGCCGACCCTCGCAGCATGATCTCGCCGGCGTGCCGAGAGACTGAAGCGCCGCTTCAGGACTCTCGTGCAACGGCCACCGCTTGACGGTTTTTGTGAATTTCGATAACAGCCGGGCAGTTTGTCCGTCAATGCGCGCAATCAGTATTCCCAATGACTTCGCATGGGACGGTAATTCCGCCGCGGACGCGACGACATGGTTGCGCAATATTCGCTGATCATTCCAGGCGCCCAGCGATTCCTGGTCCTTTTTGAGCTTCGCGATGAATTTTGCCATTGAACTTCCATATACGGGCTGGCAGATTTCACAACTATACCGGAGTTTCTTGAACGCAATGCGTACGGCGTGCAAATGCTCATCTGACGCGTTGTCTTGCCAGGCCGTATACGCCATCGCCAAATCTGCATAACGTTTCTTGATTGTCTTAATCACCTCCGCCAGATAACAGCGTTTTGGCGGTTTCATGTTTTCAATAAGCGCGTCATACGCCGCGCGAAACTGGGGTGATCGCGCCAGCCCGCAACTTGCGTCCACGGCGCCGGATTCCGTCTCGCGCAACATGCGCAACCGTCGCAGAACGGCCGTGATCGCGGGATGGCTAGATTTTGGCAGACGTTTTCGCCAATCGCGCAACAAATGCACTGTAACATCCAGTTCGCGCGCCGTGCCCAATCCACGTGTAATAGACCTGACCTGCTTGCGAAACGGTTTTAGCGCGCGCTTGCGGTAATAGGGCGCATGGTCCGCGAGGACGGCCCGCAAACGTCTGGATGCAACCCGTAAATCGTGGATGCCTTCCACGTCATGCGCCGCCGCGGCGCGCACGTTACGGCGCAATGTGGCCGCTCGTTCGCGTAAAGCCCTGCGCGCAACGGAATGCGCGCGCGCGCAACGTAGCCTCGTCATGGCGCGAGCTCCAACGTGCCGCGCCAACCTGCTGGCGACCCGTACGCATGGATGATTGTGATATGGCTGGATCGGGACATCCCTCCGGGATTGAGACCCGGCATTCCCTCTGGAATCCCGGTGGCCAGTTCCGTGTAATACTCCGTCCACGCCGGAAATGTATGGCCGGTTGTTGGGTCGAGGAAAGTCATGGGGTACAAATCAAACAGAGCAACGCCGCCGTTCGCAACGCGAAACGATTCATAGAGGAGCTCGGAACAGTAAAAGGTCGAGTTCTCCATGGTAAATACCGTGTCGTAGGGTCTCCCCAGAAATCCCCGCGCGACATCGACGGCCCGCGCTTTAACTTGCTTGTCGATATCCTCGAGCCGGCCGACAAGCACTTTGGGTTGTCCAGATTCATCAAAGCTGCGTCCGAGGAAATCGCCCAACGAGGTCTCGACAACGCCCGCACCGACCGCTTCGATGATATGGACCGCGTCATCGCCGACGCGCGACACCATGCCGACATGGCTGAATTTCGCGCCATCAACGCCTTGGGTTACGGTTTCGATTGCATCGCAGAGCGGGCCGGCATCCAGGTCTTGAAACAACAGGTCGCCGGGTTGCAGGCGGATACGTGTTTCACGCGCATGAAGGGTGGTCGCGCATCCGGTGAATAGAATCAAAGCAGCCACAATGAGGATGGACTTCCTCATGCGTTTTTTGGTTTCACTGCTGGAGGAAACTGACCTAACGATAACTTTCATGCTAAATGCTTCCTCGAAAAGGCCACATTTCCGCCTTGCGCCCGCGATATCCATGTGGTTGAGCTCCCGTTGCGTCACATTCAGCGCGATGCTATCCGTTTTGTGTTCGGCATTGATCCGTTTGCAGCTTGCACTGTGGCTTCGATCCAATCCGTCCGCGATCCGAAGTATTCCGGCCAATCGGCAAACGCGTTGCTGGTCACTGCCTGACAATTCTGAGTAGACGGGATGTGTGGACTTGGGATGGGCCTTGCGGTGGTAGCGCGCGATGCAGGCGATGATAAGACTTTCGTTCCTGGAAAAGCCGGTCAAGTTCATGGCGAGGACCAGATCACGTGAATGCTTGTGGTGCGCCCGCGGAGAGACCCGGTGGCCCAGATCGTGGAGAAGCGCCGCGGCCTCGAGCAAACGCCGATCTTCGTGACCCATTCTGTGTATCGACAACAGCGCGTCGAATAACGCCATTGCGTTTTTGCGCACTTGAAATGGATGTGGCGGTTCCGGGTCCAAACGCCGCACCAATTTTTCAATGGCGAGAATGCCGGAGTCTTTTTGTGTTTTATTTTCCAAGACCGCTCAATCCTACATCGATGTATTGTCCGCCGCCGGTTTGCCGGCAATGGACGCTGATGACGTTGCGGCGGCCGGATTGGAAGAGTCCGATCTGACTCGTGACCAATCCGATCCGTTCGTAACCGGTGATATGTCCCTTACGTTGGAGTAACGGAGCCCCGTTTACAAAGATCTCGACATCTTCATCGTGATGCAAATCCAACCAGGCGCCACCCGAACCGAAGTCCTTGGGCAGATCAATGGCAGTGCGAAGCCAAATATTGTTCGTGGACCATTCCGTGCCGAGACGCGCGCCGGGTGTACCGGCAGTGCCGAAACCCGACTTTCCGGCGTCCCATTCCCGGTCATTGAAATCAGGAAGTTGCCAGCCTTCACCGGGATCGTTCGTGGTGTACCGCCAGGTGTGACCGTCCGCGCCGGTTTTCAAAACCACCTCGAGCCGGTCTGTAACGGGATCGAGTATTAGTAGTGGAGCCACTGGTTTGACGGTTCCATCGGCAAGTTCGATCAATAGCATCGGGTTCCAGGGCCAACTGCCCATGCTTCGTCCATACAGTGCAAGGCCACCGGGATATTTCGCATCGGGCTTTACTTCGAACCGTATCGCGACGGGTTTTCTTTTCTTTGCGGCGCGCTTCAATGTTTCGAGCGCGTCATCCTTGAATGGAAGATCGTAGACACCCCCATAGGAGCCGTGGTGATACGCGGCGACGTGCGATAGCACGCCGCGGGCATCGGCTGGATCGATTGGAGCGGTGATCATACCGAGTTGAATGTCATCCAATGTAACCGTAATCGATGAAGGAGACAGTTTGGTATCGGTCTGCGGGTAGTCCTGCGGATTCTTACGGGACGGCCAATCCAGTCGCTCGTCACCGGCTTTCGCGGCGACCTCGGCATACAACTTCGCGCCAACGATCGTGTCGGGTTTCAGGTCCTTTGGCAAGCGCAAGTGATACTCGATAAAACCCGTTCCTTCGCGATATACCTTGTCGGCGCGGGGAAAGATCATTGGCTCATTGTCTTTGTAGCTTGCTTCTGAGAAGGAGTCTACTGGAAAGATCAGTGCGAGTAGGTTGTCACTGTCGAACGCCGGTCCGCCGGGAATCTGCACGACGCAATAGTTGGCGGCGACGCGCTTTCCTTCGTGCAATATTTCCGCCACTACGTTCAGCAGTCCCTCACCTTGCGGTGCAGTAAAGACGAACGGCGCCTGGGATGTCACACGGTAGAGGGGAACATCAATCGGCCGTTCATCGGGTTGTATCCATTGCGACCACTTTTTCCGGTCGACCGTTTCTCCATCGACGGAAATGCGAAGGACAAGCCCGCTCAATTCAGACCAATGGCTGATTGAAACCGGAATCTCAACGGTATCACCGGGCTTGACGACTTGAAATGGGGGACAATCCAGCACCGGAAAATCCGCGGCTTGCAGATCGGCGACAGATATATTCGCAGGGTAATTAAATGTCTTTGGGGTGCGGTCATAGTTGACGAATCCGTTGTGTTCCCACTCGATATCTGAAAGTTCCGTGTACACATAGCCGACGCACTTTTCATGCTTGCGCAACAGGTTCGTGAGAAACAGGAAGACCCATGAAATATCGCGGTCTCCCGAGCCGGCACTTACGCCTCCATATTCTGAATTTATCAAAGGAGCGGTGCTCTGTTTCCATCCGGCTGCATAGTTGAACGCGCTTCCTGGAAATGTCTTGCCCACCACGTCTTGAATGTGATCGCGCGCAGCCGGGAACTGGTCAATATAGAAGTGCCACGAGTTGATATCGGTCTCGACGTGGTCGTAGTAGCAAGGTGAATTGTCTTCCACCAGCCGCGTTGGATCGAGTTGTTTTGCCTTTAGATACATCTCCCGCACCCATTCCTGGGTATCACGGTCGTAGCCTTTGTCGCCGATTCCCCAGGTTTCATTGAAGAGGACCCATGCGAAAATACTCGGATGATTGAAATCGCGCGCGATTTGGGCCGACATCGTATTTTCCCATGCAGTCCGCGAGCGGTCCGATTTGGTCCACCAGTTTGGCGTATCGGCCATGAGCAATACGCCCAGTTTATCCGCCCAATACAGCGCGCGAGGCTCTTCGACCTTAATGTGAATGCGAAGCATATTGAGGCCAAGCGACTTTGCGAGTTCATAGTCGCGCCGGATGTAGTCGTCATTAGGGTGGGTATAAATTCCTTCGGGATTGAAAGATTGATGCAGCGCGCCTCGAAGATAAACGGGCTTGTTGTTCAACAGAATATATTCGTAATCGCTGCCCATGTAAGTTCCGCGCGAAATCTTCCGCATGCCGAAATAAGTCTGAACGGAATCAAGAATTTCGCCGTCGCGCATTAGAGTGATGTTCGTGTCGTATAGCGCAGGCGTGTCTGGCGTCCATAGTTCCGGATCGGGAACAGGTAGGTCGATGCCGAGTGTGTTGTCGCCCGCGATCAATTTCGCGGCCTGTACTACTGAGTGTGTCTTGTCACCGCATGTAGCACGGATGCCAATCTCATATCGTCCGTCCGTCTGTGCGCGCACAGGAACGCGGAACAGCGTGGAGGCGGTGTCAATATCGGGTAGGATGCTGACGGGAAGGAGTTGCGAGGCGCCGCGGGATTCAAGATAAACGGTTTGCCAGATGCCGCCCGTGCGCGTGTACCAACCAATTTGCTTTCCTGTTGGAAGGTCGCCATCCGTGTGGTCAACGGCACGCACAGTCAGCCGGGCAGAATTGCCAGGGCGGACAACGTCAGTGATATCCACGGAGAACGGTGTATATCCACCTTCGTGTTGGACCACTTGATCGCCGTTAATCCAAACAATCGCCGACCAATCTATCGCTCCGAAGGTGAGAAATATTCGCGGGCCGGCGTCTGGAGGAATGTTGATCTGCCGTTCGTACCAGGCGACTCCATTGTATTCCGTGTCGTGAATGCCTGAAAGTTCACTTTGCCAGGGAAAAGGAACTGTAATTTCTTTCGTGTACTCGTGCTTGACGAACCATTGATCCTTCATTCCGGCGTTGTCCGGATCGAAGTCGAATTTCCACGGGCCGTTCAGGTTTATCCAAGGGCGGGCCCAATCGGGACGCGGATGGTCGCTCAGCGGAAGCCAACCATCCGCGAATACTGGAACGGTCGCGAAAAGGGCGATACACAAAGCCCGAACGGTCATGAAAAACTCCGGTACAGGTGTGCGGCCAAGCTTGTTATCCTAGTGACCATTCGATGTTCAGTCAACCCGAAGTGAAAGAGTGAGGAATGGCAGAGTCCGTCCCGGCGTCCACCATACCGCTTATCCGCATGCACATTATTGTCGCGACGATTGCGGCAAGCGGGTTGGCATATTCATTCCATTTTTCGACGTTTTTGCACGCAAAAGTCCTCGCGCTTGCAGCCGGACTTTTAATACTTGGCGTGATGCCGGCTGGCGGCGCTGTTCGATGGGGGATAGATCGGCTGTGGCCGCTCCTCGTGCTTGTCTTCGTCCAGTTTCTATTGGCAGTTCCGGCATTTGTTGCGGGATCGCCGCCATCGGCTCAGTTGCTCACATCCGCTGCCTTGATCGTGTTCGCATGGAACGCGTATCCCCTTTTCGATAGTGAGGAGAATCGTTCGCGCATCAGTTCGGCAATCATCGGGACGGCGGCCATCGCGAGTGTATTGGGTATTGCCCAATACACAAACCTGTTGAACTTTCTTTTTCCCCGCTTTCCCGGGGCTGCCCCGATGTATTCCGTATTCGGCAATCCGGGACTCCTCGGCGGCTACGTCGCGATGGCGATTCCGTTATTACTCGTCCGTTATGCGGAACGAGAGCGCATTCGCCCTCTCGAAATTATTGCGCTGTCATTGCTCACCTGCGCGCTGTTGCTTTCTGGTGCGCGCACCGCATGGCTCGCTTGCGCAGTTGGTTGCTTTGTGGCCATGTGGCCGTTGGCGGTAAAACCAGCGCGATTGATCATTCTCGCAATACCGCTTTTGCTGGTGTCAGTGCTGTGCGTCGTGTTCGCGCCGGAACAAACTATCGTGCGGGCCGCAAAAACGCTGAGCGCCGCGGATGCCGGGCCGCACCTTCGATGGTGGTTCTGGGCGGGCACATTCGAGATGATACGCGATCACATGTTCTTTGGCGTGGGTATGGGAAATTTTGTACGCGAAGCGCCCCAGTATCTTGGCGACGTGCTGTGGGCGCCCGGCGGGGAACGCTATACGCACAACAACTTGCTGACAGAGCATCCACACAACGAGATTCTAATGATATGGGCCGAGACAGGATTATTTGGCCTCATCATGTTTGGATGGCTACTGTTTAGCTTGTTTCGGTGTCGCGGGCCGGAGTGGGGAGGGCTAACGGCGCTCCTTGTGTTCAGTTTGTTCAATTATCCATTTCATTGCGTCGCGCACGCACTGTCAGGGCTACTGCTGACTGCCTGTCTTTTGAACCGCCATGCCATACCAACGGTTGGACACGTGAACCCAATGGCGTCCAGAATAGCAAGCTTCGTGACAAGCATTGCGATTGCATCGAGTCTCATTTATTTCATAGTGCTGCCAAGTCACGCTTTGCGCGCCGCACAGACGGAGCACATAGAAGGGCGGTCCTCGCTCGAGTTATACAAACGGGCCATTGCGATTCGTCCGGGCTGTTCGGAGTCCCACGAAGCCTATGGCATTGCCCTGCTTGATGCCGGGGACTTCGAGAACGCCCGCGATCAGTTCAGGCTCGCCTTGCGCGGTTCGGATGCCGGCTCAATTCATCTTGGATTGGGTCTGGCCGAAATGAAGTGTGGAGACAGCGCCGCCGCCCGCGAGGCTCTACGCGCCTGCGTTCACCGATGGCCGTCGCACGTGGATGCGTGGCGCCTGCTGATTTCGGTGACACCCGTGGAAGAACGTGCCGAGTGCTTGCAACGGGCTGAACGATTCCTGACGCGCGATCAAGTCGGCGAGTTGCGCGCGCCGCTACAACTCAACTCCAGGTGATGACGTGAAACACGCTCCGCCACGTAACTACGCGCGTTAATTCACAACCTGCGGTACCAATATACCGCAAGAATCGGCGTGAAAATAGGCGCCTGTTGACCCGTATACGAACAACTCATAGATGGCATCCGTCCGCACGTCTACCGGAATCTGATACGGGGGAGAGGTTGATTCGCCCATCACTGTTTTATCCAACATAACGATTGCGCGCAGCGCATCTTTTGCGTCGGTAGCTTTTATCTCGATCACCATGCGCTGACCAACATAATCGAGCCAAGTGGAACCCGTGGTCTGCCATTTCACCGCGCAGGATTCATCTGCTTCGCCGTTGAAGATTGGATACCGGCCGGGTGACGCCAATGCGGAAAGGCTGGATTGGTATTGCATAATCGCGGGAAACTGAAGAATCGGTTGCACGCCCGCCGCCAAAGCGAAAGCGCCAAGCCCCGCGATGAACGGCGCGATGCCTTGTAGTACCCAGAGCCCCAAACTTCGCGTGATGGATTCTCGCCCGATTACGATGATTGCCGCCAGCGCGCAGAGGGCCGGCGCTGCAATGGCATAGAGCAACCAGCTCAACGGGGCCCACATCGCGAGATAGCTCACGGAAGCCAGCATGATGCCCGCGCCAACAGCGCTGCTTCGCGTCAATGGGCGCGCATTCATTAAATGAAACGCCAATAAAAGGCTCATCGGCCAGACTACGAGAAGAGCGCCGGCCGTGATCAAGCGAGGTATGAGCAAGTGTTGCGCGAGTACGCCGTACACCGAGTCGAACATTAACACGGCTTCACCCTGCTGCATGCGCCGTATTTGAATAAATGTGAGGTAAACGCTGGCGCTTACTGCCGCAACTGTAAATAGCCCGCCGGTCAGGGTGAACAGCCATCGTTTGCTGGCGTGTCCAACGGGATGAGCACCTGGTTTTGCATCCGCGTCACCGCTTGTGATCAATGCATGACATTGCCAACATCGCTCGAATTCATCGCTGTTTTGAGCGCCGCAATTTGCGCAGATGCGATATGGACTCAGGTCAATTCCGCTATCGCTGTCCCGTAAACGCAGGTTCTCGCGCGGACTGTCCGGCGACGGCGAGCGCAGGCGCTGGACTGATCGGGCCGCAAGTGGATGGGCCGGATTGATGGCGACGATCTTTTCCCAGGCCCGCGCGGCTTCCGCATTTTTTCCGGCGACCTCGAATACGCGCGCGAGCTGTTCCCACACGGCGATTTCGTCTGGCCACAATCGCGTGATTTCCTGCAATTCTGAAACCGCCTCGTCGTATCGGCCCAGCCGGTAATATGTGGCGGCGAGGTAACGGAGGACATTCAGGCGGCGCGCCCAGTTCTTTTTGAGGATGAGCAAATGTTTCAGGGCGTCGTTGTATTCCCACGCCATGTACAACTTCTTCGCAAGCGTCCACCGGCGGTTGTAATCATCGGGATGTATGACAACGTAATGCGTAAGGCCGCTAAGATCGCTATGTTCCGCGCCTTGTCCCACGACTCCATCATTTCCTGTTCTTGTTCGGCGTCTTTGCGGCGGAGCGTTTTCGAGCGGCGTTGCGTTGAATGATTGTGTTTGCGGCAAACGTGATGACCGCCGACCCCATTGTGGCGAAGACCAGGCCGATACCGGCGGGTACATCCCAGGAATGGTGTTCCTCGACCAATCGATTTGCGAGATAGATCGACGGACCCAGCAGAACTGCCGATGTTGCTGCCCAAAATCCCCACCCGGCTGCTTCGAGCCTGAATGCTTTTGCTTTCGCCATTGTTATTTCTGTTCCCCTGTATCCTGCGGCAACACCATGCGAAACAACGCTCCGCCCTCGGGTGCGCGTGAAACACTGATTTGTCCGCCGTGCTCGACGACTATTTTCTGCGTCACGGCAAGTCCCAAACCGGTGCCCTGGGATCCTTTTGTCGAGAAGAATGGGTCAAAGATTTGGCGCGCCAAATCTTCTGGGACTCCCGCGCCGTTGTCCGCAACTTCCACTACCATTGCGCCGGATTCCGCTGTCATCGCCGTGATTCGGATTTCGCCACCTTCGCGCGGTACCGCATCCGCCGCATTCGTGACCAGATTCAATAAGCAGCGATACATTCCACGCTGGTCGGCGGCGAGTTCTCCCTTGACCCCATCGGTATGGACAAGAACATTGATGCGCTTGCGCGTGATGGTGCCGGTAACCGTTTCGCACACGTCCCGAATGACGTTTTCGATTTCAAACTTTTCAATGACGGGCACTCGATGCTTGGAGAACGAGAGCATATCTTCCACAAAAGTCGCGATGCGGTGGGTGCTTCGTTTGAAAATGGGCCAACTGCGCTCGATGAATTCCAAATTATTCTGGGCGAAACCCTGATCGATGAGATCAACGCTGCCGCTTAGTCCGGTGATGATGTTCTTGGCGTAATGGGAAAGCCCGGCAACGGCTTGGCCAATGGCCGCAAGCCGTTCCGCCCGGAGGTTTTCATCAATGAGGCGCGCATTGGCGATGGACGTGGCGACGAGTCCCCCGAACATTTCCATTATGTGCATATCGGCGTTTGAAAACGCTGCGGCGCCGATCTTATTGACAACTTCAAGCACCCCAATCAACTTGTCCCGATCAACGAGGGGCACGGCGAGCAGTGATCGGGTTTCGAATCCGCTCGCGTCGTCGGCTTGTTTATAAAAACGTTCGTCTTCCCGGGCATTCGCAATATTGATGGAGGTTCGCTCCAACGCGGCGGCGCCGGCGATGCCTTGGCCGAGTTTGAGGCGGACTTCCCGCTTCAATGCGCCCTGATCGCCGGTTTGGCCGAGGGCGACTTCAAAATAGAGGTCTTGCGTGATTGAATCATAGAGTATCAAGGCACAGGCTTCGGCCTTGGCCACCTGCTTGCTTTCGTCCATGATGCCGTGCAGCAAGGTTGGTAGATCGGTCACAAGCGCGACGAGCCGGTGTACGCGGTACAACACGTCGACGGTGCGCCGCAGGTCGTCCGGCGCTACCTCATGGAGCCAGGCGGCAGTATTGGTAGCTTGTGATGTCACGTCAATTCCGGCGTGCCTGCGCGTCAAGGCTGGATTCAATCGCAGGCAAGGCATGGTAGATCACGTCTCCGATGGCCTGCAAACTCTCCGGGCAAACGCGGTCGATCGAGTCGTCGGCCGTATGCCACGTCCGGTTGTGTTCCAATGGCGAGCCGCCGTATTCATAGTCAATTAGATTGATGCATTGCACCCCGGCAAACCGAAAAGGGGTGTGATCATCCTGGGCCACGGTAGTCTTCGCGAGGAAGTGGCGTTCGTACCGCCGTTCCGCCGCAGTTTTCCAAATCGTGTTCAAGAGCCATGCGGGCGCGCCTGCATCTCGAAACACACCCAGATAGCAGTCGCCAATCATATCGACGTTGACGAGCGCATGGAGTGAATCCAGCAATTTCTCGCGGCGGAGGTATCGCACAAACTCGCGGCTGCCATACAGGCTGTCCGTGTCGGACCATTCCTTGAACGCTTCTTCACCATCGAACCAGATAAGCCATACCGTGCGGCCAGACCGCGCCGGCCCCAGCGCGCGGGCCATCTCGATCATCCACGCGGTTGTCGATCCACCATCATTGGCGCCGGCGAAATTGATGTCCGGGAGATACTTGGTGTCGTAATGGTTGCTGATGGCGATGTTGCCGTCCTCGTCGCCCTTGACCACCGCGACCAAATTTACCATCGTGCGTTTGCCAATTGGGGTTTCGGCGTCGAAAGGCAACACCATGAGTTCAAGACCCGCCGCTTCCACCTCGGTCCGAATGATCGCGCGCACCTGTTCGGCTTCGGATGATCCCGCGGTTCTGGGTCCGATTGCGACAATCTGTTTGAGTGTTTCATACGCGCGCGCGCCATCGAATGCATGCGCGCTTTTCCCCGCGGATACGCGCTGCGCCGGGTCTCGCACGGCAAGTCTTTTCAAACCCAGCGAAATCACGACCAGACTGACAAACACGAAAATTCCGGCAGCGGCGATGAACCGCAGGGACCCTTGTCCGCGAATTGATTTTTTCATGGAACCGGCTGCGGCGCCTTGGAAAACGTGGACACGTTACCGCAATGCCGGACAACAGCCTGCAATAACCAATCTGGCTGATGCGGGTCACGTTCGGGATGCCATTGCACGCCTATTTGAAATTCCTTGTCGGGGTGTTCGATCGCCTCGACCAATCCGTCCTCGCTGGTAGCAGCGAGGCGGTAGAGAGGAGGCACGTCGCGAATCCCCTGGTGGTGGGACGACGTAATCTCGACACGGGAACCCGGCGCGAGGGTGGCCAGTTTTGAACCAGGCTCGATGGATACGTCGTGGCGGTGCAATCTGCTTGGCGTGCCGTGTATAAGTGAGCCAGGGCGCTGGTCCGGAATGTCCTGAATCATTTTGCCCCCCGCGGCCACATTCATTACCTGCATTCCGAGGCATACTCCCAACACGGGCTTTTCCATCTCGCTTGCGGTTTCCAGCCAAAGGCGTTCACTATCCCAGCGCGCCATGGGTAAGGCTTCGACCGCAGGATGGGACGGTTCACCCAAGACCTCTGGGGGAATATCATTGCCGCCGGACAGAATGATTCCATCGATTCGGCCCAAAAGAGTTTTACAAAGCGAATCTGACGCCAAGGGAAGAATTACCGGTACGCCTCCCGCCTTGACGACGGCATCGCAGTAGCTGGTCAGGAGACGGTTGCTGTTCCATTCGCGCCCCTGATTTGTCTCGACAATGAGGTCGCTCGTGATTCCAATTACAGGCTTCATCGGTGTTTAACTCATTTTATTACATATACTTAAAGGAATGTCATTTTTGCGAAAACGACATCTAAGTCACATGCGGAATAACTGTACGGCGAGTATAGCATCCCGTTTCCCGATACGCATAACTGCTTTAATTGTATTGGCTGGGCCAGCTTTTCCAAAAGAGATATTCCAACAGTGCGAAACCTGCGCTTTGCGTCCGCAGTCTAAATCTCTGCGTTGGAGTGCGTCTTCACGTTTGCTGTAACTGGTGGGCAGCAAATACTACGTGGATCACACTCGACCCTTAACCCGGGTGGTATGGAGGATTCATGCGGAACTTGTCATTGGTGCTTGGCCTGTTTGTGGGCTTGGGCGCGATAGCTGGATGCAGCGGACCCACTCAGCAAAAGACTGTGGCTAGCCGTGTCGAAGATAAGCGCACGGCAATTCCTGTTGAAGCTCTGTTGCCGGTCCGGGGTTCGATTTCCGAGTATTTTGACACCACCACCCGCGTGGAAGCCGAGCGGAACGTCCAGGTAACGTCGGAAGGAGTGGGGAAATGCCTCAAAGTGGCTGTCGAAGAGGGTGACACCGTCAACGAAGGTGACCTCCTTGTCGAGTTGGATCCGGCGGAACTTAATGCGCAAATCGCGTCGTCCAACTCACAGCTTCAAAAGGCTTCGAGCGATCTGAACCGCGCGCGCCAACTTTTCCAGGAAGGACTGGGTCCGAAGGTTGACTATGATAATTCCCGTTATGCGTTCGAGCAGCAGGAAGCCAGTCTGAACCAGTTAAAAGTGCAACTTGCAAATATGACAGTGCGCGCGCCGCTGACTGGAATCGTGACAAAGAAAATGGTCCAGGAGGGGCAACTGGTGTCGTCAGGTTCTCCCATCTTTGAAATTGTCGATCCGAAATCCTATATGCTCACGATCAGCGCGCCGGAAAAAGATTATCTGTCGCGCATCAAAGTCGGTCAAAAGGCCGTAGTGCGGCTCGATTCGATGGCCGAGGACGTTTCCGCCAAAGTCCGCAAGATCAATCCCGCGGTCGATGAGAAGACTGGAACGGTAAAGATTACGTTGGACTTCGAGCCAGGCGCGTTGGCCGAATTGAGGGACAAGGCTTTCGCGCGCGTGAACCTGGTGCTCTCCACTCACGAAGACACCCTACTCCTGCCCAAAGACGTCGTTATGGAAGAGAACGCGCGTAAATATGTGTACATCATTGAACGCCCTTCGCCCACCGATGGCGAAGCAGAAAACAACTCGACTTCCTCTACTGATTCCGTGAAGCCCTCCGAGGTAGCGCTTGTCGCAAACCGCGTCGAAATAAAAACCGGTCTGGCGGACAGCTCGAACATCGAGGTGCTCGAGGGAATCACGGACAATAGTCTCGTTGTCACCGTAGGACAGCAGACTTTGAAATCCGGTTCTGAAGTAAAGTTGACCACGACCCAGGACGAGTTGCTCGCGAAGGCGGGCCTTTCCGCGGACGAAGCGCTTAAGGCTGCTGAGACGGAGCACGAGAAAATCAGCACGCAATCCTCCGGGCAATAAGCTCATCAACACGTCCAAACCATAGAAGTATTTCATGGGTCAGCCATTCGCGGAAGCTCCCGAGAAACACTACAGTCTGCCCATTCGCCGGCCGGTAACGGTGGCGATGGTCTTTATTACGTTGTGTGTGTTTGGCTGGAAGTCCTATCAGGAACTTCCAATCAATCTCATGCCGGATATTTCTTACCCGACCCTCACCGTGCGCACGGAATACGAAGGAGCGGCTCCCGAAGACGTTGAAAAGCTCGTAACACGTCCTATTGAAGAGCAATTGAGTATCGTCAGCGGGTTGGTCGAAATCAGCAGCACATCGTCCGCGGGTTTGTCCGAAATCGTCATGGAATTCACCTGGGGTTCGGACATGAACGTAGCCCAACAGGACGTCCGTGACCGGCTGGATTTATTCGACCCGCCGCGCGAAGTAACCGAAAAACCCGTTATCCTGCGCTACGATCCGACACTCGAGCCGGTCTTTCGCATCGCGATAACGGGCGATGATTATTCAGAAATTTCTGACGCGACGGAACGGGAGGAACGCGCGCGCGAGGAACTAACGTCGCTAAGAGAAGCCTGCGATCGATTCATCAAAGGGGACCTTGAATCCGAGCAGGGAATTGCGCAGGCGGACGTCAAGGGAGGACGAGAAGCCGAGATCGAAGTGCTTGTGGACACGGAACGCATCAAATCTCTGGGCCTATCCATTGAAGGCGTCACACAGGCGCTCGCCCAGCAAAACATTAACCTCAGCGGCGGCAGTTTGCGCGAAGGCTCTACAACCGAATACCTGGTTCGCACCATTAACGAATGGACAGCCGTCGAAGAGATACCTCAATCGATCATCGGCAATGGCGTTCACCTTTCGGATGTTGCCATTGTCCGCATGGGCGAAAAAGATCGCGAATCCGTTGTGCGCGTCAACGGCCGGGAAGCCGTCGAAATTCAAATATTCAAGTGGGGCGACGCGAATACTGTTGAAGTCTGTAATAACGTGCGCGACCTATTTGGATTTGAGCGGGAAAAGACGTGGTTGGAGCGGATTTCCGCGTGGATGCAGGCTTCGACGCAGCAACAGCCGGATGCGAATATGCCGGCCGTCATTGCAATGTATCAGTTGCAACAGGAAATGAAGAAGTCGTTGACGATGCGGAACCGGCTTTCCGGAGAAGCGGAATATCACGTCGTCAGCGATCAATCCCGGTTTATCAAAGCCGCGGTAGACGAAGTCCAAAGCGCTGCTATCTGGGGCAGCATTTTGGCCGTGCTCGTGCTGTACATTTTCCTTCAGGAAATTCGCGCCACGATTATTATGAACATCGCGCTGCCCATTTCGATCATGACCACTTTTATTCCGATGTTCATGCAGGACCTGAGCCTGAACATCATGTCCCTCGGCGGTCTTGCGATGGGCGTGGGAATGTTGACGGACAATTCGATCGTCGTGATGGAGAGCATTAAACGCTGCGCCGAAGAGGGCGATGACATGAAGGACGCAGTGGAGCGCGGGACCCGCGAAGTCTATGGTCCCGTGTTGGCGTCAACCTTGACAACGACCTGCGTTTTCCTGCCGCTCGCATTTGTCCAGGGTGTGGCGGGACAACTCTTCAAGGACCACGCCCTCACCGTAACGTACGCACTGATTGCCTCGTTGCTCGTGGCGCTGTATCTGAACCCGATGATTGCGTCGCGCGGAAAACTGGAGTTCAAGTCGCACGAGAAATCTGTATGGCTGTTGTCGGCGTTTGGCCGCAACCGCACCGCGGGCCAAAGCAAGGTTACGTCTCTTATGTTGGCCCCGTTAACAGCCGTTATCATGAGCGCTGAATGGCTGCTCGACGAGCTTTGGCGGGACACTTATCCAATAGCCAATTGGCTAAAAGCGGCTTCCCAAAACTTGGGTAGCCCGGTGGGATTACTAAAATTCATCGGCGCCATGATCGGCGCGCCCATCGCATTTCTCTTCATGATCATGTTATTCGTGGTGCATTGCGTGCTCCGGGCCATCATGCAGATAATTATCACGATCTTCTTTTTGGTGACACTGACTTTCGGCGCGCTATTCGCATTCTTCGGCGGGCTGTTGAAAATGGTTTTCTATGTTCCCCTCAAACTGTTCGATCTGGGCTTTGAAGGATTTCGACGGTTATACGCGGTCGCCCTCAAGCGTAGTCTGAAGTTTAGCGCGGCGGTGCTTGCCTTGACGATCGCGTTATTCGTGCACTCAATATCACTGTTGCCAAATCTCGGCAGCGAGTTGATACCACACATGAATCAAGGCGAATTCACGATTCGGATGGAAGCGCCTCCCGGCACACGCCTCGAAGAAACCGAGCGTCGCGCGCGCGTCATCGAAGAACTGGCAATGAACATGCCGGAGATTGGCTCTGTCGGTGTCGCAATCGGGCAGGAAGGCGACGAAGCTAGCGCGTCACGGGGAGAAAACGTCGCCGAGTTCTCCATATTGCTCAAACACCCGAAAGAAGACGTCGCTCGCCAAACGGATATTATGGATAACATGCGGGACCGCATCGCCGATGTTAGCTCGGACCAGATCGCGTTCTCCGTGCCGTCGCTCTTTAGTTTCAAAACCGCGATTGAATTGCATGTGCGCGGTGATCAATATGCCGTGCTAAAGGAGGTTGGCAATCGCGTAGTCGACGCAATCCGTGACGTACCTGGCATAAAAGATCCGAAGCTCAATATGCGTGAAGGATACCCGGAAGTAATTATCGCGCTGGACCGTGACCTGCTTGCCGCAAAGGGCATCGCTCCGGAAACGGTTGCACAACGTTTACGCGCGGAAATACAGGGCGAACTTCCCACCGAATTCAATCGCCAAGGTGAGAAAGTGGATATTCGCGTCCGCGCGGACCGGGCCCTGCTCAGCAGCGTGGAAGACTTGCGGAAACTTTCGGTTACCGATGGTTCGCCGCCAATACCGCTCGAATCGGTGGCAAAGATCACGGTGCAAGAGGGGCCGAGCGAGGTAAAACGAATCGATCAGCGCCAGGTCGCCGTTGTTACCGCGAACGTCGAGGGGCGCGATCTCGCCGCCGTTTCCGAAGAACTCCGGACACGGCTCGATGCCGTCGAGATGCCGCGTGACTATGCAGTCCATCTCGGCGGCCAGGATCGCGAATTGCAAACGGCCTACACAAGTTTACAGTTCGCGCTTCTCCTCGCGATCTTCTTGGTGTACGTCGTCATGGCCTGCCAGTTCGAGTCGATTCTTCATCCCGCGCTCGTGATGACCACAATACCGATGGCGTCCATCGGCGTAATCTACACCCTTGATGTGATGGACATTCCGCTGAGTATTCTTGTGTACATCGGCGTTATCTGTCTCGCGGGTATCGTCACGAACAACGCCATTGTGTTGGTCGACTACACCAACCTTCTTATTGATCGCGGCATGCGCAGGGCAGAGGCCGTCGTGGAAGCGGGGCGTGTGCGCATGCGTCCCGTGTTCATGACAACCATTACAACCATTCTAGGTCTGCTGCCTATGGCATTCGCGACGGGCGAAGGGGATGAAATCCGGCGGCCCATGGCAATTACGCTCATAGCGGGCCTGTGCTCGTCCACCGTGTTGACTCTGGTCCTGATTCCCATGGTGTATTATCTTTTTGGGGGCCGTGATGCCAAGCCTCGCGAGGAATAGTCTTCCGGCGATCGCACTATCGCGACCGATAACGGTCCTGATGCTGTTGATCACCGTGCTGTGCCTCGGCGCCATTTCGGTGCAGCGCATTCCGCTCGAGTTCATGCCGCCAGTTGACGCCCCGTTTCTACGCTGCTACATCCCCTATGCTGGCGCAACACCGGAACAAGTGGAAAAGGAAGTCGCTATTCCGGCCGAAGGCGAATTCCGCACGCTTTCGAGTTTGTCCAGGGTGCTTACCCAATGCGATTCCAACGGCGCGACCATCACCCTGCTTTTCAACATGGGCACGGACATGACCAACGCTACGGCGGATGTCAGGGATCGAATGGAACGGCTCAAGCTGCAGCTTCCTGATGAAATCGAGCGCATCTTTGTTCAACGGTTTAACACCAATACGATTCCAATCATGGTCTTCAGCATCTACGGCCCGGGAGACGACGAAGACCTGGCGTACCGCGTCCGCACCATGCTCAAGCCGCGCCTGATGCGCCAGGAAGGCGTCGCGGATATCACCATCTTCGGCAAGCCCGAAAAAGAGGTACTGATCGAGTTCGATCAAGATTCGCTCCGCAATCGCAGCGTCGGGCTGTTTCAGGTCGTCTCGTCGCTGCGCGACAGTAGCATTAACGTCTCCGCCGGCGACCTGACGGATGGCAACAAGAAGTACTTCGTGCGGACGGTCGGCGAGTTCGCAACGCCGGAAGAAATTGGTGACCTGGTTATCGGACCAAATTCACTTCGGCTGCGCGATGTCGCAAATGTCGGTTACCGGACCCGTGAAGTGAACATGGATTTCTCGATCGACGGCGATTCCAGCACCTTCCTGCTCGTCCGGAAAGAGGCCGAAGCGAATGCGGTGCAGACTTGCGAGAACATTCACGCCGAGTTGGAGAAGCTTGGCGGCGATCCGCAGTTTTCCGACGTAAAATATTTCATGCTCTTCGATCAGGCATCTTTGATTTCGTCCACACTAAATAGTGTGATTGCCGCGGGATTCATCGGCGCCATATTCGCAATCATCACCATTTTCTTTTTTCTCCAGCGGATTCGACCCACGCTCATCGTGGCGACTGCGATCCCGACCTCGGCAGTATGCGCGTTGATTCACATGTTTTTCTTCGATATGTCGTTGAACATTGTCACCATGGTTTCGTTTATTCTCGCCATTGGCATGCTTGTGGATGATTCGATTGTTGTCATCGAGAATATCTACCGCCACCGCCAACTTGGACTTGATCGCGTGGAGAGCGCCGTGCTCGGCGCGAAGGAAGTCACGCTTCCGATGGCGGCCTCCTGCCTGACAACGCTCGTCGTGTTCGTGCCGGTGTTTTATCTTGATGCCGGTGAGATTTCCACCTTCATGAAGCAGTTTGCAACGCCAATGGCGATATGCCAGATCGCAAGCCTGATTATCGGGATTACCGTCATACCGCTCGCGGTCAGCCGGCTGAAACCCCGCAACGAGCTGTGGCTCATTCGCAAGCTTCGAAAAGTTGGCATAACACTGCCGATCTCGATGGATGACGCCGTCGGCGGCCAATCCCGCGCCACAAGCCGCAACCCATTTCGCCATATGAATTGGTGGTATCTGAAAGCGCTATCGTGGTCGCTTCGCAACCGCTTGACGGTGCTGTCGCTCATTTTCCTGCTGTTTGTGCTTACCTTTTTCGTGCCGATGCAGAACATGCAGCGCCAGAATATGCCCAACATGGATACGCGCCAGGTCGAAATAAATGTTCGCCTCGATCAGGGATATGATCTCGAAGGAGCAAAAGCGATCTTCGCCGAACTTCGGCGTTTGATCGATGACCAACGCGCCGAGCTTGGGGTCAAAAACGTATTTACGCGGTGCGAAGCCAACGGCGGCGATGTGAATGTCTATCTCTTCGACAGCGATGACCGCGAGAAAGACTGGGCGTTGGCCGGGCGTCCTGAAGGCTTGGATTCGAAATATTCAACCGATGAAGTGCTGGACATCCTCTGGCAACGCCTGCCCAAGGCCATTCCCGGCGGCGAGCTCAGGTTTCGCGTCGCGGAAGCTACTGAACAGACTGCGCGAGCTTTTGCGTTGCAATTGCGCGGCGACGACGCAGCCACACTTCGCCAGTATGCGGACCGCCTGAAAATTCTAATGACCCAGAGCATTCCTGATCTGACCGAGGTCGTCACGGACACCGAACGCCGGAGGGAAGAAATTCAGCTTGGCGTCCGGGACAACATGGCGAGCCAATATGGGTTGAGCCCCCTGGGCATTGCGCAGACCGTTGATTTTGCCCTGCGCGGAATCCGGATTTCCTACCTCAAACAGGGAGGACGCGAAATTCCGGTATGGGCGCAGTTCCAGGAGGAAGACCGAAAGTCTCGCGCAAATTTGGAGAACGTCACCCTGCTTGGAGAAGAAGGCGACCTGATTCCATTGAATCGTCTCGTCGATTTTGGCCGTGGGCATAGTCCGGCGACGATTTCGCGCATCAATGGCAAAAACGTGGTGACCATCACCGCCAAGTTCAAAGGCCGAGACATGGGCGGCATTATGAAACAACTTCGGACCGTAATCGATTCGTTTCAGATGCCATCAGGTTACACGGTCGAGTTTGGGGACGAGCTTTCCGATCTGATGGAGAACAATTCAAACTTCCTGACGATGGTGTTTCTCGCGATTATTCTCGTCTACATTGTGCTGGGGGCGACGTTCGAGTCCTTCATACTTCCCCTATCGATCCTCATGACTCTGCCGCTGGCGGCGATCGGTTCGTTTTGGTCCATCTACCTGACGGGTTCGCCTCTCGATATTGTGGGCATGATCGGCTTTATTCTCTTGATCGGGATCATTGTGAAAAACGGCATCATGATTATCGACTTCATCATCATGGAAGAAACCAAAGGCGTCGATCGATATACCGCCATCATGCACGCCGGACGGGACCGCCTGCGTCCCGTGCTTATGACCGCCTCTACAACCATACTCGGTTGCCTACCCATCGGAATTGGCAGTTCCGTTGGCGGCACCGTTTCGCTGGACGGCATCGGAAAAATAATGATGGGCGGTATGGTCACCGGGACGGTGCTGACTATGATTGTCGTGCCGGTCGTATACTCCGTGATCGACGACGGCCGGATATGGTTTTCGAGCTATTTCGCAAATATTGGCCGACTGTTGCGTCCCGTACGCGGTACGTCCTGAATTTTTTGACGGGCCGGTCTCCTTGCACGCTATATTCCGATGTGCTATTCTTTCTTGCTCCCATAAACCTCGTTTAGTGCTAAATTTCGTATTGTTTGCCCCCTGTGGATGAGAAGGAATTTATGAGCCGTCGCCCCCTTGTTGCCGGTAATTGGAAGTTGAATCACCTCATTGGCGCTTCGATTGAAACCGCGAGCTCGGTAAAGGGCCTGCTTACTGCGCCTTCCGCGCTCGATATTGTCGTATGTCCCGTGTTCACTGCGCTGCAGAGTGTGGCTGAAACGCTGCAAGGCTCGCCCATCGAAGTGGGCGGTCAGAATTGTTATGTGAAAGAGAGTGGGGCCTTTACTGGCGAGGTCAGTCCTCAGATGCTCCTGGACGCGGGATGCGCCTGGGTAATCATCGGCCATAGTGAACGGCGTCATATTTTTGGCGAGACCGACACGTTGCTGAATGAAAAGTTGAAGTTCGCGCGCTCGGCTGGTCTAAAAGTGATGTTTTGCATCGGCGAGACGCTTGAAGAGCGCGAGGCCGGAAAAATGAACGACGTTTTATCGCGGCAGGTATCAAAAGGGCTCGAGGGCATTGACCCTGGACAATTTGACGGCATCGCGATCGCCTACGAGCCGGTGTGGGCGATCGGCACGGGCGTTACCGCGACCCCGCAACAGGCGCAGGACGCGCATGCATTTGTCCGTGGTTTGTTGAATAGCCAGCTTGGTGGAACTATTGCCGATACCGTGCGGATTCAATATGGTGGCAGCGTCAAGCCGGACAACGCTGCCGAACTTATGCGCAATCCCGACGTGGATGGGTTTCTCGTCGGTGGCGCCGCGCTCAAGGCCGACAGTTTTGCGGCCATCGTGAACGCGGCCATTTAGAAGGAGTCGAGCCAGATGTTGGAAACAATTTTTTCCTGGAATACGCTGTGGTGGATTCTCATGCCGATCTACATCGCTGCGTGCCTTGGTCTCATCGCGGTCGTCTTGCTTCAGAAAGGCAAGGGAACGGGTTTTGCGGGCGCCTTTGGTGTCGGTCCGGGGTCGGATACCGTGTTCGGTCCGCGAGCGCGCAAAAGCTTGCCCGTTCGCATTACTTACATCATGGCTACTCTGTTTATGGTGCTTTCCCTAAGTCTATCGCTCATCGTTGGACGTGGAGCGCGCGGTGTAGCGC
>JAWXCN010000199.1:0-3377 GCA_034408725.1 Candidatus Hydrogenedentota bacterium
CGGCGCGCGCGCCGGGAGATTTCGACCTTATAATCCAATGCCTAAAGGCCGAGTTCTTTTCTGAACTCTTCGTATGGCGTTGGATCGAGTCCTTCTGCTTTGGCTTCTTCCACTGCGCGAATGTCCGCCTCATCCTCGAGCTTCCGAATCAAATCGAGGTCCTCGATCGAAACGAGCGCGGCGACCTGTTGACCATCTTCGGTGATGATAACCTGTTCGTGTCCTTCGGTAACCATCGAAATGGCTTTTTCCACTTCGCGGGCCAATTGAGTTGTCGAAAGCGTCGTCATTGGTTTTGTCCTCCGCATAATGCTAACACGTAGTTACCAGGTCGTCAACGCGCTAAGGCCGCGATTTTCTGTTTCGCCACACTAGGTAGAACGGCACCGAGGATAACATCAGCACGAGGCCAATGCCCGCGTTGCGCGGGGACTGAATAATAGTGACGACAACCAACACAATACAGAACAGCACGAAGAACGCGGGCACGAAGGGATAGCCCGGCACTTTGTATGGCCTTGGCGCGTCGGGCATGGTGCGGCGCAGCACGAATACGCCGAACGCGGTGGCGCCGTAAAAGATGAACGACGCGAAGATCACCATGTCGGTGAGTTGATCGAAGGTGCCGCTCATGACGAGGAGCGACGCCCACACCGCCTGGATGATAAGCGCGTTGGACGGTGTGCGGTGCGTCGGGTGGACTTTCGATGCGGTGCGGAAAAACAGGCCGTCGCGCGCCATTGCAAAGTAAACGCGCGAATGCGGCATGAGCTGACAGTTCGTTGCGCCAAAGGTTGAGAGCAAAATGAGGATGGCAATAAACGTTGCGCCGTTGTCGCCCATGAACGAGCGCATGGCTTCCACCGCGACAATGCTGTTTTGCTGTTGGGTGAGCGCGGCCATTCTTTCGACCGGCAACACGTAGATATATACCGCGTTGACGATGCAATACACGCCCATGACGCCAAGCGTGCCGATCGTCAGCGCGAGCGGGATGTTGCGTTTTGCGTTGCGCACTTCCGCTCCGAGGGAGGTGATGTTGTTCCAACCGTCGTAGGCCCAGAATGCTCCGAGAAACGCGGCAAACATTGCGCCGAAGAGGCCGAGCGATGAATTGTACTTCGCGGTTGCGCTAGGCCCGAGCGGCGCGAAATTTTCCGCGTTGCCGTTTCCGATTGTAACGCCAAGGAACACGACCAACGCGATACCAGCGAGTTTCAGCACGGTTGAGATGTTTGCAATGACGCCGCCATAGGCCACGCCGAAATAGTTGGCGGTGGTCAACGCGAGGATCGTCGCGATAGTGAAAGCCTTGACGCCCATGTTGTCCAGCGGGTGAAACCAACCGAACACGAACATCGCTTCATACGATTCCGGCAATCGCGGAAACACAAACAACGAATTCGCGGACTCACCGAACACGTATGCGATGGACGCAACGGATGCCGTCTGGATTACCGCGAATGACGACCAGCCGTAGAGGAATGCGAAGCCGCGTCCGTACATTTTCTTGAAGAACTGATAAAAACCTCCGGGTTCCGCGATTATGCACGCGACCTCTGCGTTGCTCAGCGCGCCGAACAGCGTAACCACGCCCGCAATGACCCAGCACAAGAGCAGCAGGCCCGGTGATTGCACTTCCGCGGCCATGGGCGCGGACTTCTTGAACACGCCAGACCCGATCATGTTGCCCATGATGATCATGCAGGCGGTGAACAGGCCGAGTTTGGCGATCAGGCCGGATGCATGGATTTCCGGCGGTGGATTTTGTTGTTGGTTCCCCATGCGGCAATCATAGCCGCGAAAAAACGCAAAAGGCACAAAAAATCTAGAATGGCGCCATTCGCATCATTGGCCGAAACAACAAATAACGAATCAGGAATGCCGCGCGGCATTTGGGGCGCTGCTTTGCTTCGGCGGTGAACACGTCGAGCAGGAGCGGCTTGATGTCCTCGCGCGGATGGCGCGCAACTACTGCGTTGCGCGTATCGCGTGTGAGTTCCCACGCGCGCAGGCCAAGGCAATCCAGGCTCGCGGCTTCGTGCAGCAGGTGCGCCTCCGCGCCGTGATCAAGCCCCACGACGACGTTCATGTGGAGCAAGATCGCTTCGGCGAGCGCATCTTGTCGCGCCGCGTCCCACCCTGCTTCTTTCGCAAGCGCGCTTGCGCCTTCGACGCTATCAAGCGTGAAGCACTCGCCGTGTCGCGCGCAGTCGTGATAGGCGGGGGTGAGACCAAGGTCGTGCAGCATGCACGCGGCATAGTAGAGCTCGGTGTCGAACGCGATGCCGGCGTGCTTTGCGAAAATACAGCCCCAGACATACGCGCGCGCGCAGTGATTGAACAACGCGGATGGCGATACTTCAGCGCAGACCCTCGCGGCGTTTTCCGCGAGCGGGGAGTCCGGCGGCTGGATTGCGCCGACATCTATGGAAATACGATTGCGTTTGAACAAGAAACCGCCGGCGAGTCCCGCCTGCATGCCGATGGCCTGACCAAACAATACCCGGCGGTCGCGCGGGGTCAACGCGCCCATAGTTTCGCGCGCCCACGCGAGTGTGCCGGTTGAGGCTGTTGGGCGCGCCGGTGGCATGGGATAATCTAGGGTGCCGCGGGGGGAGCGGACTCTGTGGACGTAGTGGACTCCGTGGACGTGGTGGACTCCGTGGACGTGGTGGAATCAGTGGACGGTGCCGCTGCATCCGGCTCTGGCGCGGCTTCTCCGGTCACTTCGGGGGTCTGGAGTTGAAAGTTAAGTTCTGGCATGGGTGCGTCATCCGTAGCGGGTGCAGTCGCCGACGGATCGATAGAAAGTCCGGGGATTGTCACTGGCGGAGTGGCTTCAGGTTTGGGGAACAGGTCCGGGTTCGTGTTTGCGAGACGCGCCAGCGCGGCATCCGCTTCTTCCGCGGACGTCGATCCGGGGAACGCCTGTAGCTGATCCCGATACGCCGCGATGGCTTCAGCCAATTTGCCGCGCCGCTCCTCGAGTTTCGCGATGTTCAGCGGTTGCCGGCGCGCGGTGAAACTGTCCGGCCAAGTATTTTTGACTTCGTTGTATAACGCAAGGGCCGCATCATATTCCTTGTTATTCTCCGCGGCATATCCAAGGCCTTCGACGGCGTCCGGCACGTGTGGAGATTTCGGAAATTCGTCGCGCAGCCGTTGAAATGATTGTTTTGCCGTGTCGTATTGGCCCGCATCGAACGCGGTTTCCGCCGCCACGTACAGCACCTCATCGGCGCCCGCGCCGCGCCCTTGCGTGAGCGGTTCGAGCGCGGCCAACTGCTCGGTGGGGTCCGTCTTATCGAGCGCGCGCGCGTAGGCGGTCATCAACTCCTGCCGCGACGACGTCGAGTACGCGGTATAGATAAACC
>JAWXCN010000200.1:0-84384 GCA_034408725.1 Candidatus Hydrogenedentota bacterium
CGCCCACCCTGATACAATATGTCGTGCCTGTACGCATGTTGGGGTTTAGCTCTCACGCAAAGGTCCATATCCATGGATATCGCAACCATCGTTGGCCTTCTTGCCGCCATGGGCATTTTGGCGGTGTCGATTTTGTCCGGTGGAGATGCGAGCCTGTTTTTCAATGTGCCATCGCTGCTCATCGTGGTTGGCGGGACCTTGGCGTCCACGCTCACGAACTATCCGCTTCGCGATTTGATCAGCGTTTTTGGGTCGTTGCGGAACGCCTTTTTTCACAAATCGCCGCCGCCGGACGAACTGATTGGTCGGCTTGTGAATTATTCGGTGATTGCGCGGAAGGAAGGCATTCTTGCGCTTGAGGCGCACGCGAACCGCGCGGGCGATCCGTTCTTGCAGAAGAGCGTGCAGCTTGCGATAGACGGCACCTCGCCGGATTTGATCAAGGACATCCTGACGACGGACCTGGCGTTCATGGAAGAACGGCATTCGATGGGGCAGTCCGTGTTGATGGCGATGGGTGCGTATGCCCCGGCGTTTGGAATGATAGGAACGCTGGTGGGACTGATCCAGATGTTGACGACGCTGGATGATCCGGCGCGCATCGGCTCGGGCATGGCGGTTGCCCTCATCACCACGTTGTACGGATCGTTGATGGCGAACTGTTTCTTTCTGCCGTGCGCGGGCAAGTTGAAAGTGCGCACGAGCAACGAGATGTTGATCAAGGAACTGATTATCGAGGGGATTCTGTCGATTCAATCCGGCGACAATCCGCGCATCGTCGAGCAGAAGCTCAAGGCCTTCATATCACCGTCGATGCGGGAGCCGGGTTATCGGGCGGCATAGGCAATGCCACGACCGCTGAAGCGACACGAACCAGCGGCGCCCGGAGCGCCGGCATGGATGGTGACGTACGGTGACCTGATGGGGCTCCTGCTTACGTTTTTTGTGTTGATTGTGTCGTTCTCCTCGATTGACAAGAACAAGATCACCGAAGTGTTCGGGTCGGTGCAGGGGGCGTTTGGCGTGATGCCGGCAAACCAGACGGTGCGGCAGATCAGCCAGAACGTGATTAAGACGATGCCGCGCACGCCGCGCAGTATCGAGCGCGTGGCGCGGGAGTTCCGTACGCGGTTGCAAGTGCTCGGCATCGAAGACGGTGTCGGGATCAAGTACCGGGGGGATGGCGGACTCGAGATAACGCTTCCCAACCAGGTGCTGTTCGATTTTGGCAGCGCGGACTTGAAACCGGAAGCGTTCGAGATATTGAACCAGTTGGCGTCGTCGTTGAGTGAGGTTCCAGGGATTTTTGTTGAGATTCGCGGGCATACCGATAACGTGCCGGTGAGTGCAAACAGCGCATTTGCCGACAACTATGATTTGAGCTACCAGCGCGCGAAGAATGTCATGACACAGATGACCGCGGGCGGCGGTATCGAGGAAGCCGAATGCGAAGTGATCGCCTGCGGTCCCTCGCAACCGATTGCGGACAATGAAACCGAACCGGGCCGCGCCACGAACCGGCGCGTACAGATTTCTGTTCGCGGAGATTTTACAAAGGAATCAACCGAGCAAGTGCAGGGAATGATTGACTCAATGAACGGCGTCGAGGAACCGGTACCGGAATCGCCGGAAACCGTGAATTAGGAAAGAACTACCATGGGTGAATCCAAAGACAAAGAACCAGCAGCCGCGGCAGCGCCAGCAGGCGGGGGCGGCAAGACGATACTGCTGGCGTTGGTGTCGTCGCTGGTGTCGGTGGTGGCGGCGTTGGCGGTGTTTTACTTCGTGTTCATGCCCAAGCTGGCGGATGCTCCTGAAGGGGAAGAAGGCGAGGAACACGAGGTCGAGGCGGAGGCTGAAGATGGCGGACATGGCGGCGGCGGTCACGGCGAAGAAGCAACCACGTCCCTCGCAGTTTCCTTCGAGGAATCGTTTGCGACATTGATCATGCCGTCGCCCGACATGCCGGCGTCCGTTCTCCTGTACAAGGTCACCATTGATTGCGGGAACAGCAACGCCAAGGGGTTGATCGAGGCGCACATGCCCCGGTTTGTCGCGAAAATCCGGGAACTGCACAGTTACCGTAAACGCGAAGAAGTGGACAATCCACAGCTCGAACAGGATATATTGAAGTCGATCGTGCAGGAGTCAAACGCGATACTCCAGGAGCTGCTTGGAAAGCCTTCGGAAAAGACGCGGGTGGTTGCCGCCTATCACGAGAAGTTCTTCATACAGGATTCGTAACCCATGGCAGAGGCCCACACACCGGAAGACCACACGTTCGAGGAAATCGTCCCGGTTGCGGGCCCGCCAAACGCACACCTGAAAATGGACGATCTCCGGCGCGTGAAGCTCGTCGTTTCCGCGGACCTTGGTTCGTGCAACATGTTGGTGCGTGAAGTGCTCGAATTGCAGCGCGGCAGCGTGGTGCAGTTGAGCAAGCTCGCCGGAGAGATGACGGACATCTATGTGAACGGCCAGACTCTTGCCCGCGGCGAGGTTGTCGTGATCGGCGACACGTTGCACGTGCGCATCGGTGAACTCGTCGGCCAGGAACACAAAGGCGAGCCGGTCGATGTGGCGGAGTAGCTTCACCATCCTGGTATGTGGTCTGGCGGCGTGCGCGGCGCATGCGGCGGCGGAAGCCGCCAAGGAGAAATTTGAGGCGGTGCCCGCGCCCGAAGTGCAGCTTCACATGCAGCCGCCCGAGGAAAACCCGCCCGAGCAGAACCCGCCTGCCGAATCGGAACCCGCGTCCGCCGAATCACCCGCTCCTGCAACGCCAGCGCCAAGCACACCAGACTATTGGAAAGAAGGAATCGAGGGTCTCAACGAGGAATTGGACCAGCTCACGCAATCGCCATCGACGGCGGAAGCACCCGCGACGGCGAGCGCGCCGCGCAGCACGGCCCGCTCGATGATTCAGGGAATCGTGGCGACGTGCGCGGTTATCGCGATGATATTGGTCCTGTATTACCTCGTGAACCGGTACGGAAAGAAAACGCCGTTGCTGGCGGGGACGTCGCTTGGCCAGATCATGGGGCGCGTTCATCTCGGCCCACGCGCATCGCTGATGTTTGTGAAGGTGCGGGACCGGGTCCTGGTAGTGGGCGTGACGCCTACGGAAATTTCGCGCGTGGCGGAGTTCGATGCGTCAATGTTTTCGGATGGCGCCGTGAAGGAAATCGTCCGTGAGAGCGCCCCGATTGAGCCGTCGAATCCTTTTTCACGGGAATTGAAGAAGGCGCAAACGCCAACAACTGCAAGCGCCAGTGCCGACTTAGCGGGTGACGAGTGGGTCGCGGCGATGCGGCAAGACCTGGATCGGTTTCAACAAAACCTGGAAGAGTTTTCGCGCGATGTCGAGCGGTAAGATTGCCGCAATCATCGCAATGGGCCTATTGGCCGCGCCGTTTGCGTTCGCGCAGGCGCCCCCCCCGGACAACTCGCTCGGTCTGAATATTTTTCAGACTGCGCGCGATGCCGTGGAACCCCAACAACTTTCCACTACGTTATCCGTCTTTTTGTTACTCACGGTATTGACGTTGGCCCCGGCCATTGTTGTCATGACAACGTCGTTCACACGGATCATTGTCGTGCTGGGCTTCCTGCGGCAGGCAATGGCGACGCAGCAGACGCCTCCGAACCAGGTGCTCATCGGTCTCGCGTTGTTCCTGACATTCTTCATCATGGCGCCAACCTATCAGCGGGTCTACAGCGATTCATTGCGTCCATACATCGACAATCAGATCGGACCGGAAGAAGCGTTGACACTTGGCATGGAGCCGGTGCGCGAGTTCATGTTTCGCCAAGTGTTGCAGCATCCGAAAGACCTCGCGCTGTTCATCAACATCGCGAAACTGCCGCGGCCAAACACGCCGGATGATGTGCCTACGCACGTCCTGATCTGCGCGTTTATTCTGAACGAAATGCGCGTCGCGTTCATGATCGGGTTCATCATCTATATTCCGTTTTTGATCATCGACATGGTCGTCGCGAGCACGCTGATGGCCATGGGCATGATGATGCTGCCGCCGGTTTTCATTTCGTTGCCGTTCAAGATCATCCTGTTCGTCTTGGCCGACGGTTGGTTCTTAATTGTGCGCGAATTGGTCAATAGCTTCGGCTAATTGGATCAAAAACGGCCTTTCGCTATACTCTTTAATAAAAAAACAGACGCTTCAACCAAGATACAAGTGAATCAACTTCCGGAACGTCGGGATCAAGATATCTCGCTGTGATAGCAGTTCCTAATGGCTTCCCAGGCTCCACTTGCCAAGCCAGCCAGGTATGCACCATAGCCTTGGACTCCATACGTGGGGTAAACCGCTTCTCGTCCTCAGGGATAGATACTACGCTGGATTTAACATGCTCGAACAGTGCCGAACCACTTGGAATCAAGAACTGTAAAAAGTCTTCTAAAGCTCCTGGGGTCGTATTGTCGGGCATAATCCAAAAACCTGCACGTGGCAAAAGTGAATTTGCAGGAGGTAAGATAACTGTACCGATAGAATCTGGGACAGTAGGTGGATTGGGGTAGCCTGCGCGTACTAATCGTGTGCGAAGCGCATCCCACCTCGAAGCCACTTTAATGTCGGCATCGATAATGACTCCTAATGCAGCGAGATCGCTTTCCTTCAGCCGCACGGGGAGATTTTCCAGCAGCCGGTCAACGCCCCCTTGAGGTTTTATCTCGTCTATTTTGGGTAGGCCGCGATTTCCGCAAACGTGCTTTAACACATGTTCATCGTCTGGGCCCTCTACCAAAAGGACATTCTTAGCCATTGCGCTCATCGCACCTCAATTCGTTCTCGCGCCGCGACGGCCAGCTCCTTTTCGTCGAATATCGTTGGAATAATTTCGTTTCCCTTTTTAGTTAATCGAATGAGAACACCTTCATCCGGTACTTCACTCGCAGCTTTTTGAAAGGCATCGATTGCATCCCAACTGTGCGAGGTGGCAACCACTTGGATATCGAGCCGAGTAGCGAGTTTGAAGACCGCCCGCCATGCATCTAGTTGAACAGTGTGATGCATGCCGTTCTCAAATTCGTCTACCAGAAGAATTCCACTTTTCGCATTGACAAGCGACAAAATTATTCCGAACAAACGATTGAGTCCGTCACCAAAGGAACGAAGCGGCACGGGTCTCTGTATTTGCTTCGATCTGACAATCGCTGTTCGCGCGTGATGCGCGCCCTCGCCACCTACCATTGATACTCCAATGATACCATCATCAATGATGCGAAGCGCTTCAACAACGTCTTCTTCGCGATCGGACAGTGCAATTTTGTCCCACAAGTATCCAAGGGTGGCTGTTCCTTCTCCTCCATATGGACTAACAAAAAGACATGTAAAGGCCTGATCTTCAACTTCTGTCCTGAGTGCACTTCGATATCCAAAACGACGACGCAACCGGCTTAGAGGCAAGAGACGTTCTATGTTATTTGATTTCACACGCAAGGCGGGATAGTCCTCTTCGCCTTCAAACAGTGACTGCTGCCTACTCACAAATCTTCTCGATCCGTCAGGCCCAAGTTCCTCTGAAAGCCAACAGGCTTCCAGTGAAAGATCCAGTGAGCGTTGGCGACCATTAGACCGAATAACAATAGGTTTAATGTCCGTGGAAAACTGTGGAAAACCGTTAAAAAGACTTGACCATGGGAACATGCCTTCCGCATTTGCAGGTTGATTTTGGTCCTCAATTTCTCCTGTGTGCTCTTCTCTGAAACGAAGAATCTTGTTTATTATGCTAGGCGACGCATCCGAGACAAGTATTTGAAGAGCTTCTAAAATTGATGATTTCCCGGTATTATTTCGTCCTGTAATGAGGGTGACCCGCCCAAGACCCGATAATTCAATTCGTTCTAGGGCACGAAACCTTTCTATCGTCAAAGTTTCAATTTTTGGCTTCATATAGGTGCTCCCTAGCTTCATCATAAGCCTCACTACCTATTTTTCCAAATCGGAGACTAAAATACCCCTATGGTGATTCCTGCCGGCGAAAGCGTTCCACGAGTCGATTGCCGGACATTGACGCCGTGCGCAAACCTTCGTGCAATTGCTTCAGCGTTTCTTCGGGCATGTCCGGCGTGTACTTGCTGTTGGACGGTTCGAATTGGCTGACGTGCGCCGCGACGGCTTTTACTTTGGTTTCGTAGAGGCCGGTGATGTCTACTTCATAGTTAGGCGCCTGCGAATAGTAGTAATAGACCAGCGGCACGGAGAAAGGCTCCAGCTTCTCATCGAGATAGTGTTGCGGATAGTACAAGTGCCATTGCGCGGCGATGAACGCATCCTGCGTGATGTTGGCGCCCATTCGGTGATCGGTTTTGTGCCATTGCACCCAGGTAGCGCCGGGATCGGGACTGAACACGATGTCGGGACGATACTTCTTGATCTGACGCGCGAGCTCGCCGCGCAAGTGCTTCGGATCGGCGTATTCCAGATCGCCGTCTTCGTAGCCAAGCCAGTGCAGATTTTCGATCGGAATGTCGACGACTTTCGACGCGGCTTCTTCTTCCGCGCGGCGGATTTGCGCGAGGCGTTCGCGGGTCATCTCGAGGTCTTTCGATCCGCGGTTGTCATTGGTGAAGATGACGACGTGGATCGTGTTCTTGTTTTTCGAGAGTAGCGACAGGGTCGCGGCCATGGCAAAATGTTCGTCATCGGGGTGCGGCGTGAATACGAGGATCGATTTGCCGGTGACGGTTTCGAGGCGGTCGGCATCGGCGACGGCGGGCGGGTTTTCGATCATCGGCGCAACCATCGGCTGGGCGGCAGCGAACATACCCAGGCCAACCAGAATTACGGCGGAACATAGAATGCGCATGCGTCTCCTCCTTTTGGTGCAGGTGAGCATAAAGGGAGTTCGGCCCAAAAATCACCTGCGAAGTAGAGATGGCAACGGTGAATCTCGTACTCTTGGGCGTAGTCCCGTCGAAGCCGTGAACGCGGCGCGTATTCGCGGGATGAGGCGGAAGACTTTCACGGCGCCAGGTTTTGGCGCATCAGGGAGAAGCGGTGATGAGAAACAGACTGGTTATGCTCTTCGGGATAGCGCTTGCGTTGGCGGTGGTTTCCAATGCGTCTTCGTGGACGCATAAGCCGAAGATTAAAGAATGGTCGAAGATGGAGAAGAACGACAAAGGCGAGATGGTGGAAGTGTGGTACATGACCATTGACGGCGTCATGGTTCACGAGAGCGATCCGTCTATCGTGCCGCCGCCGCCGGTCGTCACTCCGCCGCCCTACGGCGGTCCCGTGCCCGCGCCATCGGATGCCATTGTGTTGTTTGACGGACAAAGCCTCGACAACTGGACTTCGACGGCGGAAGGCCAGGCGACGAAATGGATCGTGCAGGACGGCGCGATGTCGCCAACAGAGGATTCGGGCATGATCCGCACGAAGCAGGAATTTGGTTCGTGCCAGTTGCACGTGGAGTTTGCGACGCCGGCCAACGTCGAGGGTGACGGACAGGGCCGTGGTAACAGCGGCGTGTTTTTGCAAGGGCGGTATGAAGTGCAGGTTCTCGACTCATACGAGAACACGACGTACTTCGACGGACAGTGCGCGGCGCTGTATGGCCGCAAACCTCCGCTGGCGAACGCGTGCCGCAAACCGGGCGAATGGCAGACCTACGACATTGTTTATCACCGGCCCATTTTCAAGCGGAAAAAGGTGGTGAAACCCGCTACGTTCACCGTGATTCACAACGGGGTGCTGGTGCATGACAACGTTGAGCTGAGCGGCGGCACGTCATGGCGCGGCGGACACTCGATCAGCCGCTATGTGCCGCATGGCGACACGGGGGCAATAGAATTGCAGGACCATGGAAACCCGGTGCTGTTCAGGAACATCTGGATACGGGAATTGAAAGACTGACGTTGCGGTGTATTTTCGTGGTGAATGACAATGCCCGGCGCTGGGCCGGGCGTTTTTTTCACAAAGTCAGCCTCACAGTATTTCTCCCTGTAAATACCAGCGCCGCCGTTTTTGATCGTGGTATATCCAGAGCCATCGGCCGCTACGCGTGCGCACATAGAAATACGTTCGCGCGATTTCGCGCATCCACCATCCGCCGGATACAATCTGGGGTCCGATGACTTCTTCGACCGGCCCTTCTGAAATCCCGGCTATCAGCCAACCGTCGGGTTCGTGCCGATCGCGGGGGGGCAGCGCAATTGGGGGCGCAAAAATCCGCCGAACCATTGGCCGCACCGCCACGCGCCTCGGATGCGGCAAGGCCAGCCGTTGAAGCGGTTCCCAGCCATAGCGGGCTTCGGGCAAATGTCCTTCATGAAGATGCGCGCACACCACTGTGCCGTTTCCCAGTTCCGCGCGGATGCGCGCAAATGCGCGCAGCGCAGCCTCCGCATTCCGCAGCGCGGCATCGGGAAACAATCCAAGCTGTTGTTCATTTGCCGTGATGCCCGTCGCGCACATCCGAAACTCGATCACCGGCGCGGACAACGACAATGCGCCCACGCGCAACCGCAGCAACTGGAGGAGCTGGTTTGCGTCCAGCGTCGGTGTTGCGGGAGTTATTTCCTCGCACAGTTCGCTGCCATCGCCCAGCCGCAACGTGATCCGCAGCGACGCGAGCGTTTCGTGGCGCGCAGCCAGTTCCATGAACAGTCCTTGCAAGCGTTCGGCAAACAGCGCCAGTAATCGATCCAGATTGTCTTCCGGATAGTCCAGTTGCTCGCGCCGTTCGAGGGGTTCAAACAGCCGCTCGGCGTTCAAGGCGTCCCAGCCCTCGCCCCGCGCGAGTTCATGCAGGGCCGCCGCGCCGGCGCCAAACCTCGCGCGAATGCCTTCGGCGGGAAGGGCGATAAACGCGCCCAGTGTTTTCACGCCAAGTTTGAGCAAGGTATCGCGCAGGCGCGGATCGATCAGAACCCGCTCGATGGGAACTTGCCGCAGATGCGCGCGTTCCTGTTCGGACGATTGAAATACAAAGCCGTGCATGCTCGAATGCGCCGCCGCATAACTTCCGAACCGCGAAAACCCGACCGCGACCACCGCGCGGAAACCGGCATCGCGCAAATCATCGCGTATGAGCGCTGCCCATGCTTCGAGCGAGGGATAGACCGCGCGCAACCCTGATGCGTCCAGCCAAAACACCCCGTGTTCGTGTTTGGCAGGTTCGATCCGCGGACTAAAGCACCACAGCCGTTGTGTCATCGCGCGCACCGCCTCGGTGATCTCCGTCTCCGCTACTACGCCGCCGCGCAACTCGCGCGACAACGATAACCCCGCCGCGTAGCGCATGCCCGGAAAAATACGGCTCGCATAGGCGAGTTCATTCGCCCACTGGATCAGGCCCAGCGGGGTGTCGCGGTCCACCACCACCACGGGCCGCACCGTCCAATCGGGATGCGCGCGCAACAGCAGTTGCAACGGCAGCCCCTGGATATCAACACAGGCCGTCCGGTCCACGGTACATCTCCCCATGGTTCCAACCCGGGGTGCGGCGCTTGTCCTTTACGATTTGCACCGTACACGTAAAACAGTCGTGTCCCATGCGCCGCCGGTCTGTTTCTCCGCGCAACGACACCAGCGATCCGCCCGCGGTATCGCGGCGTTCCCGCCGCGTAATCATCACCAGCGCGGTTTGATGTTTTTTTGCAAGCCCCACCAGCCGCGTCTGGATGCCGAGCGGCAGCTTCATTCTGTTTCCGACATCCAGCACCACCAGCGCAAAGGCGCCGGAGCGCAGCAGCGTGTCCGCCACGTGCCATCCCTTGCTTTCATCGGTCACACGCACTACAGGCAGCGCGGACAGGTCAATGCCCGATGCGTCGAAGTCCGGTGGGAAAAAACCAAACCCCGGTCCACCGATCCATGTCGCCAGCCCGCCACGTTCCTGCGCCTCCACTACCAGTCCCGCGCACACCGTCACCGCAGACGATTTCGATGCCCCGCCCAGTTCCACAAAGCGGCCCAGAACTGTGTCCAGCCCCCAAGCCTTAGCGCGCAAAGGTAATTGCGATAATTCGCGCGCGGTTTGCATGGTATTGAATGCCAATGACTTAGTGTCCATTTGACTGCTCCATAAGCTCAAAAGACGGGGCCGGAAATAGAAAAGCCGGATTTATGCACCACTCAATAAAATACTGAATAAATAATCAGTTGTCAAGATGCGTATGGGGAGTGAGGTAGGCGTGGCCGGCGGGTTTTACCCATTAAAATCAGGCCAACCGGTATTGCGGTTTGCCGTGAGGCTTAAGGGCGTTAGATTTTTACACCTGCAGACGATGCCGCCTTCGCCAATGTTTTTTCGTGCTGGAGGGCTTGAAAAAAACAACCGTCCAATTTGGAACTGAATTCCAAAATAGCCGAAAACAGCGCGCTGTCAATCCCCCGAAGTCGTCGACTATGAGCAGCCAAAGCGGTGTCTGCGCTGCCCGCTTCGCCACCGCAGTCCAAATAGTCCTCTTTCCAAACATCAAGTTTTAGGAAGAAGCCTATTTGGACTGCGGCGGTCCCCAAGGCGCCGCTTTGGGCTGCTCATCACAGACCCAATTATTTCGCGGGCGTGCTCATCCAGGGCGTCGGAAAATCGACCGGCAACCGCACCACCTCGAACAATGTGGCGACCAATTCATTATGTTCGCCGGCCCGATGCGGATTCAGATACTCCCATACGATGCCGCCGTCCGGGGCGACCTCGATGGCGCGTCCCTCGTCCGATTCGGTAATGAGGGTATTGCCGTTTGCCAGGCGCTGGCTCGAGCCGCAGGTCAGGGTGAAGAATGGGGTCTCTGGCGTGCCTTCATACTGCCAGACGATTTGTTGCGTCGCCGGTGAAATTTCGAGCACCCTTGATTGGCGCGTGCGCCCCTGATTATCGAAAACCAGCAAGTTGCCATTCTCGAGCATTGTTGGTTGATGTTGAAAGCGCCACAAATCCGAAAGCGCCCAGACAACGCGCCGCTGCTCAAGGTCGATCACGGCAATTGTATTAATGAGGCTGAACGACACCAGGATACGCCCCGCTGAAAACGCCGGCAGCAATCCGGAAAATTTTCCGTCAAGCACTTCGATGGTGTTGGTATGAAAAATATCGCGCTCCGTAGTATCGATGCGGTCCAACATCGGGGCGAACGGGGAGTTCAGGACGCATTCCAGCAAGGAGATGGAATCGATAACCTCGCCGCCGGGCGTAAGGCGGGTGACGAAATCTTCCCAAATCAGCGGCAGCGGGCTAACTTCGTTTCGCTCGACCTCCCGCCGTTCCAGGGTATAGATGGTTCCATCCTGTGTCACACATAGATGGTGGTGATACCGCTCGGGGCGGGTCCATAGCACGCGAGAGGCGGCATCAATCTTAAATAGGCCGTAATCTTCAAAGAGGGCAAGCAACGAGCCGTCGGGATACAAATGCACCCGCCGCCAGAATTGCTGGCCTGGCGAATCCGGCACAAAAGGGCGGTTTGGCCAGACCTCACTGAATGTGAGCGCCCATTCATGCAGCACGGCGCCTTGCATGTCCATGATTGCCGCGCCTGGCTTATGCCCAGACATGACAAGATTAAGGCCAGCTTCTGCGCGGTCCGTATCGTGAATAGTGACGCCGGTTCTAGACGAGGCATTCCGCGATCCCTGCAAATAGCCCATTGCAAGGACCTGGTCCATCATTTCCTTGTCGGCGGAATCCGGGGGCGCATCAGCAACGCTGTTGGCGGACACGCGCCAGCGGCCGCTCGGCGTATTCGCTGTATCGCTGGATGCGTTACGCGGATTGCAACCGGTGAAACACATGGCGCATCCCAGCATAACGGCAATGGAAAAGCGCTGTCGCCGTCGCCATTGCGGCGGGCATTTCGGTACATGGTGTTGGCTCATCGGTGAATATTCAACGTCTGGCAAAACTGAATTAGTCCGCTTTCACGAAGCGCATGTAATCAATATCGCCGACACCCCCCGAATCGCCGTTGGCGTCCATGACAATCCTTAACACGTGCGTCCCGGCTTTGAGCCGCACATTATGCGCACGAATCATTTCGAGTTTGGTCCACGCGCCGGTATCTGGAATCTGGATCGGACCGGATAGGTCCTTGCCCTCTATTTCCAAATGGAAGATACCGCCTTCCTTCTGCGAAGCCACGGGGAACTCGACCGTGTACGTTCCCGATTCCGCGACCTTGACGGTGTACGCGACCCATTCACCGGCGCGGACCCAGCCGATGCCGTAGCCATTCGACGCATCCGCCCGCTGTTCTATGTCGATCTGGGTAAGACCGCGGTACGCCGCGCCATGATTGACCTCGTCGATATCGTTATAGGCCTCGCCGGGCTTGCCCTCGTCGAAGTGTTCCGTTTCGATGAGTCCCGGAATCGTGTGCGGGTTTCCGCCATAGGGTGTGGTCGAACTATTGGCGCGATTGCCTGTCGCGCAACCCGTGGCCAACAGTAACAACGGCGCGAAACAACAAACGGAGCGGTATGCCAACATGAAAAAATTTCCTCTTCGATGAATTCGGGCCATGCAATCCCCTGCGCCGGGGATGACATCCCATTGTAACGCGAAAACGGGTGGCGAAAATACCTTCCTCGAAAGATTCGTGCCTGACATTTCCCGCCGGGATGGTACATGGTTCGCGCGTGTAGAGCACACCCCGGTGAGTATGCGACACTATACCCATCCAATCGCATCTTCCGGCACACGTACGCGAGGTGCGCATAATACACGCCGGTATGGGGCACACAAGAGGCAGGAACAGCGAGAATGAGCAGCGTAGTCTATTCACCGGCGCCGATTAGCGGCTTTCCGGAATGGTTGCCTGAAGTGCGGCTCATCGAGCAACAATGGCTCGACGAAATCCGCCGCACGTTTGAGTCGTATGGTTTTTGTTCCGTCGAGACGCCGTCGGTTGAAGACCTTCGCGCGCTGCTCGCGAAAGGCGAGACCGACAAGGAAATTTACACGCTCACGCGTCTGCAAGCGGATGAGAACGAGAAGGGCGACGCACGGCTTGGTCTGCACTATGACCTTACGGTGCCACTCGCCCGCTATGTTGCGCAGCATTACAACAATCTCGTGTTTCCATTCAAACGCTACCAGATTCAGCGTGTATGGCGCGGCGAACGCCCGCAGGAAGGCCGATTCCGCGAGTTCTACCAATGCGACATCGACGTCATCAATAACGACAGCGTGCCGCTGTACTTCGATGCAGAGATGCCCGCGATCGTTCATGGCGTGCTCAGCCGGCTTGGTGTTGGGGCGTGCACCATCGGGCTGTCCAACCGGAAAATTCTGCAAGGGTTCTATAGTGGGCTTGGTATTGACGACATCGCCGGCGCAATCCGCGTCGCGGACAAACTCGACAAGATCGGGCCAGTGGGCGTTTCAAGGCAATTGCAGGACATGCAGGGTATTTCCGAATCCACCGCGAAACAGTGTCTTGCGCTTGCGGCGATTCGGACGGCGGATGCGTCCTTCGCAGAGAAGGTCCGGGCGCTGGGAATTACGAATTCTACGTTGGAGGAAGGCCTTTCCGAGTTGACGTACGTAATCGACAACCTGCTTGCGAACGGCGTGGACAGACTGGTGGCCGATATGTCGATTGCGCGCGGGTTCGATTATTACACTGGGTCGGTTTACGAGGGCCGTCTCGACGAATATCCGAAACTCGGTGCTGTATTTTCCGGCGGAAGATACGATAACCTCGCGGGATCGTACATTCGCAAGAACCTGCCCGGTGTCGGCATCTCCATCGGTCTAACCCGGCTTTTCTCGAAACTGGTTGCCGAAGGGCGAATTAGCTCGACGCGCAAATGCCCGACCGATGTACTTGTGATTGTTCCAAACGATGCGCAACAACCGATAGCCGCGCAAACCGCGCATGAATTGCGCGAGCGCGGGTACAAGGTCGAATTGTACCATGCGGCGGAGAAGCTGCAAAAACAATTGCGCTACGCATCGCGGAAGGCGATTCCGTTCGTGTGGTTTCCACCGTTTGAGGACGGCTCTCCGCACGAAGTCAAGAACATGGCTAGCGGCGATCAGCAGCAGTGCGATCCGCAGACGTGGAGCGCATGACATTCAGTTTTTTGGTGCTGGTTCCAGACTACTTGGTCACCGTGCGTTTGCGTAAAATACCCTTTTTCTGCTAATCTCTTGGTCTCTGTGGCGGTAGTAGCTCAGCTGGTTAGAGCACCGGATTGTGGTTCCGGGGGTCGCGGGTTCAAGTCCCGTCTACCGCCCCATTTTCCACTTCGGTCCGCCGGACATTGCAACTTTTCCGGGCCTGACGGCATAATAAACTCTTGGCGTGAGCGCGCAACGGTACGCGACAACAGGAGCACTGCTGCATGAAGGTTCGGATAGCCGGTATACGTCTGTCGCACAGGCAGTTGCTGCGCATTTACGCAGTGGTCTTGCTTCTGATAGGGGCGTCGGCGGGCCTACAAGCAATCGCCCAGGACCCTCCTCCGGCTACGCCCGCGCCCGAAGTGACAACGCCGCAACCGGCTCCAGCGGCAACGACCGAACTCGCACCCGCGGCGGCGCCATCACCTTCGCCCGCTCCGAATGTGCAAGCCGATGCGGCGCCTCCGCAAAATGACACACTGCCAGGTTCTATTCCCGGCCGATATGAACCGCTTACCTTATGGGACATGTTGTGGTCCGGGGGACCGGTGATGGCCATCATAGTTTTGCTGAGCGTGATTGCGGTGGTGATGAGTATTTACCTGTTGATCACGGTGACGCCGGGGCGTGAAGTGCCCGCGCAATTTACGAAACGAGCCCAGGCGCAAATTCGCGCGGGCGATCTGCGGGGCGCGTATCAGATGTGCGAAGACCGCGACGAGTTTATCGCGAACGTGCTGCGCGCGGGCCTTAAACGGCACGGGCATGATCGATACGTCATTCAGGAAGCGATGGAAAGCGAGGGCGAGCGGGGCGCAACGGCGCTTTGGCAGCGCATCTCGTATCTCAATAACATCGGCAACATCGCGCCGCTCCTGGGTCTGCTTGGGACGGTCACCGGTATGATCGGCGCTTTCAGCGCGATTGCATACAATGATTCGCAGTCCAAGAGCATCGTCATGGCATATTACGTAGCGCAAGCGATGATCACGACGGCTGGCGGGTTGATCGTCGCCATTCCCTGTTATCTTATGTACTACTACCTGCGGGGACGGGTCATAAAAATCATTGCCGAAGTCGAAGCCCAGGCCGCGGAATTTATCGAGCTGGTGTCCGGGAGGGCGCCGGAATGAAGTTTGGCCGGAACCCGTTTCAGGAAGAAGAACACCTCCAACTCGCGCCTTTGATAGACATCGTGTTTATCACGCTGGTCTTTTTCGTGACGACCACGGCATACAACACACTTGAGAGCGAGGTGGACATCACCCTTCCCACGGCGAGCAGCGCCGCGAGCATGGAACGCACCCGTGGCGAGATTTTCATCAACCTGCGCAAGGACGGCGCGATTGTTCTCAATAACCGCGAAGTAACTTTGGTTGAATTGCAGGATATTCTGGACCGGGTGGCGGAAAACTTTCCCGGCGGGGCGGTGATTATCCGCGGTGATCGGGATGCACTGTTGGGCAACGCGGTAGCCGTATTGAATGCATGCCGGAACGCGGACATTCAAAATGTCTCGTTCGCGGCTTATACCGAGGCTCCCGGATCGGCGGTCCCCTGAATATCCGGAGACCCACGACGCTTTACGTTCACGAGTACCCTACAATGACAGCTTCAAACATTCGGCGCGTTTTCTGCGCAACCATTCTTTGCCTTGCCGCGAACGCGGCGGAAGACCCCGATCAAGCCCAAATTGATTTCGCAAATGGTCTGTTTCGCGGCGAATACTATGACCTCGCCGCCGAGGAGTACCGCAAATACATTGAAACTTTTCCGGAAGGGAAGTTTTTCAATGACGCGCTTTACCGGCTTGGCGAAAGCGAATACAGCGCCGGTAAGTATGAACCGGCCCTCGCCGCGTTCGACCTGCTTCTCACTTCGCGGCCAGACTCGCCGGACCGTTCGCGCGCATCGCTGCGCAAAGGCGAATTGCTTTACCGGCTAAAACGTCCCGACGAAGCGGCGGCGGTATTGCAGCCGCTCGCCGCGGCCGATAGCGGGGCCGAAGTGCGGGCGGGCGCGATCTATTATCTCGGCAAGCTCGAGTATGATCGCGAGGGTTTTGACGCCGCCATAAAAAACTTCAAGACCCTGTCCGATGAATTGCCCGAGCATCCGCTCACACCTTACGCGCGCTATCAGCTTGCCCTGGCATATATGGCCAAGAAGCAGGGCGAGGAAGCGGCCATACAGTTTTCGGCCGTAGCGGACGGTCAGGCGGATGATAAGTTGCGCATGGAATGCGGGTTTCGCGCGGCAGAGGCGTACGATTCCATTGGATGGCACGAAGCCGCGGAAGCGCGGTACAAGCAGGTGCGGGACGTGTTTCCCGATTCGCCGTATGCCGAGCGCGCGTCCTATGGGTACGCTTGGGCGCAGTACCACGGCGGAAGAATCGCTGACGCCGCCGCGTCCGCCGCGCAGTACCTCGAGACGTATCCTCAAGGCGAAAACACGATCGGCATACGCTACCTGCAAAGCAATTGCGCACAACAACAAAAGGAATACGATACGGCCGTCGCGATGTACCGGAAACTGCGCGACGACCATCCCGATTCGCCATTTGCCGCGCGCGCGCAATACAAAATCGCGTGGAGCCTTTTTCTTGCTGGCAAGACGGAAGAAGCAAAACAGGAAGTCACGACGTTTATCGGCAGCTACAAAGACCCCGCTCTCATAGGCGACGCGGGGTTCCTGCGCGGCACGATCTTGCTCTCGGAACAAAAATACGAAGAGGCGTACCAGGAATTCCGGGTCGTGGCCGAACAATATGTTCAAAGCGAGTTCGCCGCCGAGGCAATGTACAAAATGGGCGAGTGCCTCGCGCAACTAAACCGGACGGACGAGGCGGCAAACGTATTCGCGACGTTTGCCACAACGTATCCTTCGCACGCTCTAGTGCAGGAAGCGATACTTCGCGTGGGTGACGCCAAATTTCTTGGCGCAAAGTTCTCGGACGCCGTCGTCGAATACAAACGGGTGCTTGAGAATTCTCCCGATCCGGTGAAAGAAGAGGTAACGCTTTACCGGCTTGCTGTTTCCTATCACAACATGCAGGATTTCAAGTCCAGCTCTGAAACTTTCACGGCGCTGCTCACAAAGTTTCCTCAAACATCGCACGCCGCCGAGGCGCAGGTCCGGATTGGATATTTCTATCTGGGAGACGGAAAGGACGCGGTCCGCGCGATAGAAGCATTCAAGAAGTCGCTGGAGCTTGGGGTCAATGGCGAATTCGCGGGTCGCGCCTCGCTCGGACTTGCGCAGGCGCGGCATCAGACCAAAGACTTCGATGGCGCCGCGGAGTCGTTCCTCCGTGTCATCACCGGATATCCCGGCATGAAGTTAAACGAACAAACCTATGCGTGGGCGGGTGAACACTTGTTCGGACAGAAGAAGTGGCAAGAGGCGGCGACGGTCTACGCCGCGCTGCTCACCGCGATTCCCGATTACCCGACGCCCGAGCGCGTGAAGTTTCGCATTGCGGAATGCAGCGATCAGGCCGGCGAAGGCGACACGGCGGTTTCTTTATATCAGGCGGTTGTCGATGCCGCTCCGCTGAGCAGTTCGGCTGTCGAAGCGAAGTTCCGCATGGCCAAATTGTTTGAAGGTAAGAAGGAAATCGACAAAGCGCTGGAGTATTATGAACAGGCTGCTACGACGAACACGGGCGAAACCGCGGCGGCAGCGCGATTCCGCATCGCGGAGTTGCTCGAAAGCAAAGAGGAATTTGGTGGCGCAGCGAAAAGTTATTTACAGATTCATTTGATGTTTCTCGATCCCGAACGCGGCCCCGAATCATTGTGGCGCGCGGGCCAGTGCTTCGAAAAGGCGAGTGACGCCATCAACGCTAAACGCGCGTATGAAGACCTCGCGAAATCGTATCCCGAAACGGAACAGACCGCCAAGGCCAAAACCCGATTGGCCGAGATGGGCTGAGCCATGACCAAACAGACGCGAAAAATTATTCTTGGCGCCAGCGTCGCGGGGTCGCTCCTGTTCCACGGCGCGCTCATTGCCGCGTCGCCGGGGTTCGTGCTGGTCGGGAACGACCCGCATCCGGAATTTGCGCCGGAGACCATGCGCATCCGGGTTCTGGATGAAGCTGAACTGCAACGTTTTCAGGAAGCGCCAGGAGAGCCGGGGACCGGTCTTGCCACACGACCGGGTTCCATAGTGGATTTGATCGAGTCAGAGCTGGCCCCCATTACGTCCCTCGGCAACGCGCTCACCGAGCAGGTCCCCATCTCCGAATTGGAAAAACGCATCGCCGATGATGAACTTGCGATGTTGGAACCGGTAACGCCCGAATCGCGCGTTGAAGAACACATCGACGCCAGAATCGTCGAAATTTCCGAGTCGAGCGCCCGGCATGACATTCAAATTCAGCGGCGGCTTGTTGCGCCTAGCAGCACGCGAATCCTGCCGGAGGACGTTAATCCGGTCCTGCGCGGCGCCAACGACACCGCGGGCGACGAACTGTTGATGATTGACCCGCTCGGCGTTGGCGGTGGCCGCGCCGGTGGTGGAACGCCCGGCGGGAACGAATCAGGCGATTTCCCAGACCCCGATCCTCTCAGCCCCGGCCGTGAATCACCCATGCCCAATGATGAATCCGACGTGCTGCGCGGGTTGCCTGACCTTCCCATCGAGCGCGCCGTCGCGCGCGCCCCCGTGGTGAAAGCGATAACGGACAACACACGGTTCGACTTTATCGACGATACGGTTTCGATGCATTTGGCCACGTTCGTTCCGCCAGATGAGCGGGAAGGCTATTTTCTTCTGCAGATAGTCCCGAAGGAAGGGGAGGCGTTCGATCCGCTGCCAAAAGACGTAACCTTCGTAATCGACGCGTCGAACAGTATTTTGCAACGAAAGCTCGATCAGACTGCGCGCGGTGTACAAAAGAGCATTGCCGCGCTGCGGCCAGACGACCGGTTCAACGTGGTTGTGTTTCGGGAATCGCCGACGCTTTTCCAGCCGGAACTCGCTTTGGCATCGCCGCAGAACAAGGCGGCGGCCCAAGAATTTCTGAAGGATATCGAGTCGCACGGGGAAACAGATGTTTACGAGGGCGTTCGTCCCGTGATACAACAGGCGGCACGGGAAGGCGTACCCGGCATCATATTCGTCATATCGGACGGAAAACCGACGGCCGGCATTCGTGACGGACGCACCCTCATAAACGCGTTGACCGATGAGAACGATTCGCGGCATAGCATCTATGCTTTCGCGGGCGGGCGCACGGTCAATCAGCATCTGCTCGATCTGCTTGCCTACCGTAACAAAGGCGAATCTTCCGTTACACCCCAAATCGAAGACATGAACCAGGCGCTTCCGGCTTTTTTTTCGCGGTTACACGATCCCATTCTTGTAAGCTGCGAGGCAGACTTTGGCCGGATTAACGATGAGAACGTCTTTCCGAAGCAGATTCCGGATTTTTATCGCGGGCAGGTTGTAACTGTGTACGGCCGCTTTGATCCAGAGCGTGACCGGGAGTTCGCGATGCGCCTCACGGGTCTCGCCGAAGACCGGCGCAAGGAAGTGGTATTTCGCGCGGACCTGTCAAAAGCTACCAAAGGAGATGAAGAGATCGCGCGCAACTGGGCCTTCCGCAAGGTTTACTATCTTATCGGTGAAGCGACCAGCACGGGAGAGACCCCGGAACTCCTCGCGCAAATCCGTGCCCTCGCGGGCCAGTACAGCATTCGCACCAGCTACGATCAATAGGTTCTGCGCGGTTTCCCATACATCCCGTTATGGGCATTTCCGCTATCCTTTTCCTAACCATGAATTCAAAATCCGCCACGCAATGGCTCGCCGCCATCACCACCTGCGATGCTGCATTGCTTCGCGCCCTCGCGCCAATCTATGGCGCTTCATCGGCCGTCTTGGCGCGACTCCCGTTGCTCCAACGCGTCGTGAGTGCCTTCCTCGATCGGTTCGGTGATCATGATGTGCGTATCATTCGTTGTCCGGGCCGAATCAACTTGCGCGGCATGCACGTCGATACCCACGGCGGCTATCTCAATTTAATGACGCACCAGCGCGAAACCGTGGTGGTTTTCACGTCCTCGAAAGACCCAACGAGCACGGTGGTGAACATAGAAACCGGATTCCCCGAGGTTCGTTGCGATCCAGCGCAATGGAATGCCGCGAAGAGAACGGCTTGGGCAGACTTCATCGCTCAAGCCGAGGTGCGCAACCGTGTGAATGCAAAAAGAGGGGATTGGTCAAACTATGTCGAAGGAGCCATTCTCCGCGCGCGACATCAATGGCCAGCTCATCTACTCGGTGGTATACGCGCCGTTGCCGGGAGTGACATCCCGCGCGGGGCGTCGCTGAGTTCGTCCACGGCGCTTTCGCTTGCTGTATTCATGAGCGTTGCGGCATCGAACGGTCAAGCCGCCACACCCACTGAACTCATCACCATCGCGCAGGACATCGAATGGATCACAGGCGCGCGCGTAGGCGTCAGTGATCAAGTGGCCATGCTGTTTCCGCGAGCAAACGAGGTTTTTAACTTCGCGCCGCCCTTTGACCTGTCGAAAGCGCGTAAACAACCGTTCCCGGACGGTCTGCGCTTGCTCGTCATCAATTCACATACCGAACGCAACCTCAGCGGAGCGGATCAATTGCGCTATACCCGCAACCGGTTCGCATACTCGATCGCGCTTGAACTGCTGCGCAGCGAAATGTTGCGCGGCGGAGTAGCCGAGCCAATCGTGCGATCCATGTTGCGGCTCAGCGATTTCAATGCGGATGCCCTCGAACCTTTCGGAGGAAACTCCGCGGTGTACCATTGGCTTCAACAGATACCTGAATCGATTTCACTCGACGAACTTCGCGCACGATACAACATCAGAGCACTGGATGAAACCTACGGAACCTACTTTGGTCCACTTCCCGAATGTGACCGGCCAGACCAGTTTAATTTCCGCGGGCCATTGTTGTACGGGCTCGCCGAATCGGAGCGCGCCCGCGTGTTTATAGATGCCATTGCCACCGCCAATTTCACGAAAGCCGGACGACTCATGACCATCGGGCACGATGGAGACCGCATCGTTGACGCTTCGGGCAACCCCTGGTCTTATCCAGTGGACAACAACGCCGTCCAAGAGTTGTCGCGCCGGAACGTGCCAATCCATCAAGTGCCAGGCGCGTACGGAGCAAGCAGCCGCGCGCTGGATGCGCTCGTTGATTGCTCGATCGGCGCTGGCGCGCTTGGCGCGTCCCTTACCGGCGCGGGCATTGCCGGGGTCGTCCTGGCACTATGCCGCGCGCCAGACACGGAGCGGATTGTTGACGCGATTCATTCGTATATGGAAACTGTTGGGTCCGGGCGCCTGGCGCGCCGCCCCGCTCCGCTCACGCCAGACGAATTGAGAAGCAGCGTGGTTGTCAATCAACCGCCAGCAAGCGCATGCGAACTCGATCCGTTGTAGCCAACGAAACTAAGAACCGGGACACAATGAACGTCACCATACGGGCCTTGATAGATTTTATCGCGAGCGCGGATACGCGCACGAATAAAAAAGCGGCCTACTACGCCCGGCAGGGGCGCGTAAAATCCATTGAAATTACCGACGACAGCCAGATTCTCGCTACGGTCCTGGGTTCCGGCAACAGGCTTTATGAAACGCTGTTGACTGTCACGCTTTCGCGATCGAAGAAAGTACACATCGATTCAGAATGCTCGTGCCCAGTGGGATTTTTCTGCAAGCACGCCGTCGCGGTGGCGATTGAGATTATTGATGGGTCGATGAACGCCGAGTTGACGGACGAATTCGCCGGCGAGCTGTCCGGCTTGCGGCCGGCGTCTACACGGGCTTCGCGTTACAAGCCCTGGTGGGAGAAATTTCTCGATGCGAAGACGGAAACCACGCGCCGCGAACAGCTCGTAAGCGGATTGGGGGAATCGTTTCCGCACTACGCGAGCTCGTGGCCCATTTATAGCGCGGCAGACGCATTGATCAAGAAATACTCGCCGATGGAAGTCCTGGATTTCGTCGAAGACACCGTGCGAAGTCTCTCCATGAGACTTCACGGCGCGCAGCCCATCAATCCAGGCTTTCTGGAGTATCTAAACGCTCCGGAGCGACGGGAGGCGAGCGAAACCGCGCGCCGCGCGCGTGACGACGCGGCGTTCTATCAGTGGTTGAATGGCGACGGCGCCAATTCGGTTGCAGGTCTGTCGCAGTTGCACGTCGAATGGCATACGGCGCAAGTGGGCACCGAGTTTTCCGTGTTCGCATGCCGGATATTGTTGAGCGGGAGTAAACTGGATCGCAGTCCGCGGCATCCGCAGGCGATTGAACAGCTTCAGCGTGAACTTGACTCTGGCGCGAGACGGCTTGCTCCCCTGGAGTCGTCTTTTTTGAATTGGCTTCTGCGCCAGCGCGATTTCGACGCCGTGCGCCGGAGGTCTCCCTTTGGCGATGAACGATTTGTCATTCCGATCCTCGAACCTATGCTCTGGCTGACGCGCTGGGCATCGTGCCCGTTTTTCTCCTGGCCCGATGGCTCTCGCGTGATCGTTTCGCCGCACGGCGCGACTATTTCCACCATGGCCACGTCCGGCGGAAAGCGCGTTTGGAGCATTGCGTTTACGCGGGAAAATGGCGCTCAAGAAGTGAGGCCATTGAAAGACGTCGAATTCATTGCGGATGCGGAGGACCAGCATCTCTCGCAACGGGAGAATGCGATGTGTTTCGCGCTCGAAGGAAACGTGATATACCCAATTCGCGATAATGCGATGCCGCTACACATTCTCGCCGCGCTCCGTACGATGGAGGAAGTGCCGCTCGAACAATTGCGCGAAAAGGGGGTTGGCCCTGCCCTGATCGCCCGGATGCCGGCGCTTGCGGTGGATCCCTCGACAGTTGCCCAGATACCGGTAGTGCCGCGGGTCGAGCTTCGCCTTGGTCAAGATAATTTTCTCGCGGTCAACGTGAGCGCCGTAGCGGTAGACGGAACGGCGTTTGCCTGGTCCCAGGATGGATTGTGGCGTCAGCGCAAAGGCGCCATAAGCGACGCTGGCGAGGCTATGGAAGAAATCGCCGCGACGAGTGAGCAGGAAAACGCAGAGGAAAAGACCGGACCAGAATTTGACCAACAGGCAATCGAAAACGCGTTATGCATTGTTCCGCGTCCGGAAGACGTAGCCCCAATCGAGACATGGGTCCGCGCGCTATTCGCGGGACAATTCGGCGCGCTGAAAATTGCGGGCGCGGGAGAGTTCACGCGCCGCCTTTCCAACGCGGACCTCGCAAGAATTAGCGCGCTCTGGCTTCAGCGGCCCAGTGGCGTCACCTATTTAGGGAACGACGTTTTCCGATCCGCGGTGACGCTCCGGCGGCCGCCGCGCATGCAACTCAAGGTCGAACCGAGTGGCACGGATTGGTTGCAGGTCAGCGTCGATATGGAACGGGATATCGAGCAGTTGTCGTGGAGTGAAGTCGAAGCTGCGCTGGATAGCCCTCATTCGGAACTGGTCGCACTTCCTGGAGGAAGATTGTATCGCCGATCCGAAATCGAGACGTACCGTAACCAACTGGAAACGCTCGCGAACCTGGGTATTGGCGCGGGCGATACCCAGCGCATACATGCCATGCAATTCGCGTCGCAGGCGCCTGGCGCCGTTGCGGAATTGACGGCCACCGCGGGCTTTCGCGAGTTGGGTGAGGCCCTGCGAGGGTTGCTTAAAAAATTCAAGGGCGTGCCGCGCGCCAAAGTCGCGAAAAAAACGTCGGGCCATCTCCGCCCCTACCAACGCACCGGCACGGACTTTCTCGTGTGGGCCGCGCAGACTTTTGGCGGGGCGCTTCTGGCCGATGACATGGGCCTTGGCAAGACGCTTCAGGTGCTTGCCGCGTTGACCGCGTTGCGCGCAACTGCGGCGGAAAAACGTCCCTCGCTCGTGGTTTGCCCCGCGAGCGTGATGAGCAATTGGCAGCGCGAAGCGGAGCGTTTTGCGCCGTCGCTCCGGACGCTTGTGCTCGAACGGGGCAAAGGACGCCGTGACCAATATGACACGCTTGATGAATACGATTTGGTCATCAAAAATTTTGCATTGACGCGCCGGGACGCCGACCTGTTGCGTGCACGCGAATGGTTGATGGTCTGTGTCGATGAGGCGCAGGCGATCAAGAATCCCGGCTCCGAAATTGCCCGCACGGTAAAATCGTTGAACGCGGGCCATCGAATCGCGCTTACGGGCACGCCGATTGAAAACCGTCTGACTGACCTATGGTCGATCATCGATTTTGCGGTGCCGTCCTACCTGTCCGCGCAGCGCGTGTTCGAGGCGCGCGCAAAGTCCGGCAATGCCGCACAGCATGCACAGGCGTTGCGCGCGCGGCTTCGCCCTGTCGTGCTGCGGCGTCTCAAATCCGAAGTTGCCCCTGAACTGCCGCCGCGGATCGAAGAACGCCGCGAATGCGTCATGACCTCTGGGCAGCGCACGGCGTATCTCGCCGAAGTGAAGAAGACGCGCCTGTTGCTCGAAGGGACAAAGACGGACGCCATTAGCGGCAAAGAACGGTTCCAGGTCCTTGCCGCCCTCATGCGGCTGCGACAGATTTGCTGCGACCCCGCGCTCATCGGTCTATCCGGGCTTGGTTCGGGCAAGGTCGATGAATTGATGGACTTGTTACCGCCATTGCTGGAAGCAGGACAGAAAATACTGCTGTTTTCGCAATTTGTGAAAATGATTGAGCGCCTTGAACCGGAACTGCGCAGGCGCGGTATCAAGACGTTCAAACTGACGGGCGCTACCACCAAGCGCCAGGCGCTTGTAGATGCGTTCGAAATGGACGCAGAACCGAGCGTATTTCTTATTTCGCTCAAAGCGGGCGGCACCGGTCTGAATCTCGTGTCCGCGTCGCATGTCGTATTGTTCGACCCGTGGTGGAACCCCGCGGTCGAGGCGCAGGCGATCGACCGCACGCACCGCATCGGGCAGGACAAGACAGTCGTGGCAGTGAGGCTCATCACGCAGGACACGATCGAGCAACGGATTGCGGAATTGCAGGAGCGGAAAAGCGCGATTGCGCGAGACGTGTTCAACGAGGATTCGTTCAACCGTCAATTGACGAGAAGCGATTTGGATTTCCTGCTTCAGTCTGACTAGCAAGGACGGGTTACTTTGCCACCTCGGCGAACTCATTATCATGTACGTTACAGGTATCGATCCTGTTCTGATTCCGGTTGTTGAAATTCATCGGCGTTGGCACGTTGTATACGCGGTTATTGCGTACTTCGATGAACCCGCTACCTTCGTCGAGATAAATCCCGCCGGGCCACCCGGGGTTGTCGTGAATGTGGTTGCCTTCAATGATTGTGCCCGGCATATTACCCAGCGTATACACGCCGCCGCCATCGAGCCGCTTTTGCATCACGTGATGAATGTGGTTGTTCGCGATACGGTTATTGCGCGCGGGCGTAGGTTTTTCGTAGATAAACGGAATCGGGTACGTCGATCCGCCCGCATCTTCTTCCCCCCAACCCCAGCCAATGGAAATGCCGCTGTAAGGTAGATCGTAAATCTCGTTGCCCTCGATCACTGTACCTTCGGTGTATCCCGCGAAAATACCGACGCTGCCCTCGTATTCGACGCCGGCTTGATGAACCTTGCAGTTTTCGACGCGATTGTTTCGCACGATCATGTGATCGACGTTTGGGTGGTGTGATGACAGGTTCACGTCTCCGATCTGGATCGCACTGCCACTGATGTCCACAAATTCGCAATTTCGAATCACGGTGTTGGACGTACCAAATCCGTGCGCCGTGGAGGGACCGCAGATGTCGACACCCGCGCCGCCCATCCGTGTGAACGTGCATCCGTCGAATTCGATATCCTGTGCGTCAACCAATCGAATCGCGCCGGTACTTTTCCGGTATTCGTTATGGACATTTACGAGAAACCCATCGCGTTCATAGATATTACTCTCTGTGATCGCGAAATTGGCCTGCATGTCCGCGAGCCCGTTGTTCAGCACTTCATCTGGTCCAGAATCCGCGAACGTAATCCCCTCGAACCGAATATGGTTTGGCCGCAAACGGGGGTCATTGTCCTCCTTGGTTTCCAGTAATACCGGTATTCGCGGGACAATCGTCTCCACCGTTTCAATGCTTTCGCCAGGCCGTGGAATGTAGTGGAGCGTGTCCCCGGATTCATCGAAATACCATTCGCCTGGTTCGTCCAGCAACTCAATGGCGTTTTCGATAGACGCGGGCAATTTGGCCTGGACCCCTTCCTTGCGCGAGATCAACATAAACGTTGGCTGGTGCATGCGAATTCGTGTCGTACCGTTTTCGCCCGGCGTCATTGATTCCACGCGGCACGTCATGTGGGACCATGAATTGAAAAAGCCGATTTCGATATCCGCGGGGTTGCGCCATTGCGCGAGCGCGGAATTCGATACAGCGAATCCGGCATCCGCATCGATAGTTTTCATGTCGCCGTAGTGCTCCGCACCCTCGGGGAACGGTCCGCGCGCCCGCTGAGCGCGCACGCCGTTTACGAAGAGTTGGCGAAGCTGGGTTCGCGTATTTTCAACGCCAAGCGGCGATGCAACGCTCCAGCGTCCCGCCGCGTCGGCTTTCCAACCGCTAACGCGCCTGCCCCCGCTGATCACCGGTTTTGCGCCTTCTGCCGCGCGAAAAACCACGAAGTGTCCATTCGCGCCACTGTGGCGCCCGGTCAAGGTAATCGGCGCATCCAGGTGATACGTGCCATCCGCAATTTCAACAATAAAGTCGGACTCCATGTCCACAGCGCGCTCCGCGACCGCGTTCAACGCCTTCATCCACACACCGTGACCATCGACGTCTGGTGACACGGTGATCGGTTCCGCGATCCCGAATCGCACAATGAAAATGAAGCACATTGTGGCAGCGATGCGTCGCGACATTTCCGCCATCACAGAGCTCCACCCGCGATCATCGCCACAAGGCTGTGTTGGATAGTCCATATCGTGTCACGATTCGACCGCAAATTCATTTGAAGAGTCTCCAAAAAAAGTGCTGTAACCCTTACAGGGTACCTTCATGTGACTATTGTACCTGGGGTAGGTCCGCCGTAGTCACGCGCTTCGCGTGACTACGGCGGACCTACCCCAGGCTGCGCGCTGTAATCCCTTCGGGATATAAAGACGCGCACGATTGGTTTTGTTAGAGTTTTAAATCTAAAGTTTCATCTTTGTTGAAATAACTAAGTCTGCACTGGTCGACATCGAGACAGCGGGAGCGAACGCTATTCACGCATCATCCAGGCGATTCAAGCCGGTCCTCGTTCAACAGAGCGCCATCCACGCTGTAGTGCCGCGCTACGAGCACCGGCTTTCCGTCCACGTGCTCGACCGTCATTGACATGAATCCGCCGACGACGTTCAAATATTGATGCTCGGGGCGCAAGTCGTCCGGTTGCCATCCTCCCGCATGCGCGTCGCTCGCTGGGCCGCATGAGTATTCGCGAACACCGCGCGAGGGGTCGACTGAAACGTATTGCCAATGGCGGTCACCGCAAACGACCACCATGTTCTTTTGCGCGGCGATAAACGCGCGCAGCTCGTCGCCCTCGTATTTGAATCCGGCATTAGCGTGGTTGTCATTTTTATTGTCACGGTCCGGCCCAACCATCGGCGTTGGGCTGATCAACACGCGAAACGACGCATCGGACTCAGCCACGGTTTTCTTGAACCACGCTTTCTGTTCCGCGCCCTAGATCGTTTTACCCGGGCCATCCGGCATATCATTTGGGCTGCGGAAGTCGCGTCCTTCGACAAGCCAAATTTGCAGGTCCTTACCCCACCGGAAAGTGCGGTATGTTTTTTCGCCCATTGGAACTTGCTCAAGAAACACCCGTTGACCCTGCTCAAACGTGAAGTCGCCCATGAACGGTGATTTCATACCCGGCCAGCTATCATCCATCCAGGTGTCGTGATCGTCTTTCATGAAGTAGCCCGGTATTTGACGGTGAAACAAAACGTTCGTAGGCAAGCTGTACATGCACTGCCAATGCCACCGCGCCAACGGCAGCGTCTTCGCCAACGAGTCGTAATATAGAATGTCGCCGGTATGCACAAAAAAATCCGGTTTTAATCGCAGCATGGCCGGATAAATACGAAAACCGGTCAAGGCGTCGCGGTCGTTATATTCCTGGCCTGTGCTCACGGTGAACATCACACGGGCAGGCTTGTCAGCACTTGGCGCGGTCTTGAAACCGCCTGCGATTTCACTTGTGACGGCATCCCCGACAGCCGCCCGAGACTCGACGCGGACGAGATATTGTGTGTTTGGACTGAGCGCGCCGAGTGAAAACTGCCTGGTGAAATCCTTTTCTACTTCGACCAAGCGCCAATCGGTCATCTGCCAATCGTTGACGCCTTGAATCCGGTATGAGAGGCGGACATCGCCCGGCGCGCCCGCTGCCGCGCCTTGAATCGTATCGATGCTTGTGCCGTTTGGAAACTCGACAATTGGCGAAGAAACCGACCTGGGTTTCGCGTCGAGATCAATTTCGCCGGTGACGGTGTCCCTGTATTTCACAACCGGCATGGGCGCGTCCGAGCCGATGCGTTCAGGCAGGCGCGTGAGGCGCGTCCAAACGATCGCCGACGTGTCCGTTACCTCGCCGATCTTTATACCCGTGGCCTGGAACGGTCCGTCCGCGAGCGCGACGCCTACAAGCGTAACGATTACAAATCCAACGCAAGTGAAATTTCTACGCATTTTATTTTTTGCGCCCTTCTTGGGGCTATCTACATTTCGGAGCGATGATTTCCCACAACTTCGCTTACGCGCAACGCCCGATCATATACCCTTAGCGCGTTCAGGTTCGCGCCCGGGGCGTCTCCGATGGCCACACTGGGATTGCCATTGAAATCATTCCACCCTGGTTCGATGCGGTACCATCCCTGCGGCCGCGCGTCGCCACCGTCACACAACACACCGTCGACCACAAACATTACGATCCGCGGCCCGCCATCGATGATGATGCTTACGTTGTGGTCTTGTCCCGGTCGAAGCACGCCGGCGTCACTCTCGAACAGCGCCTCGTGTTCACCGTTGGACGCCGACCACTTAATCGCGCCCGCCGGCGTTGCTCTTATTGCCCACCCTTTACCTCCTGCATCGCGCGCGTCCAGCAATGCCACATCCTGAACAAGTGATTCGATAGCCGCGCGAAACTCCAGCGTAAAACCTGCGCCGGGACCATTCAACGGCAGCGGTGGCATATCTGCGCGGTCCCCAGGCGCACATGCATCGCCTGTGAGTTCAAGGTTTATTCCAACCCGCGTCAACACTGGCGCATCAAATTGTTTCCAAAGTCCTTCCAGAAGCGAAACTGGAATCTCATGCACCCGCGCCACCGTTTTCTGTGTTTCGGTGACGAAGTACCGGCCATCGTCTTCAATGAAATCGGGGTAGCTCATCCGCGTCTTCGGCTCTTCGTCAAACAGAAAAATTTCAGGTTGCGACCAATGAATTGCGCCATCGCGCTCGACCCCGCCGCATAACCACACCGGATTACGTCCGTCGTAAGTTTTACCGCCGTGATTGTGAAACCAATACACGTACTTTCCATTACTGAACCGGCGCACGAAATTCGCAGCGCGCGGATGTTTGATCGCGCGACCGCCCGGCGCATAGGTCATATAGGCGGGCGGTGTCCAAGTGCGGCCCTGGTCCCGGCTGTACGCGTGACACGGGTGGCCGTCGGTCGTGCGGTAGGTGCAGAACAGCGCGCCATCGGAAAGAAACGTAAAATTCTGTTCCTCCGCGATAGGGCCGATGGGCGCGCGCAATCCGATGTCGCCTTGGGGTAAAGTCTCCCAAGTTATCCGCTCAGGATCGCGTTCAGTCAGCACATTCCCGCTCACCAGCACAACACCCTCGGACTTCTCGATAAACCCCTTCCCAAAATTCCCCACCTTGGACAAGCCGACGTATACGCGGCCGTCATGAACAAGCGGCTTTGCCACGCTCCACATGAACCGCACCGAGCCGCCGTACACGTTCTCGCGATCAATCTGAAATTCCCGCACCGGGATTGGATACCGTTCCGCGCTCCAGGATTGCCCGCCATCGTCTGTGTACTTGAATACAAACTGCCCCAGCGTATCCACACGCTTCGTCTCGCCGCCGCTAGACAGTTTTACGCTGCGCATGTTGTCCGCGTTGTAATCGTAGAACGCGTACACGCGCCCGCCCGGCGTGAGCAACGGCGAAACCCACGACGCCTCCGGCGGGCCCACGGGTTCGATGTCCGTCAACGGCCCCCAGGTTTTTCCCTGATCCTTGCTGCGCGTGGACACGACATGCTGCGCCGTCGCGCCCTCTTCGCCCTCGCCCGTCGTCATCGTACACAACCACGTGCCATCGTCAAGCACTACGACATACGGCTGGTCGCAATACCCCTCATCGGGAATTACCGAAGCCCCGCGCACATCCCGGGTATCCTGGCCAGCCGCGGCCATGCACAACACCAAAAGTACGAATGCCCGTGCCATGTTTCGCCTCCATCCACTTCGGAAAGTTTTCGCCCACGGAAAGTGCTTTAAGCCGGCGAGTTGTAGTTTTTCTATCATACTTACTTCTGGCACGGAAGCTCCATCCATCTAAGCGTGTTAAAAGCGCCATGGGTTACAATACAGGCAAGCGAAAGTTTATGGTCGCGCAATTCAACAGGAATTAGATATGGTCGCGTTGCGAGCTTGCGTCTATGCCTCCACCTTTATTGGTTTTCTGCTAATTTACTTCCCATACGCCATCGGACAAACCGATCGCGGTTCTCTGGCGCTGGGTCCGCTCCGTTACGTGGCCATTCCACTCTTTGTCATCGGCGCAATTGTAGCGTTGCGATGCGTGTACGATTTCATACGCATCGGACGTGGAACGCCGGCGCCCTTTGACCCGCCGCGCGCGTTGGTCGCGCAAGGCTGGTACCGCTGGGTCAGAAACCCGATGTATATCGGTGGGCTGATGTTGCTGCTGGGTCACGTGGTCTGGTGGTCGTCGATTGGCACGGCTGTTTACACGGCGTTGTATTGCGTGGCCACGGCGTCGTTTGTGGTGTTCTATGAAGAACCGACGTTGAAGCGCAAATTCGGCGCTCCATACGAACGTTACATGCGGGAAGTCCCGCGATGGATTCCGCGCAGACCGCGCGACGGGGCTGTGCAATAGAACTAACCATTAACTGCTGATGCAGCGCGTTAGGCTTATCCGGTCGTTTTACAGGGCAGGAGACCAGAATCGTATAGTCGTTATCTGGTCCACTCAGGGGGACAACAGGCTACGCGCAACCTGTTGCGTGCCGCACTTCGTCGACGCTTAGTGACTTCATGCCATGTACCGCCATGATCCAGCCGTTGAGTGCGTGTAATGTCTTCGCTGGGATGAGCATTTTGGCCCATCCTTTCCAGCATAGTCATTCATATCTTTTGAAAAAAGTGCCTCGATGCGCCTGGGTTCTGGTGCCTCATCGAGCGGTGTAAAAGTTACGTTGAAGCCGTGGAGTTTAGGGTTTATGATCGCGGCCACGATGCGAAGGGATCGCCGATGAGCTACATCAAAAAGCCTAATTGTGAAACGAGACGATTGGAGAGTGACCGTGTATAACCTTCGGTCAATCGTAGGTGGAGTGATGTTGCTCGCTATAGCAGGCTGCGTAACCAATCAACCGTCCACAACTCTAGACTTGTCAATGTATACCACCGAGCAATTGCTGATTGAACGCGAGAGGTTAGTGGATCCTGGATTGGTGGCCATTCTCGAAATTGAAATAAGAAAGCGCCCGAATGCAGAGTTGTTTGTTATTGAACCAAAGGATTCGGGCGCAGAAGCGAACCGGCGGCAGGTGACGGCATGGAGCTTAAAATTATGATCAAAATGTCGCGTCTGGAAATACTGGATTGTCTTTTTGCGGCATACGCTATGTTTTATTTTATTTTTGAAGTGTCTCGAGTTGTTCTCGGCTTTGCCATCTCAATGTTGAGTGTACTATTGGTCATGCCGCTGGTGCTATACATTGTCATTCGCTATCAAGGATTAATAATTGCCTCTATCCATGCTTCTAAGTGGTTTCGTTAAATGCCTTTGCCGATTCGATTATGGTGAACGTGCGCCGTGCCTGGTCCCATACTTAACCAGCACGACGTAACGATGCTGGCGCACCCGAACCCCGACATTGTGCGACTTTGGGTTTATTGAACGGGTCAGCGAGGCCGCGCCAGTGGCCGGCAATGACGTTTTTTGGGTGTTTGACCAGAACGAAACGCTTGTCATGCATGGAGCACTATGATCACGGAGCGTGCAGATTGAGTACGTTCGCCGAACATTTAAGAATGTTCATAATCTTTGGATGCGGCGGCTTGACCGCATTGGCTTTCGCACATTTTCACTGGCGAGCGCTCAACCAATCCACACCGCGAGAACCAAGGTATTTTGGAATTCCAATGTTCGTGGACGAGATTGCGATTAAACCGGGCTGGCGCTGGTTGGCTATTTTTAGTTGTGTAGTTGGATATGCTCTAGCCGCTCTTTTTCTCGGATGCTTGGTATTGTATACATTGGGGCTGATATTGTTGGCTGTGTTGCCGGAGGGATAGTCGCTTGCGATTTCCGCAGCGCCCCACACCCCCAGCCTTTCAAGCCAAAGGAAGTGCGCGATCTCTAAGAATAAGCTACGGGGCGCAACGCTGACACGGCGTGGTATGCATCGAGATTGCCAATGCTTTACCAAGGGCCATCACGTCCTCGCTTAGCTCACGACAACCGGCGCGATGGTATATGCTGCCGGTTGTGGTAAAAGTTTTGTATGAATAAGATTAAACTATCAGGCTTTGTGCTCGCCCTATTATTTGGCGCGTTTATGGTTGTATACGGCGGAATTGACGATAGCCCCGGCGGACAGTTGTTGGGACTACTGGCAGTCATTGCCGGAATTGTAGGGGTAATAAGGGGGATGAAGAAGAGATCGTAGTTGAGAGGCTCTATATCATCCATCCTTGCCCGCATTTTCTTGCGAAGGCATAGAATCAAGTAGCATTTCCACGTCGGCCGGCGCGTAGCCGGAGTAGTGGCTATTGACGAATCCAAACACTGGTACGTGGACTTTTGATATTTCAGTAATAACCCGTGCCCATTCCTCGATATCGCTGCGTCGATCAACAACGGTCTCGCCCCATGATTTCGTGATGCGTTCTATCGCGTAGCGGTCACCCAAAAGCCGAATATATGCAAACGGGCCAGTAAGTATGTCCGCGAACCGCATCAGTTCCTTGGGCCGGTACATGTACGGGTGGTCAATCAGCGCAAGCGTGACATTACTTTCCTTCAAGAGCCGGAAAAGGGGAGGCCCCAGCCACGTTTTGTTGCGCACTTCCACCGCGAATTGAAAACCAGATGCCGGAAGGCAGGCGAGAAACGGACCAAGCCTGTCCATGAACATTTGCGCGGAAACGTTTTTGGCCTTGGCAAAATAGGGGAACTGAAAGAGGATGGGTCCGAGGTGGTCGCCCAGATGCTGCATCGCCGCGAGAAACTCGTTGATGTCCTTTTCGCAGTCAATAAGAAACTTCGCATGGGTAATAGTTTGCGGGGCCTTGGCGGCAAACAGGAAACCTTCCGATGCGCGATCGCGCCAGCCCTGTATCGTTTCGATCCGGGGGATGCCGTAGAAGGTCGAGTCGATCTCGACGGCGTTAAACCGTTTGGCGTATTCGCGTATGAATTCAGTGGGTTCTTTCGTGGTGTAGACCTTGCCGATCCACTCGCGATAGCTCCAACTGCATGTGCCCAGGCGAATCGGGGCCACCACCTTAGAATCCATCATAAACATCACCTAATTACGCAATTAAGATCCGGCTGTTCCACGCGCTGCATTGTTCGATACAATCGCGTTTGCCTTCAACGAGTCACTTAATTCGTCACCAACCACAACGGTTTCTATCGGGTTACAGCGGAGAAAAACCCTCAATCCTTCCAATCCCGCCAACCAACGATCTGCACAAAACCGCTGATATTATTGGCTAAAAGTGCCCCGAGCCAGAATCGAACTGGCGTCTAATCCTTAGGAGGGACTTGTTCTATCCACTGAACTATCGGGGCAAGGAAATACGATGAGGACTTTGTGCCCATGCCATTGGCGCGGATAGAAAGATTATGTGAATTCGTTGATTTGTTCAACCTGGCTGGCGCGTGGCGATATTGGCGGTTCTCGCGCGCGACGCGTTACACTGTTTCTTCTCCAAGCGTAAATGAATTGCGAGGGTAGACCATGCTTAACAAATCAACCAGCCGCCGCCAATTTTTGAAGCGGACGGCGGTCACCGCGCCGCTGATCCTGTCTGCAAAAACATGGGCTTCGCCTCCGAGCGAGCGCCTCACAATTGGAGTCGTCGGCATTGGCAAGATGGGCGGCAACCACTGCGACTACCTTCAGGGGCGGGATGATGTGCAGATTGTGGCGTTGTGCGATGTCGAATCGAGGCGATTCGAGGTTGGCCGATATCTCATCGACGAGGCTTATGCATCACGTATCGGCAAAGGCAAATATGCATCGGTCGAGAAATACGGAGATTTCCGCGCAATTGCCGAGCGCAATGACATCGATGCAGTGCTCATCGCCGTGCCTGACCATTGGCACTTGCTTGTCTCTCTCGCGATGGTGCGCTCGGGCAAGGATGTTTACTGCGAGAAGCCCCTCACGCTTACGATTGGAGAAGGCCGGATTCTGGTGAATGAAGTCCGTAAGCGGGCGCGCGTGTTTCAAACGGGTAGCCAACAGCGATCCGAGGGTGGATTCCGGATCGCGTGCGAGTTGGTGCGCAATGGAAAGATCGGAGAAGTAAAAGAGATACACGTCAGCGTGGGTGGTCCGTCGGAGGAATGTTATCTTCCGCCCATGCCTGCGCCGGAAGGGTTGGATTGGGATTTCTGGCTTGGTCCCGCGCCCTATCGTCCGTATAACAGCGAGTTCGCACCTTCGTTACAGCCGGGGCCAATTGGATCTTGGGAGGATTTTAACCGGCTGATCGGTGGCTATCCCAATTTTCGTGGCTACAAGGATTACTCCGGCGGCGGCATGACGGACTGGGGCGCGCACCATTTTGATATCGCGCAATGGGGCCTGGGAATGGACGAATCGGGCCCGGTCGAAATTGCGCCGCCCAACGGCAGCGACGTGCCGCATCTGACGTACCGGTACGCCAATGGTGTCATCATGCAACGCCGCGACGCGGGTAAAGCAGGGGTACTGTTCATCGGGACCGAGGGCAAGATCATGGTCAATCGCGGGTATCTCGACGCGGAACCCGCCGGCCTTCTCCGCGAACAACTTCGCCCGGGCGATATTCGCCTTCATAATAGCCGCGGCCATCACGAAGACTGGTTTGACGCCATACGCACGCGCAGCAAACCGATCTGCGACGTCGAAATCGGACATCGATCCTGCACCGTATGCCACGTAGGCAATATCGCCTCCTGGCTCAACCGGCCCGTGAAATGGGACCCGCAAAGCGAATGTTTCATCAATGACGACGAAGCCAACCGGTTGATCAACCGTCCCATGCGCGCGCCGTGGACGCTGGCGTAGAGACACAATTCCCAGCCCTGCCCCTCGCGCTAGTGTCCTGAGTTTGAGATTCGTTCGATATGAAGTTTGGAAATCAGACCGTACATCCCCCTAAATCCCTCTTCAAAGGGGGACTTTGAAGATCAGATTATGAAATGCGCTTCAAAGGGGGACTTTGAAGATCCGATTATGCGTGTGGCTTTTGCCAAGGAATTGCGATTCATTACACTAGTTGCGCGCTGTGCATTGCGCCTTGGATGTTAGACATGAAATCGACTTACATACCGCTTTGGTGCAAGAGCGCGTATTCGTTCCTGGAAGGTGCGAGTCATCCCGATGAGTTGATCGAGGAGGCGCACCGATTCGGGATTCGCTCGATTGCGTTGACGGATCGGGACGGCGTGTACGGCCTTGTGCGGGCGCACAAGCGCGCGCTTGAGCTTGGGGTGCATCTGATTGCGGGATCGGAGATCACGCTCTTCGACGATTCTTCGCTGGTGTTGCTTGCGGCGGACCGGGGGGGGTACGCGAACCTTTGCCGGCTGATCTCTAAGGGGCGATTGCGTTCACCGAAGGGGATGAGCCAGGTCAGTGTTGAAGAAGTCTGCGAACATGCGCAGGGGCTGGTCGCGGTGTGGGGCGGGGAACGCTGCGCGTTGGCCCGCGAAGCGGATCCTGCGTTCATGGCGGGGGCGTTACGCGATGCGTTTGGCGAACGAATGTATGCGCTGCTTACGCGGCACCGTCAGACCGGCGACGCGCGGATGGAACAGCGCGTGCGCGAGCGCGCGCAACGTCACGGGATCGATCTCGTGGCGGGAATGGAAGTGCTGTACCACACGCCGGCGCGGCGATCGTTGCAGGACGTACTGACGTGCATTCGCCATGGTGTAACGCTTTCCACCGCCGGTCGGATGATCCGGCCGAATGCGGAACATGCGCTGCGTCCTCCCCACGGTTTTGGAATGCTGTACGAAGATGATCCAGGTGCGGTAATGCGCACGGAGGAAGTGGCGGAGCGCTGCACGTTTTCGCTCGCGGAAATCCGGTATCGGTATCCGATGGAACGGTTGCCGGACGGGAGGACCTGCGGGGAATGGTTTCGCACGCTGACGATGGACGGCGCGCGCGAACGGTATGCGGGTGATATCCCGGAGGACGTGCGAAGACAGATCGACAAAGAACTCGCGCTGATTCACGACCTCGAGTACGAGGGCTATTTTCTGACGATGCACGAGATCGTACGGTATTGCCGGCATCACGATATTTTGTGTCAGGGACGGGGATCGGCGGCGAATTCGGTGGTGTGCTATTGCCTTGGGATCACCGCGGTGGATCCAGTGCGAATGGGGTTGTTGTTCGAGCGGTTTTTGTCGCGCGAGCGCGCGGAACCGCCGGACATTGATCTTGATATTGAACACGACCGGCGCGAAGAGGTCATCCAACATGTTTATACAAAATATGGGCGCACGCACGCGGCAATGGTCGCGAATTTTATCCGGTATCGCGCGCGGTCGGCGGTGCGCGACGTTGCGAAGGTGTTGGGCATTCCTGAGACCGCCATTGAACGGATTGCGCGGGTGCTGTCGCACCACGAATTTCCTTCGGCGGACATGCTTGCGGATTCCGGTGTTCCCGCTGACAGCCCTGCATTGCAGAACCTGCTTCGGTTGATGCGGGAGATAGAAGACATTCCGCGGCATTTATCCATCCATCCGGGAGGATTTTTGCTCGGACATGAACCGGTTCACGATCTCGTGCCGATTGAGAATGCGACGATGCCGGACCGCACGGTGATTCAGTGGGACAAGGAAGACGTGGAAGAGCTGGGATTGTTCAAGGTGGACCTTCTCGGGCTCGGCGCGTTGAACGTGGTTCATCGTTCGTTTGATTTGATTGAGAAGCATTGCGAGAAGCCGTTCACGCTTGCGACGGTGCCCGCGGAAGATCCCGCGACATACGAAATGATTCGGGAAGGCGATACGGTCGGTGTGTTTCAAATTGAGAGCCGGGCGCAGATGGCGATGCTGCCGCGATTGAGACCGGCGAATTATTATGATCTCGTGATCGAGGTCAGCATCGTGCGGCCTGGGCCGATCACCGGCGGGATGGTTCATCCGTATCTGCGACGGCGAAATGGTGAAGAGGAGGTTACGTATCCGCATCCCTGCCTCGAACCCATCCTGAAAAAAACGCTGGGGATTCCGTTGTTTCAGGAGCAGGTGATGCAGCTTGCGATTGTCGCGGCGGATTACACACCAGGCGAGGCAGATCAGCTTCGGCGGGACATGGCGGCGTGGCGCAAATCGGGGCGGATCGAGCGGCATCGCGAACGGCTGATTGCGCGCATGGCGAAGAAAGGCATTCAAAAAGAATTCGCTGAACGCGTGTTCGAACAGATTCGCGGGTTTGGCGAATATGGATTTCCGGAGAGTCATGCGGCGAGTTTTGCGTTGATCGCGTACGCGACGGCTTGGTTGAAGCGGCATTATCCCGCGGCGTTTTTATGCGGCCTTCTGAACGCGCAACCGATGGGGTTCTATAGCGCGGCCACGCTGGTGGAAGACAGCAAACGCCACGGCGTCGGTATTCGCGCGGTGGACATGCAGCGTAGCGCGTGGGATTGCACGCTAGAAGCGGATGCGGGCAGCGGCGAAGGTTTCGCCGTTCGGATGGGATTGCGGTATGTGAAAGGCTTGCACGAGGCCTGCGCGCAACGCATCGCCGCCGCGCGGGAGGCGGGGGCGTTTCAGTCGTTGGACGATCTTGCGGCGCGGGCACGGATCGAAACGGCCGTGATGGTGCGGTTGGCGGAGAGTGGCGCGCTGGAATCGTTTCAAGAGGAACGGCGCGGCGCGTTGTGGGAAGCCTTGGGTATTGCGCATGGTCCGCGCGGCGGTTTGAGCCTCGATCGCCCCGAGGCCGCGGCGGAATTTTCCGCGCTGCCCGCGCTGGACACCATCGAATGGGATTACGCGTTCACGTCGCATAGCCCGCGTGGTCATCCACTCGCGCCATTGCGCGAAGAACTATCGAGGCGCAAGTTGCCGGATGCGGCGGCGGTGCGGGGCATGCCCAACGGCTCGCGTGTGCGGTACGCGGGTTTGGTGACCTGCCGGCAACGGCCGGGGACCGCGAAAGGCGTCGTGTTCATGACACTCGAGGACGAGACCGGGTTTGTAAATATCGTCGTTTGGGAGAAGGTGTACCGGCAGTTCGAGTTAATTGCGAAGACCGCGTCATTCCTCGGTGTTACGGGCAAACTGCAGGCACAATCCGGCGTGACGCACCTTGTCGCGGAGAAACTGTGGAAGCCCGAACTGGACAATGCGCCGTGCGAAACCCGGAGCCGGGATTTTCACTGAGCGTTCGGGGTCTCGAGCCGGACCGGATCGCTTTTCCACACCACATACGAGTATACGATGGTGATGAGCGTTGCCGCGAGCAGGGACACGAGCATCGCGCCGATTGCAAGGGGTCCATTCGCAATCAAGGCGAGCAGAATAGTTAGCAGGCCTACGGCGAAAAACAGTTTGCCCGCAAGCCGGTGGGTCTTGTTCCAGGACAATTCGCTGGACAAGGTCCAGGGCGTGCGCACGCCCATGAAAAAGTTGCTGCGGACCTTGCCCAGAAAATTTCCCAGCAGCAGAAACAAGAGGCCCACGCTCGTTGCTACGATCCGGTCCATCGGCAGCGGATACCCAAGGCTTACCAACACCGCCGAAGTATGGATGACTGCCATGACGAACAGAATACTCGCCGACACGGCCACCAAAAACTTTTGGGATTGTTCGACGTGATGTCGCCGTGGGTCGATGCGGACGAGTAGCGCGATACCTGGGACAATCGCGGCGAGCAGGAGCGGCAAGAAGAAAAGGCCGAATGACTTCGAGCTGTAGTCATCGACTTCACCCCGTGCGTTCCAATGTGTTGGAATTTGGGCGTCAACCGGCAGTACCGACCATGCATACACCGAAATGAGCAACATCGGGACCAAAAAAACAGCCGTCATCAAGAGTATGGGCCTCAGACTAAGTCTGGGTGGTGCTGTCATTGCCGTTCTCCTTCGCATCAAACCCCATTGCGTTCATTAAGCCCAGAAGCGCCTCTTCCAGGACAGACACATTTAAACTGTAGGTTATCGACGTGCCGTTTTTATCGCCGTGAATCAGGTCTGCCTCGCGCAACACCGCGAAATGTCGCGACAGGGTTGGCTTTGCCAGTTGGAAATGCTCGGCGATTTCGCCTGCGGTCATGTTGCGGGCGCGGAGCAGGTGCAGAATTTTTCTGCGACCCGGGTCTGCGAGGGCTTTGAAAACGAGATTCATGGCATTGCTTTGTTTCTTTATTTAGCTAACAAACTAATTATAATTGAAAAATTGCGGCGTGTCAAGACGTTTATGGACGATGGCTAGTGTCCTGAGTTTGAGATTCGTTCGATATGAAGTTTGGAAATCAGACCGTACATCCCCCTAAATCCCCCTTCAAAGGGGGACTTTGAAGATCCGATTATGTGGGTGATTTTTGCCGGGGAATTGCAATTCATGACATTAGTACGTCACGGGAAATGACTATGGACGGTGGCCCCGGCGAGACGCCAAGAGAAGCGCCGCCAGCGAGGAGTGCTCCGGGCGTTGTCCAAAATCCGCGCGGAGCGCCCTGGAGTGCGGCAGCGGGTAGCTGCCGCTTTCCATTTCCTGGGCAAAGTCGCTTCGCAATTAAAAGCGATCACCCCGGCTTCGATTCAAGTGAGCCTGAAGCCTACGAATTTATTTGGGCATTCGGCTATCCGAAGTGAAAGCGGCGATGACACGCCGCAGTCCAAGGCGCTGTGCGCGAGTTAGGGCAGTTTGGGATTATGCCCGGCGGCGGCGGATAACGGTGATGGCGATAGCCGCGACGGCGCCAGCGGCGGCGGCTACACCTGCGAGGGCGAATCCTCTGCTTCCGGGGATGCTGGTGGCAGCGGAACCGGACGCCACTGCACTGGATGGTTTCTGGCCGTGTGTACCGGCAGGTAACGAACCAACCAACATTGCATCTGCGCGGGCGAGTTCGGCCTGGCGTTCGGCGGTGTCGCGCGCGCGCAGCTCGCGGACACGGCTGCGGCTTTTGCGATCCGGATCGGCCTGCCGGTTTTTCTTCAGGGACGAAAGCGAAAAGTCTGTGGGGATGGCGGTGTCGGCAAGTTCAGAATCAAAGCCACCGGTTTTCTCGATGGAACGCGCGAAACGCTGCACCAGATCGCCGTGCAATAGCATCAGTTCCTGGTGTTTCTCCATGTATTTTTTTAAGGCTTTCATGCGCGCCTGGGGCGTGTCATGTCCTTCGAGTACATTGGCGAGTGTGCTGGCGACCGCATTGGCCTCGTAGGCCGCGATACTTGCCTGCTGTGACTCGGACAGGGGCGCGCCGGAGGGTACGTAGTTCAGGACTTGATCAAAGTGCTGCTGCGCCGCAATCGGGTCGCCTTGTTGTTCCGCAAGTTTTCCGAGCGCGTAGCGGCTTTGCACTACCATGGCGTCTTCGCCCGGGTAGTCGACGATGATGCTCTCATACATTCCGCGCGCGGCGCCGGGATCGAGTTCCGATGCGCGGTCGGCGGCATGATGCCGCACGGTCATCATATACGGATGTTCCGGGTCATAGGTTTCGATAATGCGCTGATACGTTTCGTACGCGGCCTGAAGATTGGGGGGTTCGCCCCGGTCGACAAAATCCGACTCGTAGAGCATCGCGATCTGTGTGTCCAACTGAATATTGTTTGGAAAACCGGGATGCGCATCGATCAGCGCGCGGTACCGGTCGATCAATACATCGCGTCCATACTCGCGAGCGAGGTCAGCGCCGTCGCGCTGCAACGCCTCGATTTGCGCGGCATACGCCTCATAGGGAGTTTCCTGCGCGGACACGCAGGCGCACGCAAAGACTGCGGCAATGATGATCGATGGTTTCATAGTCCCTATTCTACCATTGACCGCCCCCGGCATTTCGCGGCGACCGTGACACGCCAGGCTCAACGTGCTCAATTGCCAAGCGACTTTACCCAGGAAATGGAAAGCGGCAGCTACCCGCTGCCGCACTCCAAGGCGCTCCGCGCGGATTTTGGGCGCCACCTGGGATTTAGGCGCGTTGCCCTGGATGACACGCCGTGTCCATCTGCTCTAAAATTACGTGGATGCAAAGGGAGACAGCACTTATGAATGAAGAGATCGAGAACGCTGTCCGGAAACTGGGCGACACCAAGGCGGGATGGGTGACACGCCGGGACTCGGCGGAATACCTGGGGAAACTGGCGACCAAGGCCCTGGGCGCGCTGCACAGTTTTGGCGAGGAGATGGACGTCGACGTGCGCCGGGCGGTGGATGAATGGTTGGGGCGGTCGGCGGCGATAGTGAAAGACGTGAAGCCCGTCGCCGGAGCGCAGAAATACACGCTGGAAGAGCTTGTGAAGTCCGTTGCGAAAGACGGCTCGCGGGACGTTGAACGCGAAGGCGAAGATTTTATTGTGCAAGTTACATTGAAGGATGGGCGAACCCAATCGGTACACGTGCGCGAGTTCAAGCGGGAAGACGGGATGAAACTGGTCCAGGTCTATTGTGTGTGCGGCAAGGCGGATGAAAGCGCGTATGCCTGGGCGTTGCGCGCGAACATGAAATTAATTCAGGGGGCCGTCGCGTTATCAAAACAGGGCGACGATGAACGTTTTGTGTTGTCCACGTGTTTCCTGGCAACTGAAATTACGAAGATGGAGATCAAGGCCGCGATCAAGGAAACGGCATATTACGGGGATTGGATTGAGCAGAAACTGTCGAAACACGACGAGTTCTGAGGGTGAATATGACACGCGACGAAGCCCTGCATATCATTCAATCCGGGAAAGCGCCGGGCGTGGACCTGCGCGGCCTGGACCTTTCCGGTTGCGATCTCGCCGGCGCGGACCTGCATGAAGCGAGGCTGTCGCAGGCGAACCTATCGGGAACGGATTTAAGCGGCGCAGACTTGCGCAACACGCTGCTGGACGAGACAAACCTTCAACGCGCGAATTTGACGAACAGCAACTGCGAGTTCGCGGTGTTTGGCGGGGCGGACGTATCGGGCGCGAATTTTACGGGTGCGAATCTTCAGCGCGCGAATCTTGTTGGAACGAAAGGTCACGGCGCCCGATTCGACAACGCGAAGATGTTTCTTGCCCGCCCGGGGAATGCAGACCTGCGCGACGCGTCGTTTCGCGATGCGGACATCACACGGGCGATATTCCGTCGCGCGAATCTTGCCGGCGCGGATTTGCGCGGCGCGACGGGGCAGGCGAATTTTGAGAACGCGAACCTCGACGGAGCGCGGCAATGATCGTGAAACATTTCCTTCTGGACCTTATCGAGGTAAATGCGCACGTCGCCGCGTGCATGGAAACGCGGGAAGCGATGCTGATCGATGCAGGTACGTTCGATGACAGAATCGCCGCGTACCTGAGCGAGCACGGCTTGACGTTGAAGACGGTGTTCATCACCCACGACCACTACGACCACGTGGACGGGCTTGCGGAATATGTGCGCCGTTACAAGCCTGAAGTCCTCGCGGGAACCGCGAAGATCGGCGGATGCGCCTCGCGCGTGGTAAAGGAAGGTGATACCGTGCGGGTCGGGAAGCACATTGGGCGCGTGCTCTCGACGCCGGGGCATACTCCCGTGGCCCTTTGTCTTGCGTTTCCCGGCCACGTGTTTACCGGCGACGCCTTGTTTGCGGGGTCGGTGGGCGGTACATCGACGCAGGAAAACTATGACCGCCAGATCGCGGAAGTGCGGACCCATATCCTCTCACTGCCACCGGAAACGGTAGTCCACTGCGGACACGGCCCGGCATCCACTATCGCGGTCGAAAGCCGGTATAACCCGTTTTTTGTGTAAAGGTCGTCTCCCCCGCTTCAACCCCTCTGTTCAGGTTGCGCGTTGTTGTATCTGTATGCTAGACTTCCGGTTCTGTCTACGGGCGTGATCTGCCCATTTTTGGGAGAAATGCGCCAGTGACAGTCACCGGATTGAGGAATGTTTGACTCATTAAACAAAAAGTTGGAACGCGTCTTCAAGAACATTCGCGGTCAGGGAAAACTGACCGAGAAGAACATGCAGGACAGCCTCCAGGAAATCCGGGTGGCGCTGCTCGAAGCCGATGTTAACTATAAGGTAGTCAAGCAGTTCATAGCGGACGTGCAGGAGCGCGCGCTCGGTCTGGAAGTACTCGAAAGCATCCAGCCGGGGCAGTTAATCGTCAAGATTGTCCACGATGAGCTGGTGAAGATTATGGGCGGGGCGAATGCTCCGCTGAAGCTGGCGCAGACGCCGCCAACCGTGATTATGATGGTGGGGTTGCAGGGTCAGGGTAAAACGACCTCGTCCGGCAAGCTGGCGTTACATTTGAAGAAACAGGGGCGGCACCCGCTAATCGTTGGCGCGGACGTATACCGTCCCGCTGCCATCAAGCAGGCCGAAGTGGTGGCGCAACAGGCGGGCGCCGAGTTTTTCAGCCTTGGCGCGAATGCGGACCCCGTCGATATCTGCGTGATGGCGAAGGGCGAAGCGCAGATGCGCGGCTGCGACATCATCATTCTGGACACGGCGGGCCGATTGCACGTGGACGGTGAGATGATGGCGGAAGTCCGGCGGATTCAGTCGCAAGTGCAGCCGCACGAGATTCTGTTTGTGGCCAATGCCATGACGGGTCAGGACGCGGTGAATTCCGCGAAACAGTTTAATGATAATTTGCCGCTGACGGGCGTGATATTGACGCAGCTTGATGGCGACGCGCGCGGCGGCGCGGCAATCAGTTTGATCAGCGTTACGGGTTGCCCAATCAAGTTTGTGGGCACCGGCGAAAGGCTCGATGCGCTTGAGCCGTTCCATCCGCAGCGGATGGCGGACCAGATTCTCGGCATGGGCGACATCGTTTCGCTGGTCGAGAAGGCGCAGCAGGTTGTCGATCAGGAACAGGCGATCAAGTTTCAGCAGAAGGCCAAGAAGGGCGAGCTGGACCTTGAGATGTTTTTGGAGCAGATGCAGCAGGTGAAGAAGATGGGCAGCATCGGCGATTTGGTGAAGAAGATTCCGGGCATGTCGAAGTTGTTGCCTGAGGGCGCGGAACTGCCTGAGGATGAATTGAGATATACGGAAGCGATCATCCGCTCGATGACGCGCAAAGAGCGGAAGAACCCGAAGATTATCAACGGCAGCCGGCGATTGCGGATCGCGGATGGCAGCGGCACTTCGGTCCAGGATATTAATCGTCTTCTCAAGGATTTCGAGAAGATGAAGAAGATGATGCAGCAGATGCTGAAGGGCGGAAAGCGCGGCGCGTTCGCGCGCGGTATGCGACCGCCTTCGATGTTTGGGTGAAAAGAGGGTTTAGGGTTTAGGGTTTAGGGTCTAGCGAAAAGACGATTACGTGTTGTGATCGAACGAGACCCTAAACCCCAGACCCTAGACCCTATCGTGGAACCGAAAAACACAGAAACGATAGGAGATAGTAGTGGCAACAGTAATTCGATTGCAGCGCGGCGGGCGCACGCACGCGCCGTACTACCGGGTGGTGGTGATGGATTCGCGCAACCGCACGCGCGGAACGATTGTCGAGCAGATCGGCACGTATCACCCGTGCGCGCGCCCCGAGCCGACCACGGACATTGATGCCGAGAAGGCCATCGCGTGGTTGAAGAAAGGCGCTCAGCCGTCGGAGACAGTGCGTTCGGTGCTCACGAAAAAGGGCATCATCGCGCAGTCCAAGCAGGGCTAGGTTTCAGCATGCAGCCGCAAATGAAAGAGTTGGTTGAGTTCGTCGCGAAGAAGCTCGTGGAGCATCCCGAGGATGTGAACGTCCGCGTGATAGAGAACGATGAAGGCCAGTTGATCGAGCTGCGCGTACACCCCGAGGACATGGGGAAGGTGATCGGCAAGAGCGGCAAGACGGCGCGGGCGATTCGCTCGCTGCTGATGTCCGCGTCCACGAAGTCGACCACGCGCGCGGTACTGCAAATCGTCGAGTAACGGCGCGTGAGCGGCACCTGGGTCCGCATGGGGACAGTGAAGTCGGTGAATCCGGCGAAGCGGGAACTGCGGATTACGCCAACTCGGATGTTCGAGAACGGCGCGCAGGGAATTGGCGCCGTGCGGGTGACTGGCCGAGGCGGCGATGCGCTGCTCTGCGTGATAGATCGCATGAGCGCGAACCCGTCGGGTCTGATTGTTACCCTTGGTCCGGGGGTATCGAAAGACACCGTGGCGCGGATGAAGAACGCGACGGTCGAAGTCCTGCAGCCCAAACAGGCGCGGACAGCGACAACGGACACGATGGCCGCTTCGGAATGGATTGGACTTGAGATTTTCGGCGCGGATAACGAACGCATCGGCAAGATTGCCGGGTGCATCGAAAGTCCCGCGCACGATATTCTGGAAATTGACACGCCGGACGGGCAGCGTCTGTTGCTACCGGCGATTGAGCAGACAGTTGAATCAATCGATCTCGAAACTGGCCGCGTCACCGTTGGTGATATTGCCGCGTATGTGATTGCCGATGCGGATTGACGTCGTCACGTTGTTCCCGGAGTTGTTTGACGCGCCGTTGCGCGTCAGCCTGCTGGGCAAGGGCATCGAGAACAGCCTGCTGACGGTGGAATGCACGAATCCGCGCGATTTCACGACGGACAAGCACCGGACCGTGGACGACGCGCCGTTTGGCGGCGGACCGGGCATGGTGATGAAATGCGAACCGTTGTTTGCGACGGTCGAGAGCCTGCGCGGAAAAAATTCCTGCGAACGGGTAATCCTGATGTCGCCGCGGGGCCGCCGATTTACGCAGTCGATTGCGCTAGAACTCGCGCAGCAGCCGGATTTCGTATTGGTCTGCGCGCGGTACGAGGGCGTCGACGAACGGGTCAGCCAGGGACTATGTACGGACGAGATTTCAATCGGCGATTACGTGCTCAGTGGAGGCGAATTGCCGGCGTTGGTGATCATCGAAGCGGTCAGCCGGATGATTCCGGGCGTGGTCGGTGATTTCGAGTCGGTCGAGACGGATTCTTTTTACGACGGAATCCTTGGCGCGCCGCAGTACACGCGGCCACAGGAGTTTCGCGGGATGGAAGCGCCGGCGGTGTTGCGCGAGGGAAACCACGCGGCGATACGACGGTGGCGACGGAAAGAGGCGTTGCGCGCGACATTGGCGCGGAGGCCGGATTTGCTTGATGCGTGTTCCAGCGAGGATCGCGCGTTGTTGGATGAAATTGAACGAGAATTTTTAACTGATAGGAAGAACGAGCCATGAATGCGCTGGAAGAACTGCAACGAGCACAACTCAAGCCCGCGAACAAGCTGCCGAAGTTTAACATCGGCGATACGGTCCGCGTGCATTTCCGGATTGTCGAAGGCGAAAAAGAACGCATCCAGGTCTACGAAGGCGTGGTGATTGGGCGCAAGGGCGCCGAAAGCCCCGAGGCAAAGTTCACGGTGCGCCGCGTGGCGTTTGGCGAAGGCGTCGAGCGCGTGTTTCCGCTGCACTCGCCGCGTATTGAGAAGGTAGAAGTCACGCGCGAAGGCAGCGTGCGCCGCGCGAAACTTTATTACTTGCGCGAACGGTCGGGTAAGGCCGCGCGCGTCCGCGCGAAGGAGCGTTCCACGAAGGAAACAGCGACTACGCCAAAGGCGTAGTTTTTCGGGGGCAACCAGTCCCCAACGTGTTATTATTTGGGCGGATGGATCGAGGAAAATCCTTCCGCCCAATTTCCAGACAGCGCAAATCCCTTATTTTTGAACTGTCCGCAACTGATTTAATTTCCACCGGCTTTACATGGGCGGAGGCAGCATCGTGACCCATAAACTCGCGAAGAACAGAGGAATCTGAAGACAACTCCAGACAACATTTGCTAAACAAAACCGCATAAGGATTGTGTTGGACGTTGGTACGCGCAAACCCTTGCCCCAGCCCAGCCTCAGAATCAGAATTGATATTATTGAACCCGCCAATGCAATAAACGCCGCAGGCACTACTACAATGATCATCATTATGCCTTGCGCCGCGGCTGCGCCGGTCGCACTCGCATCACTTATTAGTCCTATAGTCATTACTGCATTAAAAAGCGTCACAAATGCTATCGGGGGCGCGGCGAACAGAGTTCTCCATGGGAAAGGATAGTTTGAACTCAAATTCGTAGTGGCAGATTCGGACGCACTTAGTTGATTTGTTCCCGGTCCGGTCATCAATTACGCTCCTGCATGTTGCACGAAGTTAGTCATTTTCATTCGGTGCTCACAGATACGATGGGGCATTTCCCCACGATGTCGCGAAGTCAATTCTGCGGAGAGCAATCATCTCGGCGCAAAAGTCTATCTGATGGTATCACAATCCACGTTTATACATTCCTCTAATTTGCCATTTCCGACTGGCCAAAGCGCGCTTTTGCATTGGAGGCGGCGTTTTTCATGTCTGCTTTTAGTCAAAAAAGGCGGGTTGGAAAACCCGCGAGATATTTTCAGATGGTTCGTGCCATAATTGGCTAACGGGTGGATTGGCTGGGTGAAGTGAAAGCGGCGCTTACACGCCGCACTCCAAGGCGTGGGGGTTTGGGGCGATATGCCGGGCAAGAGAACCAGGCTTTGGCGGTTTGAGCACGAGGTGGGCGAGCTGGGATTCTCGCGCATCGCGGGGGTAGACGAGGCGGGGCGCGGGCCGATGGCGGGGCCTATTGTTGCCGGTGCTGTGGTGCTGGCGTACCCGGTGCGTGGGTTGAATGATTCGAAATTGCTTACGCCGGAAGAGCGGGACAGGCTATATGACAAGTTGATGGGTGGTCCGCATGCAATCGGCTGGTCGGTGATTTCGTCCGATGAGATCGACTCGATTGGGATTCAGCAGGCGAACTACGGCGCGATGCTGAAAGCGGTGTTGAAGCTGGACCCGGCACCGGATTATTTGCTGGTAGACGGATTTCGTATTCCGGGGTGCCCTCTCCCCCACCTTCGCATCATCAAAGGTGATCAACGTTCGCAGTCCATAGCGGCCGCGAGTATTATCGCGAAGGTCACGCGGGACCGGATCATGGCTGAATTCGAGTTGCAGTTTCCGGGATACGGTTTTGGCAAGCACAAGGGCTATTGCACGCCGGAACATTTCATGACCCTGAACGAACTGGGGCCCTGCCCAATCCACCGGAGGAGCTTCGCCCCGGTTTCGGGTAAACTAGAAACTGCCAGCCTTTTCAGCGAGTATATAGGCGAAGTTCGGCAGTAATGGCGCCTGCCGGGGGACACGGCGGGTCCCCGCGCCCGGTCGCACCAAACAGAATCGGAAACATGCATTGACTTCCCCCAACCTCTTCAAAGGGCCGTTCACTATGGGCATCGCGCTCCTTGCATCAATTATTATGGTTGCCGGCTGCGCAACCGGTCCGGTTGCCGGCTCCCCTGGGTCGGGAACAACCTCCGAGAGCGAAGCATACTCGCATTTTCTGTCTGGCGTAGTTTTGGAAAAAGACGGCAAGACGGAAGAAGCGCTGAAGCATTACCAGAAAGCGGCGGACATTCTGCCGGAATCGTATGAATTGAACCGGCGGCTGCTCGACGTCTACATCGATACCAACGACTTGCCGAATGCGGAGAAGACGTGCCGCCGGTTGCTGAAATCGGAAGATGAGAACGTTCGGTTATGGATAATCCTCGGGCTCATCTCGCAGGAACAGGGCAATCATGAAGGGGCATCAGAGGCGTTCGAACAGGCGCTCGCGTTGAACCCGCAACAGATGCGCGATTATGACCTGCTCGTTGAGGCCGGCGAAAAGTCCAAGGATTGGGTAACCACGATCCAGGTCTATGAGAAGCTCGTGGAACTCGCCCCGGACAAGGCGGAATGGCACGCGGCGCTCGGACTGCACCTCAGCAGAATCAATGACGGAGATGGCGCGCGAAAGGCGTTTGAAAAGGCGCTCGCGCTCGATTCCGGGATGAATGAAGCACGCATGCAGTTGGGACTCGTATATCTACAATTGAACGAAGACGCGTTGGCGGTGGAGACACTTCGAGCGGTGCTGGCCGCGGCGCCGGAAAATGCGCGGGCGCGTGAATTTCTCGCGGGGGCATTGTGCCGCACAGGGCAATATGCCGCGGCCGCCGATGAACTGGCGCAACTCGACGAAGCCCGCGCGGCGGACGCGGCGTTGCATTTGAGCTATGTGTACACCTTGTTGCGCGCTGATCGGGCTGGCACGGCCGCCGGACTCGATGCTCCGAACGGCACGCCGATACTGAGCACGCTGTTCAAGGCGCTTGCCCTGAAAACTGCCGGCGAACCGTATCGGCCGCTGCTGGATACGTTGGATGATGTGGAAGGCGACATCGAAATGGAATGCGCGGACGTCTTTTCGTCAATGTTGTTCTTTTATGGAGAAAAGGATACCGGAGAATATTTTATCACGCGTCTTGAGGACCTTCGCAAAGAAGGGGTACAGTCTACGCGGGTGGACATTGTGTTGGCGCGCGCGCTTACCGCGCTGAAACGGTTTGCGGAGGCGGAACCGATTCTGGCGGGTGTGGCCGCGAAAACGCCGGATGATCGTTATGCGCACATCAATCTTTCGATCATCTACGATGAACTGGACCGGTTTCGCGACGCGGAAAAACATCTCCGGCGATGCCTCGAAATAAATCCGGAAGACAGCGAGTCAATGAACAATCTCGCGTACCTTTACGCGGAACGGGACATGCGCCTTGATGAGGCGGAGCAACTGCTCAAGCGCGCGCTCGAAATCGAACCGAATAACGGCTACTACCTCGACAGCCTTGGCTGGGTGTATTTCCGGCGCGGGGATGAAGAAAAAGCGATCGAACATATCCGCCGCGCAATTATCGCCATGGACCATGACGACGCCATTTTGCGGGATCACCTCGGCGACGCGTACCTCGAAAAAGGCGATGTGAAACGTGCTGTTTCAGAATGGCGGCGCGCGTTGCGGCTCGATCCGAAGATCGAGGGCGTGAAGGAAAAGATCGAGAAGCACGAGAAGAAGGCGCAGAAAGCGGCGTGATGGGGAATTTTGGATTTTAGATTTTGGATTGAAGTGCGATACGCTGATTTGAGGGCAAATTCGATTGGATTGCCCTTTTTTTTATGGAGGACCGGCTATGCTTCGCAGACAGTTTTTGCTCCAGCTCGGTGCAATGGGTGCTGGCGCGGTGCTGGGTAATGTGTTCCAGACGCAACGGGCGCATGCCGCGCAGCATGACATTAAGATTACGGCCCTTGAGCCGTATGTGCTGAAAGGTGGACGGTGTTGGGTGATCGTGCGGACGTCGGATGGGGTGAGCGGCATCGGTGAAGTGAGCCCGATGAACGCGCAGGCGGCTGCTTTGCTGATACGCGATACGTTTGCGAAATTGCTGGTTGGGATGAACCCCCTCGATATCGAGCGCTGTTGGGACAGGGTGTTCTACAGCACGTACAAGCAGGGTGTGATGGGTTTGCAGCCCGAGGCGCTGTCCGGTGTGGATATCGCGTTGTGGGATATCCTGGGAAAAGTCGCGGGCATGCCGATTCACCGGCTTCTGGGCGGGAAACGGCGCGATTCGGTGCGCGTGTACGCGAGTATCGGCGGCGCGGGAGAAAGCACGCCGGAGTCCGTCGCGAAACGCGCGGAGGCGGCGGTTAAAGACGGGTTTACCGCGGTGAAAATCCGGCAGGATTATGGTCCGGTCGTGCCGGATCGGGATGTGAAGAAAGACCTGGCGGTGCTCGATGCCGTCCGCAAAGCGATTGGAGATGATGTCGAGCTAAAGTATGACGTGAACAACGGCTACTCCCTCCCGACGGCGATTCGCGTTGGCCGCGAGATCGAACGGTTCAATGTGATTCACTACGAGGAACCGCTTGCGCAAACCGACTACGCGGGTTATGCGAAACTGGTGGATGCGATTGACATTCCCGTCGCGGCGGGTGAACACGAGTACACGCGGTGGCAGTTTCGCGACTTAATTGACCAAGCGAACGTGGATATTGTGCAGCCTGATCTGGTGAAGTGCGCGGGCATTTCCGAGGCCGTCAAGATTGCCGCGCTGGCGAGCGCGCATCATAAACTGCTTTGTCCGCACCAGACGCAACCGACGATTGGACAGGCGGCTTCAATGCACTATACGAGTGTGTTTGTGGGAAATGACATGGCGCAGGAACTTACCGAGGGCGGGCACACCAGCCCGCTACGCAATTTTTTCAAGAACCCGCTGGAATTCAAGAACGGACGGATTACCGTGCCGGACGGGCCGGGGTTGGGCCTGGAGTTGGATGAAGAGAAGCTGAAGGAGGCATTGGCTTGACGGAGGAGGAATAGGACCTATGGGACCTATGGGACCTATGGAACTCAATTCAATGAAAATCTTGCCGGACTCAACCAGAATTCAAAGCCCCCTGTAACCTTTCGCCCTCTTCCGGGGTAAACAATTCAGAAAAACCGGCGGAGGCCCTTTCCATGATCATGGCGGATGTGTTCAAGATTCTTTTCATTATCCTCGGCACGCTGATTACGCTGGTGTCGTATTGGCTGCTTTTTGAGGCCCTGTTCAAGAAAATGGTCAAGCAAGCCAGTATCGAATATGAACAGCATCCCCTGCGGGCGACATTCGTGGGGCTGGTGTCGGGCGCGCCTTTGTTTGGCATTTCGCTTGCCCTGCTCAACAGCGCGGCGGGCTTAAAATTTGTTGGCGTCGTCTTGTTGTCGGTTGTGCTGCTCGTCGGACTTGTGGGATCGGCGGGGTTGGCGCGGTTGGTTGGCGCGCGGTTGGCCTCTGCTACCGATGCGTCATTCCCTTGGCGGCGCGTGTTGCGCGGCGGGATCGTTTTGTCGATCACCTTTGTTCTGCCCATCGTCGGCTGGTTTATTGTGCTGCCGCTGACGCTTGCGAGCGGGTTCGGGGCGGTTGTGGTATCGCGATGGACTCAGCGGCGTTCCATGCAAATGGCGCCGGCGCCGGTCCAGACCGTAAGCGCGTAGCCATGCGCGTTACCCGCCGCACATTTCTACAGGCCGCGGGGGCGTTGTCCGCGGCGACGTTTTCCGGTTGCGACCAGGCCATCCGGTTTGTTGGTGTTCCACAACGCCCCGCGCTCGAAGCGCCGTTTGCGCCCGGGGCTGGCGCCGCAGTTGATCTCGCGACGCACGTCATTCGACGTTTATCGTTTGGGCCACGTCCCGAAGACCATGCGCGCGTTGCGGCGATGGGCGTGGACGCGTACATCGAAGAGCAATTGGCGCCGGACGCGATTGACGATGTGGAATGCGAAAGCCTCGTGCGACGCAACGAAACCATTGCCGCGCCGGTGGGCGAGTTGTTCGAATATAAACAGGATTTCCTGTTGCGCGAATTGACGCGGGCGACGCTTACCCGCGCGGTGTACAGCAACCGGCAACTGTACGAAGTGATGGTCGAATTCTGGTCCGACCATTTCAACATTGCACAGTCGAAGGGCGATTGCGCGTGGTTAAAAACGGCAGATGATCGCGATGTGATTCGCAAACACGCCCTCGGCAATTTCGCGGAGATGCTGCGCGCGTCCGCGTTGAGTCCTGCCATGCTCTGGTACCTCGACGGCCGTGTGAACCGCAAGCGCAGGCCCGATGAAGCGCCGAACGAGAACTACGCTCGCGAATTGTTGGAACTGCACACGCTTGGCGTACATGGCGGTTACACACAGCAGGACGTCATGGAAACGGCGCGATGCCTGACGGGGTGGACGGTGCGCAGCGATGAGTTGTTCCGTAAGGGGCAGGTTGTGTTTCGTCCTGACTGGCACGACGATGGCGAAAAAACAGTGCTGGGCAAAACGATACCGGCGGGTCTGGGCGAGAAAGATATTGACCGGGTCATCGAAATCATCATGGAGCATCCGGCAACAACGCAGTTCATCGCGCGGAAACTGTGCAGACGTTTCATTTCCGATGCGCCGCCGCAATCGGCGGTCGATGCTGTCGCGGCCAAGTTTTCCGATTCGCAGGGCAATATCAAAATGACATTGCGCGCTTTATTTGGATGTGATGCATTTCGCGCTGCTACCGATCAAAAGTTTAAACGTCCGTTGCGGTTCGTGGCTTCCGCGTTGCGCGCAACGGCGGCAGACACCACGCCGAACGATGCGCTTTATCAATATCTGTTGCGCATGGGGCATACACCGTTTCAATACCCCACGCCGGATGGCTACCCCGAAGAGGCGGAACATTGGGTGAACACGATGTTATGGCGCTGGCATTTCACGGTCGCGATTGCGGAGAACCGGATCGAGGAAACTTCGGTCGATTGGCCGCAGCTTTCCGAATACGCGGGCGGTGAACCCATGCTCGTCGCGCACCTGCTTGGCCGCGAGGCTTCGCCACTGGAAACGGAATGTTGTGTGGCGTCAGGCGCGGGGCCGGTTTTCATGATCGCGTCGCCTGCGTTTCAGAGGTTTTGAATCATGCCGAATGCGGGATATGTGAACGGCAACGGCGACTCGGAGCAGGCGCTCGTTGTGATCTTTTTGCGCGGTGGCGCGGACGGCCTGAACATGGTTGCGCCGGTGGAAGACGATCATTATTTCAAGGCGCGCCCGCTGGTTGGCCTGTCGAAAAGTTCAACGGTGGCGCTGGACGACACGTTCGCGCTTAACGCGCAGCTTGCGGGATTGGCGGGCCTGTATCGCTCCGGTGAACTCGCGATTGTGCATGGCGCAGGTTCCGAAGACCTCACGCGCTCGCATTTTGAAGCGCAGGACACGATGGAACACGGCGGGCCCGGCGGTGGCGGCTGGTTGGGGCGATACATGCGGCATCGTCCGAATGGTCCTGGCGGGCCGCTCGCGTCGATCGCGATTGGGAGCGCGGCGCCGGAGGCACTGCGGGGCGCGCCGGCGACGGTGGTGATGGAATCGTTTCAAGACTTCGCGCTGGGAGAACGCGCGCCCGCCGCGATGTCCGCGCTGGAACGTCTATATGCGCCGGAGAACGACGCCATTGGCGGGGCCGCGCGCGCGACGTTGGCGGCGCTGGGCAAGATTACGCAGTTAAGTGATCATGATTATAAGCCGGACAACAATGCGGTGTACCCCGCGGGCGCGTTTGGCGATGGGCTTCGCCGCATTGCGCAAATGTTGAAGGCGCGGGTCGGCCTTGAAGCAGCATGTCTCGATCTCGGTGGATGGGATTCGCATTTCGCGCAGGGGACGCTGATAGACCCGCTGATGAAACAGTTGAGCGAGGGTTTGGCCGCGTTGCACGCCGATCTCGGTGGCGCAATGGAGCATACGAATATAGTGGTCATGACGGAGTTTGGCCGACGGGTTTACGAGAATGCGTCGCTCGGGACCGATCATGGGCGCGGCAGCGTGATGGTCATTGCCGGAGGCGGCGTCCGCGGCGGCAAGGTATACTGCGACTGGCAGGGACTTGCCATGGACAAACTCGAGGCGCCCGGCGATGTGCCGGTGCAAAACAACTACCGCGACGTGCTTGCGCCGGTTTTGGCGCGGCACAGCGGCATAACGGATTTTACCCGTGTCTTTCCCGAATACAGCCTGGCTCCTCTCGCTCTCTACGCCTGATGCGGCGTGGTTGACGGCGCGGGATTCGCGGCCTGACAATGGGCTCCGCGGACGCGCGAGGTGGCGCGCGTTGGCGTGTCAGGAGGAGAGCAGATTGGCTGAGGAATCCCATGGGCAGGCGACAGACGCCGCTTGGGAACCCGACTGCGTTTCGCGGGCCATTTCGGGAGAACCCGCGGCATTTGAACTGCTGGTGGACGCTTATACGCCGCGCATTTATTCGCATGCCATTCGCATGCTGCGCAATCGAGAAGAGGCGGAGGACATTGTGCAGGAGACTTTCCTGCGGGTATATCGAAACCTTTCTGCTTTTGATCAAAAGCGCCCATTTCGGAACTGGGTGTATACGATTGCGACGAATCTTGCTCTGAACGCATTGCGCGCGCGGCAACGGCGCGGTCAACCGGTGGCACTTGATTTTGGTGACGTTGATGCCAATTGGGTGGCAAACGCTACCGCGCGAGACGTCGTTACGCGCGAGGATTTGGCGGAGCGCATCGCAAACGCCGTCTGCAAGTTGCCCGCGCAACCCGCGGCTTTGGTGCATCTGCATTACATAGAGGGCATGACGATTCGAGAGGCCGCGGAGATGTTGAACATGCGCGAGGACGCGGCAAAGGTCGCGTTGCACCGCGCGCGAAAGCGCCTGCGCGAACTGTTGCAGAACGAACCATGATGAACTGTGAAACTTATAGAGCGGAATGCGATCAGCAGTTCGACGCCGGCGAGGTCGTGATTCTCGATGGGGAGCATGCAGCGGCGTGCGCCGATTGCGCGGCCTACGGCGAGCGTCTTGCCGCCATGCAAGAGGCTTTGTCGCGGGCGCCGCTTGAGACGCCACGCGCGAGCTTTACCGAAGTATTGAAGGCGCGGCTTGCGCAGGAACGGGCGCATGCGGATGAATCGCAATGGTGGATCGGTGCGTCGGCATTTGCGGCGTGCGCATTGTTTGTGGTTGCTGGGTGGTACGCGGCCGGTCCAATAAATCCATCCGCGTGGATTAATCGGGATCTCGCCGGCATTTCGGTTTGGCAATATGTGGAGGAAGTCACGCGCGACAGTTCCCTTGCTTGGGCAAAGCACTATTGGTTCATCGCGACGGAGCCGCTTTCGGGATTGGCATCACCGAGGACGTGGACGCTTGCGGTGCTCGCGTTGATCGCGCTGGTAAGCGTGAACATGGCGGAAGCGTACCGATTGCGCGGGGCAAGCCGATTTTCTCCGCATCGGCGGAATTGACGCGATGCCTTACCAGAAAGCGATCGTGTTTTTTGTGTTCGCGCTCCTTTACCTGGCCGCGAAGGCGGGGTGCGTCGCGATGGCGATATGGATGCATGCGGTGGCGCCGGATTTTATTGGGCGCGCGTTGACGGCATACAACACGCGCGCCAAACGTTGTTTCGCGCTTGGCGTCGTGAATGCGTTGGCGGTTCTGTTCCTCTGCGCAGTGTTGTTTGGAACACAGTTGGAACCGTTGGGCCTGCTCGGGCTTGCGCTGCTATTGAGCCTTGCGGCATTGGCGATGGTCGGGTATTCGTTGTCGTACCATGATTTGGGGCGTCAACTTCGCGATGAGCGCGCATGGACGCCCGCGCGCACGATTCTGCTTGGGGGGATTGCGGCGGAAGCCGCGTTCATGGCGCCGGTGATTGGGCAGGTGTTTTCGATTGGAGTGCTGTTTCGCGGATTGGGGGCGGTGGTGAGCGCGATGTTGTGGCGGGGCAAATGAAAAACAAAATTTGAGCTTTGAAATTTTAAAAAAAATATGTCCGTTCGCTGCAACGACCCGGATCAGGTTTGATTGCCGGTCATAATCCAATAGCGCTTCTTGCCAATCGTGGTTCCCGCGGGAAACACGGTCGATTCATAGACGCCGCCGGACTTGAGAATGGCGCGTTCGGAGGCGATATTTCCTTCATCGCACGTGAGCAATAGTTTGCCAACCGACACAGCCTCTGGCGTCCGGATTAGAAATTCCATCATCCGTGTCGCGATTCCCCGCCCCCGGTAGCTTGGCCGGACGATATAGCCGACATGGCCGCCGACGGTTGCGAGAAATTCGTTGAGTTCCAAACGGAGGCCGATGCGTCCAACCAAGACATCGTCCTGAATGGCCCAATAGGTGTCATACCACGCACGAAATGAGACGGTGGCGTGATTTCCCGCGCGCGCAATTCCGCGACGTATTCTGGAAAACGATTATAAATCAGGTCTTCCGAACCGTCGGGGCCCAAATACATCCACGCATCTTTGTCCGCCGCGGAGGTCATTTCTTCGTATGCGGCAATGAAAGACTTTTGGTAGCTTTCGCATGGCGCTATGAATTGCAATTTAGGCCGAACCAAGGCGGTTAACGATCGATTACGCTTTGTAGTGCTTGAGCGCGGTTGTGAAATCATCGACATCGAACACGAAGCCAAAGAGCAGCGCCACCCGCCACAGGGCGAGTTCCTTGGCAAACTGATTGTGCGCGGACTCCTTGCTTTCGATAGCAACAACGGCCTGGCGTAGCGCGGAACACATCATGCCACGTTCGTTCATGTCCACCATACCTCCCGGCGAAATGAGCAGGCAGCCGTCAATTGCGAATCCCCCATAGATGAGATGGTTTATCTCCAATTTCTTGCAGACAGCGAAAAGTTGATGGCCATCTTCGCAGATGTATTCCGAATCCAGAGGCATCGCGTACGGATCAAAATCAAGTCGGCCGAAACCTTTTTGTATGTCCGGGATATTTGCCATGCCTGGAAACACATTAGCCTGCTTGAACCCGGCCAGTTTATCTCGCAAGGGATCGGGCTTTGCATGCTCCGGTCCCGCCGGTGATGGGCCGGATAGTTCTACCGCGCGTTTGTAACCGGGCCGTTCCTTGTAATACCCGGCGCTGCTGACGACGTGCATCAGCGGCAATGGCGACGAACGAATGGTCGCCAGCAGGTTCGGATACAATTGGCGGCACACCTCCGCCGCCCTTGGAATGTACGGTACTGCGCAGTGCCAGCCTGGAAATTCTTCATAGGCGCCGCAATCCCACGCGTGCATCACGACAATGCCGGTATGGTCCGGCGCGAACTCGAGCTCAGTTTTCTTCCATCCGCCAAACCCCTCCTCCGGCACGGCCCGCGTAAAGTCCGCGCTAAAGTGCTGATAGTAATTCACGGGTATGCGCAATGGGTTAGGCATGACAACTCCTTCGGGGGTGTTTGGAAACTATAGCGCGGGGGCAAATTGCGCGCAAACACCGTCCATTGCTATACTCCGCGCCGCAATGAGGGGCAATCGGCGTTGGGCCGTGGAGAAGCATTATCCATGTCTGGGCATAGCAAATGGAGCACGATCAAGCGCAAAAAAGGCGCGTTGGACGCCAAGCGCGGGAAGATTTTCTCGAAGCTGGCGAAGGAGATTACCGTCGCGGCGAAGGTAGGCGGGCGCGATCCGAATGCGAACCCGCGATTGCGCACCGTGTTGCTTGCCGCGCGCAGCCAGAACATGCCTAAGGACAACGTCGAGCGCGCAATCAAAAAAGGCACGGGCGAAATACCCGGCATCAGTTACGAAGAAACCCGCTACGAAGCGTATGGTCCCGCGGGTGTGGCTGTCCTCGTCGATGTTCTGACCGACAACAAGAACAGAACGGTTTCAGAGGTCCGCCATATTTTTACGAAGAACGGCGGTAGTCTGGCCGAAGCCGGCGCGGTTGGATGGATTTTTGATCGCAAGGGCATGATCTCGGTCGCGAAAACCGGCTTGACCGATGACGATATTTTTGAGAAGGCCATCGAAGCCGGCGCGGAAGACGTCGACACCGAAGGCGACATGTACGAGCTGAAGACGGCAGACATGGACCTTCATACTGTGGTTGGGGCGCTGGAGAAAATCGGCATCAAGGTCGAAGAAGCCAAGCTGACCATGGAACCAAAGAACACCGTTAAAGTTGACGGGAGCAATGTCGCCGCGGTGCTCCGGCTGATGGAAAGTCTCGAAGATAACGACGACGTGCAGGAAGTGTACGCGAACTTTGATATATCGGAGCAGGACATGGCCACGGCCATGAACTGAGGCCATGCCATCCACGCGGGCCATCTTCCCATGATTGTACTGGGGTTTGACCCAGGCACGGCCACGACTGGCTACGGGGTAGTCGAAGGAAAAGGGACGCGGCTTGTTCACATCGCGCATGGGATTATTTCCACGCCTGCCAATACACCTTTCGCGGCGCGGCTGCACGCGATTCACCTTGAAGCCATTCGCCTTATTCGGGAATACGTTCCCGAAGCTGTCGCGATCGAGAAGCTCTACTTTGCGAGAAATGTTACGACTGGAATCGCGGTTGCGCAGTCGAGAGGGGTGATCGCTCTTGCGGCGGACATGGCTGGGCTACCTATCGGCGAGTTTAGCCCACTCGAAGTAAAGAACGCAGTCGTTGGTTACGGCAAAGCAACGAAGCATCAGGTGCAGGACATGGTGAAAATCCTTTTAAACCTTGGTGAGCGCCCGAAACCGGACGATGCGGCGGACGCCCTCGCGCTAGCCATTTGCCAAGCACAGGCGGGCAAGGTGATGCGGCTGTTGCAGTAGCGGCCGGGACGTGCCTAAGTGCCAAGTTTCGCGTGCGCCGATTCAATCGCGGTGATGACGTCGGGTAGGTGTAATACCTGGTTTAGCGTGTATTTTAACGGATTGAGCTTGATGTAGGTTGTGTCTTGAGGCGGCGCGGCAAGCACGCGCGCGCAGTTGGGTCTCACTCCTTCAGGGCCGAGTTCGATGAACCCAATTCCCGCGAAATACTCGAGCGTCGCGTCGATTTCCTTCCGCCGCCGGCCAATGGCAGCGGGATCGATGATGCGCTTGTGAAGCGAAGAAAGCGCCGCGCCGACGGCACTATCCATTGCATTGATGGAAATCCCTCCGAGTCGCCCGTGCAGGCAGTGCAAATAAAGGATTCCTGCCACGAAATGCGCCACGTTGATTTCAACCATGTCGCCCATCAATTCGATCAACCTGAAGTCAAGGGCCCGTTGCGCGGCTCGGTCGGCATCTTGCTCAAGAAATACGGGGTTGCCAAACGCTACGGTGGATTTTTTTGTCACCAGGTTGAGCGTGCGCGCTACGGGTACCGCGGCGACTTGCAGGTCCGGCTTGTTGCGTTGCGCTTGGGCGATGAGGAACGTCACGCCTCCGGGTTCATCGATGCCATCGCGATACTCGATGAACACGCCGGTCCTTGACCGCGAACGGCCGGGGTACATGATGAATGCGGACCGTTCTCGCAGAAGCGAGATAAAAGGTTTGAGCTGCGCAAGCTGCACCCGATCGCGGCTAATCTGAAGTGTGCCGAAGAGCCGGGCGAGCTCATCAACATCGACGAGCCGCGATTTCAAAATGCCACCGGTGTGCTTAAAAAAATCGTCGCGCATCATGTATCGAACAGGGTAAGCGCCCTCGCAAACGCGGTGGATTGCGCGGTACATGATGAAGGGGTCATCTTTTGCGAAATGGTTCGCGGAGAATACCGCGGGGCCCGCCCTTGGGCAATGGTGCGAGCCTTCGACGCGCAGGCGTCTGGGCCATTTCATGAAGCGGTCGAACACAAAGATCATTTCGGGATAGATCGCGAGGAACGACGGGCATTTTCCGAACCCAAGCCGGTACGCGGTATAGCGTATGAGACACCATGCGAAAACGGACCATGCGCGAACTTCGCGCATCACGGACGCGCATTCGCACGCGCCGGGAGCGCGACGACAAGATCGGTAAATGACGCTTCGTATCGACAACGCGTCACGGCAAGACTCCGGTCAAGCAACTGGGTTGTCGAGATGGTATCAAAGGCGATTGAAGGGGTAAAGCGTCACTGCATTATGTACAATCCGAACTTGTGCAAAATCAGGGGGCGCTTGCGTGACATTTTCCTTCGTCGTCGAGATGTTGTTGCTTGGTTGTGCCGTGGGCATGACCAGCGCGGCGCTAGGATTGGGCGGCGGCATCTTCATGGTGCCGGCGTTTCTGTTCTTTGTCGAGGGTATGGACGCGCACACGGCGAAGGGCACCAGCCTGTTCATTATCATTTTCGTATCGGCGGTCAATACGTGGCGCATGAACAGAAACCAGCCGCCGCAATACGGTCTCGCCGCGGTGATCGCGTGCGGATCGATTGTGGGCGGATACTTCGGAAGCTGGATTACGACCAAGCTACCAGAGGCGGGTGTCATCTGGTTATTTATTGCATTGCTTGCGTTTGTGGGTGTCCGCACATTTTTCATCACACCGCGGAAAGTCCATGACGAAGATGTGCGCACGCGCAACGCCTTGGCCATAGGCATTGGGACGCTCGCAAGCATCGTGGGCGGCGCAACGGGCACGGGCGGTGGCGCGGTGCTTGTGCCGCTGGCGTTGATGGCGGGGTTGGTCACCAATGAGCGGGCGGTCGCGCTGTCGAACACCGTCATGGTGGTGACGAGTATCTCGGGCACTGTTGCGAGTTTCCTGGCGCCTAAAACCGCCGACCTGCCGTGGACCTTCGGGCACGTCAGCATCGCGTTGGCCCCGCTGGTATTTATCGGCGCGCAACTCATTACGCCCGTTGCCGGACGATTTGAAAAATGGCTCACGCTTGAGCGGCGCAAGGTCGTGATGGGAATATTGCTGCTCGCTATGACGGCCGGACTGATATGGAAAACCCTGCGAGGCTAAACGTCCGAATCTGGATGCGTTACACGCCGATTCGCATGCCGTCCGGGATGATCGCGCTTTTGAGCACGATCACGATACCGTCGCGGATGGCGTGGCCCAGGCCGTCTGAATCGGGGAGGTGATCGCCCCCTTCGATCACGACGTTTTTTCCGATTCGCGCGTTCTTATCGACAATGGCCCGGACAATGCGCGAACCCTCGCCGATGCCAATGGGCACAGGCGCTTTGACAACGCGGTCCTCCTCGAAATAGTCCGCGCCCATGACAATGCTGTTATCGATTGTCACTTTAGACCGAATGATCGCGCGCACCCCAATGACTGACCGCGTGATGACTGCGTCGTCGATGCTGCATCCCTCGCAAATTACGGCTTCATTGATCCGGGCGTTGCTAATCTGCGAACCGGGGAGGTATCGCGCGCGCGAGTAGATCGGTTGCGAATTTTCATGAAACCGAAACGGCGGGTTTGGCCCGACCATCTGCAAACTCGTCTCGTAATAGGAGCGGACGGTTCCGATGTCTTCCCAAAACCCCGTGAACAAATGCGAAATGACCTTGCGGCCCTCGAGTGATCGGGGAATGACGTCGCGGCCGAAATCAATCCACTCCGGCTGGGTGCGAAGGATTGTTTCGAGCACTTCGGGTTTGAATATATAGACGCCCATCGACGCGAGGTACTCACGGCCTTCGGCATGAATTCCGCGATCGTTGAAAACCTGGTGCGGAGTGATCAGGTGGTCAAGTTGATCTTCGGTTTGCGGCTTTTCGACAAATTCGACGATACGGCCATCCGTTTCCACCTTGAGCACGCCAAAGCCTTTGGCGGCTTCGCGCATGACTGGCAACACACCGACGGTAATGCACGCATCCTGGTTTAGATGCGTCTCGAGCATCTGGCGATAATCCATGCGATAGAGCTGGTCTCCGGACAGAATCAGGTAATGGCTTGCCTGAAGGTGATCGATCTCGCGCAAATGCTTGCGGACGGCGTCCGCCGTGCCCTGAAACCAGTCGCCGCTTTCGGCGCGCTGTTCTGCCGCGAGAATTTCGACAAACCCTCCGGAAAAATTATCGAACTTGTAGGTGTTGTTGATGTGGCGGTGCAAGGAGGCGCTGTTGAATTGGGTCAATACGAATATGCGGTTGATGCCGGAATGAATGCAATTGCTGAGCGGAATGTCCACCAACCGATACCGTCCACCAAGCGGCACGGCTGGTTTCGCACGTTCGGCGGTCAGAGGATACAAACGGGACCCGCGGCCACCACCCAGGATGAGGGCAATGACTTTGTCGCAAACCTCGGCAATGGTCGGTTTCTTTCGTTTCGACTTCATACCCCGTCCTGCTTCTGGAGAATTTCGCTAATGGCTAAAATGCGCGGGGGCCATAAATAATCGCGACGTTTGTAATGCCCCAAAGCACGACGGCCGCGAGCAGCGGCGCGTCTCTCACCAGGGTCCGGCTTGGGTCACCTCCACCACTCTTATGATGAACTAAATAGAGGTACCGGAACAACCCGTAGATTACGCAGGGAAGTGTCAGGTATAGCTTGTCGGTATGAAGTCTTTCGACCACTTCCGAGGAGCAGGTGTAAATGGTATACGTCAAAAGAGTGGTGCCGGCAAGCACGATCATGAGCGCATCCAGATACGGCACGGTGTAGTGTCCGAGGACTTCGCGATGTTTTATGGCTTCTTCCTCGAGGAGCCCAATCTCGCGGCGGCGCTTGCCAAGGGCGAGAAATAGCGCCAAAAACAAGGTGCAGACAACGAGCCAATTGGAAAACGCAACGTCGATCACGAGCGCGCCGGCAATCCCGCGAATGACAAAGCTGACGGCAATCGCGAGCACGTCAACCAGCATAATATTTTTCAGGATAAGCGAATACGCCAGGTTTAAGACGAGAAATGCAATTGTGGCAAGGCCCAGTTTCCATTCAACGAGAAATGCCACGGTGAGCGCCAGTCCGGCGAGCACCGCAACCATTAACGCCGCGATGGGCACGGAAAGCGCCCCGCTCGCCACCGGACGATTTTTCTTTTCCGGGTGGCTCCGGTCCTTTTCAATATCGACAATGTCATTGAGCACGTAGACAGCGCTGGAGGCCGCGCACAGCACGGCAAACGCGAAGATGGTCTTGACGACCTTGAGGGGGTCGTCCAGCTCGACGGCAAACACCAATGCTCCGAAAACCACGAGGTTTTTCGGCCATTGATAGGCGCGCAATGCGGTGATTAAGGTGGCAATCATGGCGTGAGGCGCTTATTCTGTTCAAGGCCGCGCGGCAAGTCAAGGAGCGTCATAAAGGTTGAATCCCTCGCAACGACTGCGCTACGGTCTTGTATCGAGTCAACTCTATGATGCTTGGTGCTGAATCTACGTTTACACTATGACCTCCCGTAGCTCCTTCCACAACACTTGCCTGCTGCTGTGCGCGCTGACATTGCTGATCATTGCGCCGGGCTGCGGCGGTAGATCGAGTTCCGAAACTCCGGGCGACCGCGTGCTGACATCGCTGGGTTTGAAGACGGCGGATGGACGCGCAATCGTCCACCGGTTTACGACCGACCACTTTACGGCGCAGCGAAGCGCCAGCCATCCGCCCTATGTAATTCCCGCGAAGTCCATGGTCATGATGACGAAATCGCGGCCTGATCAGGCAAAAACCCCTCAACGCCCTGGGCGCAAGGAAGGCGGAAAGCTGTTTCTCGTCGAAGGACCTTCGATGCCAACGGTCACGGCCATGTTGGGATTGGGGATTCGCGCGGAGGACTATAATGAACTGCGCATTCGTATGCGCGTCAGCCGGGGATCGTACAGCACGCTGTCGTGGACGACGGACGTGGAACCGTCATCAATGCGGGCACAGGGTTTGACGATTCCTATTTTTGCGGACAACGAAATTCACACTTACCGGGTGCCGCTCGGCGCCCTCGAGACGCAAACCTGGGTCGGCACCGTAAAAAGCATCGTGATGCTCCCAAGCGACTCGCCGGCCAATGTCGAAATTGAATCCATGGAACTCGGGTTCGTGCCACAGGTGAATCCCGCGCGAATCACCATCGCGGCACAGACCCATGAAGCAGTCTTCGGCACACAAGCGCCCTGGGAATTTGTTGTGCCGGAGAACGCGGTTTTCACGACGCACATTGGCCTGCCGGAAGAGACTTGGTCCGAGGGACGCAAGGGCAGCGCGCGATTTATCGCAACGCTCGACACCGATAGTGAAAAAGGAATTCTACTGCTGGATGAGTCTTTGACTCCGGGGGTCAACGAGACGCACCAGGCGTGGCTTCCGTTCAAGGCTGACCTCTCGAAGTTCGCGGGGCAGACCGTACGCATTGCGTTCAACGTCAGCGGCATCGGCGAAAAATCCGCCAGTCCGGCGTGCTGGGGCGACCCGCTGGTGCATGGTGGCGGGCCGGATTCGACTTCGACGCCGATCATTCTGATTTCCTGCGATACGCTTCGCGCGGACCATCTGTCCTGCTACGGGTACGAACGGGAAACCTCGCCGAATCTCGACGCGTTTGCAAAGGACGCTGTCCTGTTCGAGAACGCCATCACGCCGGAAACCTGGACATTGCCGTCGCATGCCACGATGTTCACCGGACTTTATCCGAAGCACCATGGCGTAACGCCGAACGCTAATCTCGCGGAAGCGACCCTAACTCTTCCCGAAGCTCTGCGGGATGGCGGCTACCTTTGTGGGGGCTATATCGGATTTACATTCTGGCTGTATCCGTGGCGCGGTTTCTCGCATGGGTTCGACGTGTACAACACGCCGGAGTGGCGGTTTCGCGGCATCGAAGACACGCACCGCCTTGCCAAAGGCTGGCTCGGCACGATGAACTCCCCTAACACCTTTCTGTTCCTGCACAACTTCGACGTACATTCAAAACCGGCAAAACAATACGATGGCCTGCCGTATGGGCCCGATGACGACAAATTCCTGCATTTCGCAAAGGCGTTCACGAATCCGCCGGCGTTTCAACGCCCTGGCCGCGATATGGTGGATGCGGAAGCCTTTCTTACCGCGGCGAACCATGGGGAGGTAACGCTCACGCAGGAAGAGATTGATTATTGCGTTGCGTTGTACGACGATTGCATTCGCATGGTTGACGCCTCACTGAAAGATTTGTTCGACACGCTGAAAGAACGTGGTCTGTATGATCGCGCATTGATCATGATCACCGCGGACCACGGAGAGGAATTCGGCGAACATGGCACGTTTGGTCATGGCAACGTTTACGAGCCCTCATTGCGGATTCCGATGATTATCAAGTTTCCGAACAACCAATTTGCAGGCACGCGGTTCGCTCCCGTGGTGGAACTCGTTGATCTGATGCCCACGGCGCTTGACGCCGCCGGACTGCCGATTCCCAAGGAGCTCGACGGCCAGAGCCTGTTGCGCGTGCTCAACAAGACCGAAGAACACGACGGCATGGGATTCGCGCAACGCTTCACCCAACGCACGGCCCGCGAGATGGAATGGAAACTAATCCGCAAACAGGCTGATGTGTTTGAACTGTTTAATATTGCATCGGACCCTGGCGAGAAGGTCAACGTGGCCGATGCAAACCCAGAAATCGTCGCGCGAATGCGTGAACCTCTCGAAAATTTTTTTGCGGTCAACACGCAGGGCTGGCACTTTGCGTTCGATTTGCCGAGCTTGGAATGGAAAGGCGATCTGACCATTTCGGCGGAGGACGTTGTTGAAAGCGCGGAATTGCTTGGAGGCCAAGATGTGTCCGCGATGACCATCAGCGAGCGCGGTGTTCGACTCAACCTCAATCGAATCAACCGCACCACCCGCGATGAATTGATCGTGCGCACCGTCGGCACCGCCGGTCGATTGTCGTTGACGCTGAAATCGCAGTCGAACTTTTCCATCGCGCTCGGAGATCAACCCGTTGCAACAGGCACGGCGTTTACTGTCGTGCTCGATCCGGCGACGAAAACCTATCCGCAACCGGACTTGGGAGCGGAGCCAAGCGACACTGCGCGGTTCCGAATCTGGTACGTGCCTCAGACCGGCACGCGATCTGCCGCGCAGCAACTCTCCCCAGAGGCTATCAAGGAATTGGAAGCGCTCGGCTATACCGCCGACTGATTGCCGGTCAAAGGGGCGAGACAACTAATCTAAGGTGGCGTATCGATACTGGGATCAAACCTCGCGTACGCGCTCGCCACAAATGGAACGACAAGCGCCGCCTCAAGCCCGAGAATAACGCTTGCGAAAAAATAACCCGGCGCCCACGAATCGAATAGCCAACGGTTTGCGAACGCCACCGCCACGGCAATCCCGCAAGCAGGTGCGAGAATTACAATCTTGACCAGAAACGAAATGAAGCCTCGTCCCAGGCTTTTCGCGTCCAAATTTCCCTGGTGACCCAATCGCGCGGGCCATATCAAAAACGTCAGGTTCTCTACGGCCATGAGCAATGCCGCGAAGGACGGGGCGAGGACGGCCACGATTAGCACAATCTCGGGCCGCCGCACGGCAATGGCCACACCGAGTCCGAACGCTAAATAGATGCTGCACATGAGCACTACCGGGGCCGTGATTTGGGCAAGAGACACGGTCGCCGCCGACACCGGCAAAGTCTTCAGCGAATCCATCGTATCGATCTCGGAACGGAAATCGAACCGGAACAGATTCGTGACAAGGATGGAGATATATGCCAGGAATCCCAGGAGCAATGGCAGCGAAAGGTTGCCCAGCTTTTCGCGATGTTCCGTCAGCGGCAGCGCCAATCCTCCAGCCACGCAGACGATATATAACAGAAGGATTACCCGGCCCCAATTGTGGGTAGCTCCAAGCAATTGCCGCCACGCAATGGGACCGAAACCGCCCCAGCGGGGAAGGCTGGGAAGGGTCCAGTTGCGCCGCCGCGTGGAGGTTCTATAGGACATCACCTGACCGCGTTTGAAACGCTCGAGCGCTTCATACTGGCGTGCGCTGCGTGTCATCGCGGATTCCATGTAGTCGGCATCCAGCCATATAATGAGCACGTACTCGAGCGCAATCATCGCGACGCACACCGCAGCCCACGTCGACAGCGCCAATACCGGCCCTCCCGCCATAACATTCGCGAAAGGAATGAACGGAAGGCTGATCGATTTCACAACTGGGTGATTGAAAACGGCGTCGAAAAGAAGCGCCGGTGCGGGCGTCATCCCAACGGCGCTCGCGAGATCGCTAAAGACGGCGTACATCGAGTATCCCACCGCGAACACCAGCGCGCCGGAAATTGCATATCCGACGAATTGTATCCTGCTGGACACCGCCTGCAATATCGTTCCATACAAGGTGGTAAACAAAAATATAAACAGGAACCCCAGAAACATTCCTAAAAACATGGGTAACCGGGAAGGTATAAACGCGAGCGATGCAGCGAACATGATCAGCGAAATAAAAAGCGCGCCGCTGATATTGCCAACTAGTTTATAGGTGACCAAATGCCGGCGCGTGTAGGGGCCAGTGAATAACACATCGATTTCGGCGGGTTTGAAATTAAATGAAAACCGCATTCCCGGCCGGAGCAGGACTATCAGGCACATCAACGCGAGGCCCAACGGCGCGCCGCGCGCAATCCATTCCGCCGGTATTCTCAATTCATCCCGTTCCATCACTAAACCGCTTAACATTGCCGGACCGAACATGAAGAAGTAACAAATCAGAATGAGGATGCCCGCCGGGCGCTTAAGCAGCCGCAGAAACCGGCGGGCCCATCCGCGGATTTCCAGACATTTCAAAACCCACAATGCGCGCGGCATGAGCACGGCTACGATTTCTCCGAAACCGGCGATGCAGGCTTGCGCGTGGCGTGGAGGAAAATTTCTTCCAACGATTCGCCGCCGGCAAGGTCCGCGAACGCGTTGCGCGCTTCGTCAAGCGGGCCGAGATACAAACATTCGCCGCGATTGAGTATCAGCAGATGACTGCACAAGTCCTCGACAAGGTCCAGGATGTGCGAGCTCATAATGATCGCGCATCCGTCCGCCGCGCGTTCACGGATTGAATCCTTGGTCGTGCGGATGCCGTGCGGGTCAACTCCCGTCAGCGGCTCATCGAGCAAGATGGCTTTCGGGGCGTGCAGGTAGGCGCAGCAGAGCGCCAGTTTTTGACGCATGCCTCGTGACAGCTCCGCGCCCAGCGCTTTTCTTTTTTCGGTGAGCTCGAAACGTTCGAGCAGGTGTTCGGCTTCTGTTCTCCAGTCCGCTACGTCATAGGCCTCCGCTGTGTACCGTAAATGCTCCCAAACGGTCAGCACGTCGAAGAGCTTCGGATCGTCGGGCACGTACGCCAGCAGGCGCTTGGCCGCAATCGGTTCCTCGCGCACGTCGTGCGTCCCAATGCGCAGACTGCCGCGAGTCGGCGGAATGATGCCGCACATGGCGCGTAATGTCGTTGTCTTTCCCGCGCCATTCGGGCCTACCAGACCGAGCACCTGCCCCGGCTGCACATCAAACGTCAGGCCATTGACGGCAAGTGTACCGTCGTAGGCTTTGTGAAAATCGGTGACTTCGATCACGCGGTGTCCTCCAATTAATCCGCGGATGCGGAGCGATCGGCCGTTCTGGCGCGGGAGCGACTTGCGAAAGCAATCGACAATGCCGCGAGCAGTCCGCCGGTAAGCACGATTGCCGCCCTGACGGCATGGGCGTCGCCTGCGGCTGTCTGTTTTGTCGCGCTCGCTATCGGCACCATCCACGACAGAATATTCGATTGCATGAACGTGAGCACCATGACCACCGATACCAGGATAAGGCTATGCTTAATGGTCCGTCGAAACAGGACGGCCTCCTGTCCGACCAAACCCGTGGCCGCGGCGGCGACCGCGATGGATTGCGGCGAAACCATTTTTCCTGCGACGCCGCCGCTTGCGTTTGAGGCGACCGTGAGCACGGGGTTGATTCCGATCTTCTCGGCGGTAACGGCCTGGAGCTTTCCGAAGATCGCGTTTGACGAAGTGTCCGACCCCGTGATGAAAACACCAATCCACCCGAGCAATGGCGCGAACAGCGGAAAGAGCATGCCCGTACCGGCAATGAACGTGCCGAGCGTTACTGTCATTCCGGAAGCATTGCCGAGATAGGCGTACGCCAACAGCGCGGCGACAGTTATCAGCGGATAGCGCATCTTTTTCATCGTCTCGACGTATAACGACCATAAAACCGCGCCCCGGAATCCCTGGCTGATGGCTGTGATGATGCACGAGAGAAACAGCGCCGACCCCGCGGCGGAAAGCAGATTGACGGTATATGCGGCTTTAATGGGTTGACCCGTGGACGGCGAAACTACGGCATCATTTAACCAAGGTACTTTCACGATGACGGTGGCTTCGTCGAGCAGTTTTTTGACGTCTGGCAACGCCCACACGATCATGAGCACGCAGACGATCAGAAATGGACTCCATGCAAACAGCACGCGGGCGCGGGATTGGCGTTCCGGGTCGCCCGGCGCGGCGCGGCGTTTCCACGCGAGCCACGCGACAATTGCAATCATTGAGGCCAATGCTGAAAGTATGTCCGGCAAGGTTGGGCCGAGATAGTTCGACGTCCACCATTGTGTCACGGCAAACGACAAACCGGCGATCAGGCATACGGACCAGGTCTCGCGTATGCCGCGCCTGCCTGCCATGATTCCCACTACATAGAACGGCACGATCACCGATAAGACCGGCAACTGGCGACCGACCATTTGCGAAATAGACATTGCGTCAATTCCGGAAACGGCCGCGGCGGTGATGATCGGAATACCGATTGCTCCGAACGCTACCGGCGCTGTGTTGGCGACGAGGCATAGCACGGCGGCGTCGATGAGTGGAACGCCCAGCGCGGCGAGGATGCCCGCGGAAATGGCGACGGGCGCGCCGAAGCCCGCACAGGCCTCGATAAGCGCGCCGAAGGAAAACGCAACGAGCACGGCCTGTATGCGCGTGTCGGTGGTGAGATCGGATATGGAAGATTTAAGCGCGTCGAACTGGCCGGTGCGTTCCATGATCGTGTGCAAGAGCACCGCGGAAAAAACGATCCATCCGATGGGAAACAATCCGAAGCACGCGCCTTGCGCCGCAGACAACAGGGCAAGCGCAACCGGCATGCGGAATATCGCGACGGCAACCAACAGCGCAATGGCGAGCGCGCCAAGCGCGGCCCAATGCCCTTTCATGCGCCGGATCGCAAGCGCCCAGAACAGGAACAAAATGGGCAGCGAAGCAGCCCCGGCAGACAGCGCGAGCATGCCCAATGGATCGAGCCGTTGAGTCCACATCGATTTGTGATTCTCCCCACGCGGAGTGTAACAATGCGCGCACGCCGTTGTCTTCAAGAGGACCTGTGCTCAGTGGGCGCGCTTTTATGCTTCGAGTGGGCAGCGGGTTGATGGACTGGTCGAGATCAATTGCCATCCGAATCGAAAGCGGTAGCTGCGTCCGAAGCGGACTGCGCTACCGCAGTCCAAAGCCTTGGAGTGCGGAAGCGGTAGCTGCCGCTTTTACTTCGAGTGGGCGGCCGGTCGATGGACTGGTAGAGACCAATTGCCATCCGAATTGAAAGCGGTAGCTGCCGCTTTTACTTCGAGTGGGTAGCCGGTCGGTGGACTGGTAGAGACCAATTGCCATCCGAATTGAAAGCGGTAGCTGCGTCCGAAGCGGACTGCGCTACCGCAGTCCAAGGCGCTACCGCAGTTCAAGGCCTTGGAGTGCGCTAGCAGAGTTCGCTTTGGCTTTATCAAAGACCGGGAGAAATAACGGAAAACGCGCCAGTACCAGAACAAAATTGATAGAATCATCCATCGATCGTCGTCGGGAAGGAGCAAGGATTTCATGAACGGACCGGTTTTCGACTCAATTTCAATAAACGATTTTTCAAACGAAAAGTACCAAAAAGTAAACCTCTACGAGTCCCACCGACTGTTTTGCGACGTGTATTGCCTGCTACCTGGCCAGAGCCAGCGTCCTCATGTTCACAATGACGAGGACAAGGTTTACCACGGCCTGACCGGCACCTGCGACGTTCAAATCGGCGAAGTGGTGCAGCCGCTGCCGCCTGGGCACACCGCCATCGCGGCCGCGGGCGTGTTGCACGCAATCACCAACAATTCGGATTCGCCCGCAACCGTTCTCGCGGTTATGGCGCCACACCCACGGCTTCGGACAAGCAGCTAGTGTCCTGAGTTTGAGATTCGTTCGATATGCAGTTTGGAAATCAGACCTTACATCCCCCTAAATCCCCCTTCAAAGGGGGACTTTGAAGATCAGATTATGAAATCCCCCTTCACGGGGACTTTTAAGATCGGATTAAGCGTGTGACTTTTGCCAAGGATTTGCGATTCATGACACTAGCAATCGGCGCTACGGCGACTTTTTCGAATCTGCGCGGGATGGCGAGTTCAATCATCGCCGTCTTTCTGCGCGTTCATGCCGGGCCAATGTTCCGCGCCGACCTGCCGGCGCTGGGCCAGCTTCGGATAGGGTGTGTCATAACCTTTTACGGCGTGCCACAGAATCAGGTTAAACGTCGTTTCGTCAGCCATATCGATGTCGTCCAACGGCTGTTCGTGTGACAGCTTCGCATAGTGCAGTTGCTTGCCACTTAGCGTTGCAAGTTTGGGGTTCATTTCATCCAATGGAATGTTGTTCGGAACCGCGATGTATGGGGCCGGGTCCGGTTCGTTCATGAAGCAGTTGTCCATCGGGTTCGCGGCGAGATCGAGTTGGTTCATGGGCGGTAACCCGAGAATCAGTTCCATCGTGCGCAGCATGCTGCTCTGGTTGTAGTGCGTGCTGTCGACGGTCTTGCGCTTGACATAGGGGCTGATGCAAAGCGCAACGGTGCGGTGCCCATCCACGTGGTCCAGCCCCGCCTGCGGATCATCTTCGACCACGAAGATGGCGGTCTCCGGCCAATACTTGCTGTGGCTCACGGCTTCGACAATTTGCCCCAACGCAAGGTCGTTATCGGCGACGGCGGCGCGGGGCGTGGGCATTCCTTCGCGGGTGCCCGAAGTGTGATCGTTGGGCAACAACATGATCATGAAGTTCGGCAGGTTGCCGTTCTTTTCAAATTCTTTCAGCTCTCGAATAAAATGCTGGGCGCGGTATACGTCCTGCACCTTACCTGGAAACCCGATAAATTCGGGACAGAGGTAGGGTTCGAGCGTGTGCAGTTCCGTGGTCGCGCGAATGGAGACGTTCCGCGTGCCGTTTTTGTAGTCGTTATAGATGTCCGTCCACGTCGCTGATGAAGGTTCGATCTTAGCCTTGACGAATTCCCCGTAACACCGGAACGACAAGCCCGCGCGCAATACGTAGTCCCAGATGAATCCCGACGATGCATAGGCCAGCGCGTCATCGCCGTCGTAGGGGTAGCTGCGGGAGAAATCGCCAAAACTTTTTTCGAGGTAGTCGGTTACGAAACCTTCGTTGCTCCATTGATGGCCGTCCGCGCTGAGCACGCCGTTGCAGTAAAAATTGTCGAGCAACACAAACTGCTCGGCGAGCGCGTGGTGGTTCGGGGTGACGTCGCGGCCAAACAACACCAGCCGCGGGTCGCCGTTGCCCTGCTGCATGTCGCCGAAGACCTGGTCGTACGTGCGGTTCTCTTTAATGATGTACAGCACGTGTTTGATTGGAGAGACGTCGCCGGGCCTTTCGGGCACGGGGACGGTGCGCGATTCACCCTTGGTTAGCGTCAATTGTTCGTGGATGCGCGGAAGCCGCATGTTGCTGGCGACGCGCGTCGTGTATGGCTCCAATTCCGCCGGCGTTGGCACATTGACGATCGAAAGCGAACCGAGGTGGTCGTGCGAATTGAAGCCGGACCAGTTTTCTCCAAAGCGCGACTTCTTTTCCTCCGGGTTTGCTTTTTCATTCCGGCTGCCGACACCCTTGGTATTCGCGACGTACAAGGTATTCTCGTTAAGAAGTATCGCTCCGGGGTACCAGCCGGTGGGAATCAGCCCGGTTACGCGTTTGGTGTTTACATCGACCACCGCAATAGCGTTGTTGCCGCCGTTGCACACATATAGCGTGTTGCCGTCCGCGGAAACGGTGAGCGCATTTGGCGCGCAACCAAACGGGAGTTCCGCCATTGGTTTCACGCCCAGCGTGTCAATCACGGTGTCAGAAGTGGTATCGATGACTGAAACCGTGTCGCTGTTAGCGTTGGCGACGTAGAGGCGCGAGCCATCGGGCGACAGAGCCATTTCGCTGGGGTGCAACTGAACTTCAATTTCCGCTGTCACTGCGCGGGTTGCGCGATCTATGACGGAGACCGTTCCCGATGAAGCTATGCCCGTTTGCGGATCGACGAGCACGCGGCTACCGGCGGTGGGTCCCGTCACTTCTCCCTCGCGCGGGCGGCGGCCACCCCAATTCGTGACGTATAACTTCGCGCCGTGCGCCAATACCGTGTACGGCGCGATGCCGACGGGTATTTCGATTTCAACCGATTTTGTTTCGAGATTGATGACGCCAACGGAATTGTTCCGGCTCAGGGTCACATAAGCGAGCCCATTTTCGCCGAGCGTCAACCCGCCGGGACTGGAATTCTTGTCGCCGGGGCCTGGCAACAAAATCTCAATCTCCCATGCGAATGAGTTGTCTGGCTTGCGCACTGCGCCGCGAAGAAACTGGTCCGGCGAAGTGTTCCATAGAATGTTTCCGTCGCGCGACCATGCGAGCCCGCAGAAGCTGTTGCCGCCAGATGGAAGTTTCAAGGTCTGCGCGATTTGTTTCGTTTCCCTATTGATGAAAATCACATCGTTCTTACCCTTCACGGCGAGTAGCGCGCCATCGGGGCTTAACGCGAGGTCCACCGGCCGGCCGGGAAACAGAATTTGTTCGCCCGCGGGCTCGATGCGCTGCGTCGTAGGCACGACGTAAGTGCCGTCGTCCTGCGGACCGACCGCGGCCATTACCAAAAACTCGTCAGGACCGATGCCCAGTGCTTCGTCTATACCCCTTGGGTTGGGCGAGGTCGCGCAGCTTGCAATGAGCAACAGGGCCAGGGCGGAGATTCGTACACGCATGGTTGGCTCCCCAGAATTAGATGCCGCAGTGTACGGCTGACGCCGCACCGGGTCAATGGCGGTAGTGTCTCATTTTCAAAGCGCCGCAATTTCTTCAAGGCTCCAGACGTGATCGGACACGCCAGCGGCCATTGCCGGAGTAATCCGCAGAGTCTTATGGATTCGCGCAAAATTGTAGTGCATGTAGTGAAGGGCTACCGCGTGTTCGAGGTTCTCGATCTTCTTACTGAACCCGTTCGTAAGCCGTGTAAAGCGCCGCATTCCCATGCGCATGCTCAGATTTTGCCTTTCAACAAATGCCGTACTGATATTCTTCTGGTCGGGATTGCCTGATACGCGCCGCTTGCTCGTTCCCGTGCATTCTGCGGGGCTGTAGCGCCGGTCAGACTCTTTACCCAAGGGCGCACCAAACACCTTTATCAGCATTCCGTAATCAATTTCACATCCAAAAGCCGCTTCGACGGCCTCAAGGTAGCAGTGGTGTCCATCGGTCGATAGTTGTACGCGGTTGCTTAATCGTGCCGCAACGTCGTACATGAATGCATGCGCGTACTGTGCGTCACGGCGGCCTACAAGCCACGAGATCGCCAGCTTAGAGTTAGAGTCAATCGCAACCCATGTATACACATCACCAAGGCCCAGCACGCCCTTCATTTCGGCTGGAACATTCTTTTCCTTCATGGCGCAAAAACACCATGCCTCATCGCATTCAACGCGCTTGCTTGCCAGATTGCGAATATTCGCGTCGTGATAAACTGCGCATGCGGTTCCCGCATCAACGAGTAGCTTCGTGACTGTGTTAATCGACACGTCCATCATGCGGGAAGTGGAACGCATGCTATTGCCTTCAACAAGGCATCCGATGATTTTTGCGCGCTCCTGATTGCTCAAGCGGTTCATGCGTGGACCTCCAATAAGGATATTATGCTTGAGCGGTCAAGAAAATGCAAGCATTTATATTGCAATGCTTGCATTCTATCTATAAATGCGCTACTATGCAAGCATAACCTACGGGAGTGCATGCATCATGGAACGCATCGACCTAATGAAAGCTGAGGGAAAAGCAAAAGGTGGGTTGGCTCGCGCGGCGAAGCTAACTTCGGAAGAAAGGAGGCAGATCGCAAGAGCGGCCGCGCAGTCTCGCTGGGCACAAGCGCAAAGCGCATCGGATGAAACGCCGAAAGCGCTCCCATATAAGGGGGTTCTTAATCTGGGTGGCGTTAAATTACCTTGCGCCGTAATCAGCGGAAAGAACGGAATTCAAAGAGTACTTACCGAAACAGGCATTTCAAAAGCCGTTCTGGGTAGTCGCAGCGGCGCATCGCGGCTCCGGGCGAAAATGATGGAGGAAGGAGGGACCTCTTTGCCTATTTTTTTGGCTCCAAGTCAGCTTAAGCCTTTCATTGGAAACGATTTAGATAGTGGGCCCCTTATTCCAATTATTTATATGGATAACGATAGGCTTGTCCGTGCCTACGATGCGTCAGTCCTGCCAATCGTTTGTGATATTTGGCTCAAAGCGAGAGAAGCAGGGGCATTGCAGCGCGGGCAATATCCAAAAGCCCAGAAGGCCGAATTACTTACTCGGGCGTTGGCACAAACAGGAATTGTAGCGCTAATTGATGAAGTAACAGGCTACGAAAAAATCCGCCCTCAAAATGCACTACAAGCCTACCTCGATCTGGTTATAAGAAAAGAATTGGCGGCATGGGCAAAGAAATTTCCAGATGAGTTTTACGAAAACATTTATAAACTCAAAGGGTGGCAATGGCCCGGCATGCAGAAGAATCGATTCAGCGTAGTAGCGCATTACACACGCGATCTAGTGTACGAGCGGTTAGGGCCTGGCGTTCTCGCAGAATTAGAACGCAAAACACCTAAAAATGACAAAGGGAATAGGCCAAACGCGCTTCATCAGTTTTTGACGGAAGATATTGGAGATCCGATGCTCGCCCAGCATATGCACGCCTTGCTGATGTTTCAGCGCTTGGCTCTTGCAAACGGCAATGGATGGCAAAAATTCTTACAGATGATAAATCAGGTGTTGCCTCGACGCGGCCAAAATCTCGAAATAGCGTTTGAGGCTAATTCTTCCAGCGAGCCTTAGCCGCTTTCTTCGCTATAGCCTTACGCCGCGTCGCCGACAACGATTCCGCGCGAGCCTTGCCGCCCTTGAGTCCACCAAGACGGCCCAAGGCAACGGCGGCAGGGTTCTTCTCTGGCGGGGCCTGCTCCGTCTTGTCGATAGTATTCTGAACCAACCGCGCGGCGATCTGATTCGCGTCTTGGCTTTTGCTTGAGCGTTTAGGCATGACTCAAGTATGCCACAAAGTTTATGCCGTGTCATCCGTGGATTTTTTCAAACTGAGACACTACCTCAATGGCTGTCGTATTGACGCTTTGGAGTAAGCTGTGCTAGCGTGACGCATCCGGCCAACAAAAGGAGATAGACCCGCAATGAAACACATCAACGTCATTTCTCAGCCACGCACGGCGGTGATCGGCCCCGGGTACACGTTTTTGCAGCAATTGGCCCTGTTTCTGACAAAGGGTAAGGCCCTTCGGTTTCTATGATCAGCCCAAACCTCGAGAAAGCGCTCAACAAGCAGCTCAATCTTGAGCTGTATTCGGCGTATGTCTATGCGGCGATGGCGGCGCATTTCGAGCACAAGCACCTGAACGGGTTTGCGAACTGGATGCGGTTGCAGGTCAAGGAAGAAGTGGACCATGCGATCAAGTTCTACGCGTATATCGGCGATATCAGTGGACGCATCGAGCTGGACGCTATCGCCAAACCGCCGACGGATTTCAAAACGGTATTGTCGGTGTTTGAGGATTCCCTCGCGCATGAGCGAACTGTTACCACGGCCATTTACAAGCTGATGGACCTTGCGCTTTCGGAGTCGCACCACGCGACGAGCACGTTCCTGCAATGGTTCGTGACCGAGCAGGTGGAAGAGGAAAAAGTTGCGGATGATATCCGTAAACGTCTCGAGCTTGTTGGGAATTCACCAGAAGGGTTATTCATGCTCGACCATGAACTCGGGCTCCGGAAAGCCGGTGAATCTGACGGCAAGGATTCCGGCAGCTAACACAATGTAAGCGGTCAATTTATTGCGGGTCTCGCTTCTGCTGAAGCGAGGCCCTCTTTTTTTATTCGCGGGAGCAAAATAGGAACAGGACGCCCGGCGTGGAAGCCGGGCGCTACGTAAATTCCATTTCCGTTGCATTCAGATGTATCGGGTCGGATGGGTTGTGGGTGGCCAATACTACCGCTGCTTTCTCTTCGCGCATTCGGCGCAGGAGTTCGGCGACAATCAATTCGCGCAACGCGTTGTTCAGGTTTGAAAATGGTTCGTCGAGGAGGAGCAGTCGCGGTTGGGTGACCAGGGCACGGGCAAGCGCGAGCCGCTGTTGTTCGCCACCGGACATGGTTCCGGGATACGACTTTGCGCAATGTTCGAGTTGCAACCACGACAACATCTCGCGCGCGCGATCGAGCCGTTCAGCACGGGCAATGCCGCGTCCGCGCAAGACGAACTCGAGATGCTTTTCCGCGCGCATGTGCGGCCAGAGCGCAAAATCCTGAAAGACCATGCCAATGCCGCGCGTCTCTGGCAGTTCGTGAACACTGCGCGACGAAACGGAGCGTCCGCCGATTGATATTTTCCCGGCATCGACTGTTTCCAGTCCGGCGATGAGCCGGAGCATCGTCGTCTTGCCGCTGCCGGAGGGGCCGATGAGCGCGAGCGCGCTACCAGCATCGACACGCGCGGTGAGGTTTGCCACGATGGTGCGGCTGCCAAACTTCTTGTGTACGCCATCGAGTTCAAGCACGACGATGCACCCTGCGGGAAATTACATATGCGGCGGTTGCGCCGCAGGCTGCGACAGTCCCGACGCTCGCGATTGTTAATATGCACAGCGCCGCGACGAACGAATCCGGTCCGTAGTGCATCAGCGAAAATAGCCGCACCGCGAACGTGCTCTGGCCGGGCGGACAAAGCAGTACGGCTGCATCCACTTCGCCGAGGGAAAATACGAAGAATAACACCCACACTACAATGATGAGCGGAAGCGTCAAAGGTAACACGATCATGGTTAGGCTTCGCCACCAGGTCAGGCCCGCAACGGCCGCGGCTTCCTGCATGCGCGCGGAGTGTCCCGCGAAAGCGGCGGGAAACAATGTATCGCCCAGCGCGAAGAAGCGTGTGCCGCAGGCCAACACGAGGACTAGAAGACTGTCGTACACCGCGCCAAACAAGCCCGAGCGGTTCCACACGCCAATCATTCCCAGCGCCACCAGCGAACCCGGCAATATGAATGCCGCGAGCGCCACCGTGTTTAGAATTCGGCGTAACACGGGTTGCCGCGAGAGGCACACGAGCGCGAACGTCATGGGTGTAAAAACGGACGCGGCTACGACCGACACCACGATGCCATTGAAAATTTCGTCGTGCGCAGTCGCCCAAACCGAGGCATAGGTGCGCAATGGCAGCGAGCGAACGAAGAGGGCGGCGACCGGCACAATGCACGTGATAGTTGCAAGCAAAAATAACAATGCAATAGTAAACACGGTGGGTGATGGCTGAATCGCAATGGACCGTTGCGAGCCGCTAAGCCATGCGTGACGCGGCTTCACGTACACGGACCAAGCGATAAACACCATTGCACTCAATGCCAGTAGCGGAAGCGACTGCGCGGTGGCTGAGGCGTAGTCGAACATGGAGCTGCTCGCGTGAATCTCTACGGCGTAAGTGGTGACCTGTAACAAGGACGGCACGGCGAATGACGAAGCGGTAAGGGCGAATACTATGAGCGCGCCAGTAGCGATTGCGGGCAATAGCAGTGGCAGGGCTATGCGCAGGAAAATGCCGCCGTGTTGCCCGCCTACACGCGCGGCTTCCGCAAGCCTTTGATCGAATCGGTGCAGACCCGCAAGCGTGGCGATCATCGGAATCGGAAACGCAGTCAGTGACAAAATAAAGATTGCGCCGAATAGGTTGAATGGTGATGGCGCGGGCGCTGTGCCCGGCAAGGCAATGTGTACAAACTGCGCGAGGTAGCCGTTTCTGCCGAGGACATCCACCCACGCGATTGCCATGATATGTTGCGGTACGACAAGTGGCATTGTGAGCACGAACGCGACGACATACCGTGCGGCAGCAGAAAGGCGTTGCAACAAGAATGCAGCTCCCGCGCCAATGAATGACGAGAATAGCGTCACCGCCGACGCGAGTCCAACCGTGCGCAGAAGCAGGGTCCATTGACGCTGAGAGACAAGTACGGAATCGTAACCGCGGCCGCTCGACAGTGCTTGCGTGATGAGCATTGCCAAAGGCGCAACAACGACAAGCGCAAGCCGCGAGCAGCGCGAGCAACATTGACCGGCGTCCCACTGGCACTCGGCTCATTGATTAAATGTATTCCGCGAAAAGTCCATCGCGGTATCCATCTTTGCAGCAACATCGTTGAAATCAACCTGCATGGCGCGGATTGACGACATGTGCGGCACCTCGGGCGGTGATTCCACGGACGGATTTAAAGGGATTTGGATCGAGCGCGCGCGCGCAAGCGATCCTTCGACTTCAGGGCCGAGCAGATAATCGATCAGTTTCTTGCCGGCATCGGCGTTTGGCGCGTCTTTTACGAGCGCGACAGTGTTCGGAAGCACCAGCGTGCCCAGCCCTCCCTCTTCCTGATCGGGGAACAACCACTTCACCGGTTTTCCGTCTATGACTGCGCCGTTCGCGTCGTCGGTGTCGGTGAGGCCCGCGGCGAATTCGCCGGACGCGACCATATCGCGGACGGTGGCGTTGCCCGCGAGAATGGCGACATCGTTGGAGACGAGATCGCTAACGAAAATTTTCGCGCGTTCATCGCCCCATGCCGCGAACAGGGCCGCGGCGTGCGTAGCCGTTGTGCCGAACAGTGGCCGGGCAATAGCGAGTTTGCCGCGCCATTCGGGTTTCACAAAATCCATGATCGAAGCAGGCGGTTCGGTGAGCATGTCCGTGTTGTAGATGATGACGCGGGCTCGCGCGGCGAACCCGGTCCACATGCCTGTCAAATCCTTAAACGCGTCCGGAATTGCACTGGCAGAGGGTGAGCGATAGGGCCCAAACACGCCTTTGTTGGCCAACACGATTGTCTGCGCGATTTCATTGTTCCAGAACACGTCCGCGCGCGGGCGGGACTGTTCGGCAATGAGACGATTTGCCAATCCAGTCGTCTTTGACGCCTCCGTGTCGTACACGGCGCGAACGATGATGCCAGTCTTCTGAGTAAAGGTGTCCAGCACTGGTCGAGAATACATCTCGTCGTGCGCGACATATACGACGACTTCCGGCGCGTGGCTTTCCCCACATCCTACTGCGATCAATACGACGAGGATTGCCATTGTTTGGACGATATGCTTCATGCCGAATGGTCCTTATTCTTGAATCTCCCTTCCACGCGAATAGAGTCAAAGAGTAAAAGAATCGCCAGACCGGCGTGAACAGCAAGCACGAAGGAAATGAATAGGACGTTTTCAACTTCTGACCTGTATGGTGTTCGAGGAAAATACGCGTAGGGAAATATCGCGTCCAACCACGTTAACAAGGGTGAAGCGCTGAGTAATGCTCTTACTTGGAAATCGTTCGCTGCACCGAAAAGACGCATTACTTCAATCACGTGAGTAACCAGGAATGCAGGGAGCAATATATACGCGGCGGCGAGCACGTAGGAAAGTACTACGGACGCGGTGGTATTTACGCGAAGTTGGGCGGCCTGTGAACCGATGGCTATGACACAGAATGCTGTAACCGCAATAGTCGCGACGCCACATACGACTTTGAATAAAACATTCTCGACGTACGCCAGACTTACGACCAACGGAGAGGTGGACAGCGCCGCGACCAGCACTGCCGTCATCGTAAAACAGAGTGCGGCGCCGGACTTGCCGAAGACAATATCTCGCGGACGCATCAGCGTCATCATCAATTGTTCGCGTGTATCCTTGTCGCGCTCACGCGCCCAGAGCGGCGTGCTCACCCCCGGAGCGACAAGGGCCGCTACTCCGATCAATCCCATGACCCAGGAGAAAATAACGCCTTCGTAAATCTCGTCAGATTTGGTTACTTCCGGAAATTTCCCCACTTCTCGAATTGTGTATGCGGTCATGAGAAACACGCCCAGCGCCAGGAGGGTCACCAGAACAACGCGAAGACGCGCGCGCTGCCATGCCGTCGTCAAAGCACGAATTTCCCGAACGAAAATCGGGTTGCGATGATCAGGTATTGCTCCAACAGGCGCTTGCGATGGTTTCCGCGACTTAGCCGGCTTTCGCCGGATCAGTGCGACAAACCGGCTTCCTTGATCTGGATTGCGGCGGAGAATGAGCCAGGTCAGCAACAACAAAACAGCGGAAAAAATAAGTTGCTGTGCTCCGCACAAGAAAATCCCAGGAACAGGCCTCTGTGAAAAACTTAGACTCAAGATCCAGTCTTCAAGGGCACCGAACGGAGTGATTGACGTTAGGAAATTGAGAACGTCCAAAAAGTTAGAGTCCGAAAAGTTGTCGCTCATTTCATACGCAAATGTATATACCGCCAAGGAAACATACAGCGGTATCAGGTAACCGCCCATCAGAACGGCGATAAGCAAATAAGTTCCGACCAAGGCCCTGGGCAAGGTGGTGGCAATGCTGGAACAAAAGAGTCCGGCGGACACGCAGGTCAGCGCCAGAACCATCAGCAACGCGAATGGCAACAGAAGCTGCCACTCCAAACCCATCAAAAAATAGTCTGTTCCGATCAGCGGCAGCGCCGTGACCACGATCACCGCGAAGACACCGATGACGTTAAGCAGCTTTCCGAACAGGATGCCCGCCGGCGTGAGCATTGTCATGCTCATCATTTCGTAGGTGTCGCGGTCTTTCTCTCCGCGGATTGCAGCGGCGGCGTAGCCGGGTAACATCGCGATGCCGAGGCAGCCTATTCCAACAAGCACCAGCATGGGAATGCCGATACCGACTTCGCGCACGGTGGACAGACGGGATACTTCTCTCGGCCAATTCAAGCCGAGCAGAATCCCACTCAATGCGAAACCGAGTGCGATGAGGGCAAGGAACCGCTTCGTGCGCAGTGTGCGCACCAACTCGCGGCGGACAAGGGCGGTCACAGGAAGCCAGCGGCTGACCATGGATTCGTGTTCCCGCGCGACCACAGTTACCGCTCCGCCATGTGACGCTTGGCCAGCAAGCGGACTGCGATGCGCAAAATGAAAAACGCAAGCAGGACATGCGCACCCATCGCGATGGCCCACCATGCCACGGCGCCTCGGCCCAGACTGTTGAACGTCGCGCCGTACGCGACTATCGGCGAGAAGAACCAAAAATTAAGCGGGTTGCCGGGCATGGGGAACCCCGTTGTCACCGTCCAGAAAAGTAGCACAACTACGGCGATAAGAAACGGAAGGGCCAGAACCGTCATTGTGCAAACGTATCCATAGAGCACGCAGGTCGCGGAACGGCGATTCAGTAAACCCACCAGGGTGCCGATGGCGTTGCAGAGCAGTATCGTGACGAAAAGGGACACCACACCGAGGATGAATTGCAGCAGTGCGTGCGCGCCCGCGAACGCATAGGGGAAGAGGGGAAGCGAGGCGATGCACGCGAGGACCAATGGAAACGCGCAGGCCGACAATGCAGCGCGTGTTTTTCCCATGACAAGTTCGCGCGGCGTGAGCAGACTGGTGCGGATAAGGTCCATTGTTTCGCGCTCGTACTCCCGGCTCCAGGCGGTCGCGCTCATCGCCGGTGATACAAAGGCCATGAACACCATCAAGCCGATGAGCCAGGTCGTTATCGCGAGCGCGGCATCGCTTCCGCGAATGTTGCCGAAGTTTTCCGAAAGCGACGCCGCGAGGATGAGCATGACGGGAAGGACGAGAACAAGGCCGCCAACAAACCGGAGCGGTGTGATGCGGTTGTTGATCCGCACCTGCAACATTTCGCGCGCGTACACCGGGTTTACCCTGTCCGGCACCGGCGGCCACGGCGGCAGTATGCTGTCGGCATAGGAAACGTTGCTGGCGGGTTCGCATGGCGCATCGGGCACAGGGAACGACGAATCAATGGAGACATTGCTGGCCGGTGCTGACGGCAATTCAGGAACTGGAAGCGGCGGTGGCGTGGGAACGGTGGAGAAGTTCCTGTCCATCGATGGACGCCGGATCATTTTCCATGCAACGAGCAACGCGATGGCGCAGAACACGCCCTGCCCGAAGACAGGCCATAGCGGGAGATGCCAAAAGCCCGCCCCCCCAACTCCCATGAACGCAAAGGAGCCCGCCGAGGTGAAAGGTGAAAGCGCCGTGAGAAACGCCAGACCTTTGCC